>CAYYGX010000029.1:0-7273 GCA_964471805.1 uncultured Gammaproteobacteria bacterium | reverse complement strand
GTCTTGGCAAAGTTCAAAGTTACGATTCAAGCATCAGCTGTTCAAATTCTTCTTTTTCAATTGTCTCTTGCTCAAGAAGTTTTTTTGCAACGCGTTCAAGTTTTCCAAGGTGAAGTTCTATAATTTTTCTGGCGTTATTATACGCTTCCTCAAGGATGCGCGCAACTTCTATGTCAATATTTTCAAGCGTTGTATCGCTGTATACGCTTTTCAATTCTTCCCATGGAAATTGAGAGAAGTCGTTTGTGTCTTCAAGTTCAAACGAGACTGGTCCGATTTTATCGCTCATGCCGTAGCGTGTAACGAGTTTCCGCGCAAGTTGTGTCGCGTATCGGAGGTCGCCGGACGCGCCTGTTGTCATCTCATTGAATGTAATTTTTTCCGCCGCAAGCCCGCCCATTGAAACTGAAAGATCAGCCATAAATTCGGCGCGCGTGTGGAGGTATTTGTCTTTTTCAGGGATTTTTAGAGTGTAACCGCCTGCCTGTCCGCGCGCGATCACAGAAACTTTATGAACAGGATCCGCTTCCGGAAGCGTGTGCGCCACGATCGCGTGTCCGGCTTCATGAAATGCGGTAATTTTTTTTTCCTGATCTGTAATCACGCGGCTTCTGCGTTCCGGACCGAGCATTACTTTTTCAATGCTCGGAAGCAGTTCTTCCATTGTGATTTGCGTTTTATTATTGCGCGCCGCAAGGATTGCCGCTTCATTCATAAGATGCGCAAGATCCGCTCCGGAAAATCCCGGCGTCCGCTCGGCAACGCGGCGCAGATTTACGCCATCTGTAAGCGGTTTTCCTTTTGCGTGAACTTTCAGCATTTCTTCGCGCGATGCGATATCCGGAAGATCAATTGTGATTCTGCGGTCAAAGCGTCCAGGGCGAAGTAGCGCAGAGTCAAGCACGTCCGGGCGATTAGTCGCGGCCATGACTATTACGTTCGTGTCTGTGTCAAAGCCGTCCATTTCAACAAGAATTTGGTTTAAAGTTTGATCTCGTTCATCATGCGCTCCGCCAAAGCCGGCCCCTCGTTTCCTGCCGATACTGTCAAGTTCGTCAATAAAAATGATGCATGGAGCGCTTCGTTTGGCTTTTTGGAACAGTCCTCGCACGCGGGACGCTCCAACTCCTACAAATAATTCCATAAATTCTGAACCTGAAATATGAAAAAAAGGAACATCGGCTTCTCCGGCAACAGCTTTGGCAAGAAGTGTTTTTCCGCATCCCGGCGGCCCGATCAGGAGCACGCCGCGCGGAATGCGGGCGCCAAGATCAGTGAATTTTTTTGGATTTTTCAAAAAATCAATCACCTCCATAAGCTCCTCTTTGGCTTCTTTGACGCCGGCAACATCCTTAAACTTAGTTTTGACAGCGCCGCTCCCTCCTTCAGTTCCTTCGTAGTTTACCTGTCTTCCAGCCGACTGCCCGAAGGAGAAAGTTTTTGCTGAAAATCCCTGCGCCTGTTTATAGAGTAAATAAAAAAATCCCGCAATAAGAAGAATGGGGAAAAGCGTCGGAATTAGTATGGCGATAAATGATATAAAGCCGTTCTCTTCTTTTACATCAATAGCGATCCGCTTAATAATCTCAACAGGAACATCGTAGTTTTTAAGCGTTGTTATTATAGAATCATTTCCGATTGTTCGGGACAAAACAGAGCTTCCGTCAGTAAGACCGGCAATCAGCGCGTTGTCTCCGCGCAGTTCTATTGTTTTGATTTTTTCTTCAACAATCAGTTCTACCAGTTTGTTGAAAGGAACGCGTTCTGTCCGTTCTGTATTAAACTGGAGCGAGATTTTTTGAGAGAGCCATAACAACAGCGCAAAAGAGGCGACAAGAATTATAATTTGTTTATGAAGCTTTATCATTTGAGTTACTCGTTTTTCAAGGAAAGAAAGACTTTTGTTCCTATCAAATCAATAATTTTTGCTGATATTTCCTGATTTTGCCGTACAACATCCGAAATTGTCTGCCCTTCAGGAATTGATATTGTTTCTATCGGAATAAGGCCATCAAGGTTGTCGTCAAATGTGATGAAACAGCCAAAGTTCGTTATGGATTTTACTTTTGCGGAGATTGTATCTCCGATTTTGTATTGTGAAAGTTTTTGTTTTTGCGTTTCCTCCCAAGCTCGTTTTTCGGAGACGATAATTTTCTGCTCTTCTGGGCTGTATGAGATAATTTTTACGCGCAATGTTTTTCCGACAAATTCTTTTAGTTTTTGCAGAATTTTCTTTTTGTCGCCGCCATCAACCCGCGGATAGTGCTCTGGAGTGAGCTGTGAAACCGGTAAAAAGGCAGGGATACTTTTGATAGATAAAAGAAGTCCGCCTTTATTGACGCCGTTTATCCGGAGGTCAATCAATTCCTGATTTTCTTCTTTTTCCTTGACATACAACCAGGAGGTTTCTGTTATCGCTGATTTCAATGAAAGTTCCATCTGACCATTTTCGTTTTCAATGTCCAAAACCATTGCGTCTACTGGGTCTCCTGGTTTTAAGTTCTGCTGTTCTCCTTGCAGATTTTTAATTTCTTTTCCCCTCACAATGCCGGTTGTGAACCCTGGGATGTCAATTAGAATCTCCGATTTTGAGGCCGAGATAATAGTTCCTTTTACAATGTCGCCTATTTTTGGTAACGTAGACAAGTGATCGTTTATAAGCCCGATAAGTTTCGCATCGGTAACGTTTTTTTGTGAAAGTGAAGATGGCATAGTTCTCGTATGGTAATGGTTTTTAACATACTTGTCAAACAAGATGGACATTCTTTCTAATCTCAATCCAGAACAACAAAAAGCGGTAACGGCGACAAAAGGCCCTGTTCTTGTGCTCGCAGGGGCTGGAAGCGGTAAAACACGCACTTTAACGCATAGAATCGCTTATTTGATTGCAAAAGAATTGGTTGCGCCTTCCGCTATCCTCGCTGTAACGTTTACAAACAAAGCGGCCGAGGAAATGAAAACGCGTTTAAGATCCATGCTTTTTATAGAAAGCGAAGGAGAACCATGTGTCGGCACATTTCACTCAATTTCCGCGCGTGTTTTGAGAGAGGATGGCGGAAGTATCGGGATACAGCGCCATTTTAGCATTCTTGACGAGGACGACCAAAGGAAAATTGTGAGACAAACTCTTGCCGAATTAAATATTTCCGGAGCCGAGTTTAGGCCGCAATTCTTTGTAAGAGCAATAGACCGGATTAAACGGGAACGGATTTTGAATGATCAAGTTCAATCAGTTTTGTCTGAATTGTTTTCTCCCCCGCTTGATGAGATTGTGTTCCGCGTATACCTTGCCTACGAGGAGCGCATTAAAAAAGGGAGCGCTCTTGATTTTAACGATCTGCTTTTGAAGACAGTTGAGCTTTGGGATAGCGATCGCTCGGCGCGAGAGAAGTATCAACAGCGATGGGAATATATTTTGGTTGACGAGTATCAGGACACAAATATTGTTCAATATGAATGGTGCCGCATACTTTCGGAGGCGCATCGGAACTTGTTTGTTGTCGGGGACGATTATCAAAGCATTTATCGTTTTCGCGGAGCTGATGTCGGGAATATCCTCAATTTTAAGTCCCAATACCAAGATGCCCTAAAAATTATTCTAGAAGAGAATTATCGTTCAACCGCGCCAATTTTAAACCTTGCGAATGCCGTTATGGATGAAAATCATAAGCAGGAGAGAAAGCGTTTATGGACCAAGCGGCATGGAGGAGATCTGCCAAAAATTGTGGAAGTGGAGGACGAGCGCGAGGAAGCTCAATTTGTGATAGATACAGTACTAAATGTCAAATGTCAAATGTCAAATGTCAAAACTATTGACTTGAACAATTTTGTTGTTCTATACCGGACCAATGCGCAGTCTCGCGCGATTGAGGAGGCCTTATTACATAATCGTATCCCATATAGGATTATCGGCGGCATCACCTTCTACGAACGCAAAGAAGTCAAAGATATTTTAGGCGTTCTCAAAATTCTTTCAAATCCGCGCGATTCCTTAAGCGCTGGACGGATTGTCAATATCCCTCCCATGGGCATTGGAGAAAAGACCTATGCCAGGTTTTGTTCCGCTCTTCCAAGTTATGGCGGAGATATATTCATAGCATGTTCAGCCATTCTCGGCGGAGCGCTTTCGGAGTGCGTTCGCATAGCTCCGTTTTGTAAACTCATTCTTGAACTGCGTGAGTTGTCCGATGATCTTACTCCTTCGGAGTGCGTTGATATGATTATTGAAAAGATCGGTTATATAGAGTACATAGAGAGATATGACGATATGTCAAAAGAGCGTCAAGAAAATCTCGCGGAATTAAAGACAGTTGCCGGGCGATTTTCTGCTGAAAAAGGCAGAGAAGGGCTCGTCTCTTTTTTAGAAGAGGTTGCTCTCGCAACGCCGCTTGATGCATATTCTAGGGACGAGAACGCGCTTACTCTTATGACAGCGCATGCGGCAAAAGGGCTTGAGTTTTCCACTGTTTTTATGGTTGGCATGGAGCAGGGGCTTTTTCCGCACTCCTCATCAGTCTTTAACCCAGAGGAACTGGAAGAAGAGAGGCGATTGTGTTATGTCGGTATAACACGCGCAAAAGACGCGCTTTATCTTATATATGCTCGAACAAGAAAATTGTTCGGTGAGACAAAATACGCTGAAATATCGGAATTTTTAGATGGTTTGGGAAAAGACGCGGCAAAAAGAATTTTTTTATGATTCACGCTGATTTATTTTCGCCGTCTAAATTATCATCTTTACTTGCCGTAAATCATATCTATCCTAAAAAATCACTTGGCCAAAATTTTTTAATTGATAAAAATAATGTTGAAAAAATTATTTCATCAGCGCATCTGAATAAAAATAGCACTGTTTTAGAAGTTGGCGCAGGGCTTGGAGCGCTTACATATTCGCTTGGGGAACGCGTCGGGCATGTAGTTGCCTATGAGATTGATGCAAGATTGATTCCGATTTTGAAGGAGATTGTGAAAGAGCTAGGTAATGTGGAGGTGAGGAATGAGGATATACTATTGTCATTGCGAGGAGAGGAGCGACGAAGCTTATCTCCTTCAGAAAAAGATTGCTTCGCTTCGCTCGCAATGACAAAAAATAAGTTCTCTCGTTGTTTATCTGATAGTTATACGCTTGTAGGCAATCTTCCATATTACATAACTTCTCGCATTTTGAGGCATTTTTTGTCGGCTGAACATAAACCGAAACGCGTTGTTGTTACTATTCAAAAAGAAGTCGCGGAGCGGATTTGCGCGAAACCGCCCGCTATGTCGCTTCTCGCCGTGTCTCTCCAATTGTACGGGGAGCCGAAAATTGTCGCGCGCATTTCAAAAAATTGTTTTTTCCCGCGTCCGAATGTTGATTCAGCTGTTTTGGCTTTTGATGCGCGCGAGTTAAAAAATTTGGATGAAGATTCATTTTTTACTGTGATCAAGGCAGGTTTTGCGCATAAGAGAAAACTGCTTATTCGCAACCTTGAGCTCGGTCTTTCAATTTCTAAAAATCAGCTTAATGATGCGTTTACTTCCGCAAGTATTTCAAAGAATGTGCGGGCAGAGGAACTAGGAGTGGAGGAGTGGATCAAGTTAATGCAAAATTTAAGTGAAAATCTTGAATTACGAAGTGCATTTTTCTGTCATTGCGAGGAGCAACAGCGACGAAGCAATCTATTGTCTTAACCATAGATTGAGATTGCTTCGCTCCCTTCGGTCGCTCGCAATGACAATTTTTGGCATTTCGTAATTCAAGGTAAAAATGAAATTTTTAATTTTGCAGTTTGAATTTTTATGCTATAATGCCTCTTCAAAGTTATGCCCTTAAATAATCACCACAAACTTTTTCTCTTTCTTCTCTCTGTCATCGGCGTTTCTGGCATTATTTTTGGCGTTTATCGCGTGTACGATTCTGTATACCGAACGCTTCGCCTGCCTGAAGATGAGCGAACTTCGTTTACAGAGTCGGAAAATCAAAACGAAACAGCGCTTGTTTCATCAATTTTAGCGTTGCAAACCAAAGACACTGACGACGACGGGCTTACAGACTATGAAGAGTTGTATAGTTACGGCACGTCGCCATATCTTAAAGACAGCGATTCCGACGGGTTTTTTGACTTGGCCGAACTGAAAGGCGGAACTGATCCATTGTGCCACAAAGATCAGAATTGTAACCTGTCGCGTTCTTCGGATTCGAGTATTCTAAACGAATTGAAAGCTCAACTTCCCGCGTATCCCGCCGCGCTAGAGGGCAACAACGGAACGCCATTAACCGCGCCCGCACCAGTGTCAAAAACAATGTCAGGAGTTGAACTGCGCGCGCTTCTTAAACAAAGCGGCTTTCCAGCAGATCAGCTTAACGCGCTTTCAGATGAGGAGCTGGAAAAGAAGTGGGCCGAAGTAACGAGTAATGCGCAATAAACAGTTCAATTTTTAAACCTATATAACATGAACAACGAACTTTATGAGATAATAAAGGCTTACGCCACCAAACCTCACAAAGAATTAGCATTGTTACTTTTGGATAAATCAAAAGATCAATTGATTGCTCTTTTTAATGGCTTGATTACGATTTATATTAACGATAAAAATTCATCACTCCTTCGAGAATATATTACAGTGTCTTTGGCAGGATATACGCCCACAAATACTAAAATCGGATATAACGGATTTAAACAATCAACTCAAATCGGCGGAAAGGTTATCGCCTGCGAGGCTAAACCGCAAAATTTAAATACAGAAGATAATAGCACAAGAAAAAATCCTCGCCGATTAACTGGTGGTGGTAATTTTACGGACTACACATATAAAAGATTAGCAAAAGATAAGAAAGAAAATCCTAATATGCTTATTAGTGGTTTTGTGGATGGAGAATTGATTTATGTTTTAGAGTTTCCTTTCAATTGTACATCTTTTGTTAAAAGGTTAAAAATTCAGCTCAAAAAAAGATTCCCGAACGGAGACAAATCCGGTGAATTTTTGCGTAGCGCAAACTTCACGTTTGAACATTACAAAAATTGTAAAGAATTAAAAATAATCTATCTTGA
Source organism: uncultured Gammaproteobacteria bacterium (assembly GCA_964471805.1). GTDB lineage: Bacteria > Patescibacteriota > Patescibacteriia > UBA9629 > UBA9629 > UBA9645. The sequence continues at coordinate 242 of CAYYGX010000029.1, read as the reverse complement.
AAAAGATAAACTAGAAAAACACAAAAAACAACTCACGCAAAAATATTGCGATTTTTTGCTTAAAAAAATAAAACATGAAGCCAAAAGATAAAATAATCTATGGTGACGTTTTTGAGATTCTAAAAAAAATTGACGACAATTTTGTTGATTTAGGGATTACTTCGCCACCTTACAACAAAGGTGAGAAAAATAATGGTTGGTTGGTAAAAAATGTCAAATACAATATAGCGAAGGACAATATC
>CAYYGX010000028.1:0-14192 GCA_964471805.1 uncultured Gammaproteobacteria bacterium | reverse complement strand
AATTAAATGTCTCAACCGAAACGATTATGGTAAGATTTTTAGATGTCTAAATGCGTCAAGGTTAATTGCCTATTAACAAAATCCAGCCCGATGAATTATAGTTAGGCTGGATTTATTGATGTTTAGTAAAATTAAATATATTTATTTTTACCTCACTGCTTCTTTCAGAGCCTTGCCTGCCTTAAATTTTGGCACCTGCATAGCGGGAATTTGAATCTTTATTGACGGATTCTGCGGATTAACGCCCATTCGCGAGGCGCGTTTTGAGACGCTAAAAGTTCCAAATCCTGTAAGCGCAACCTCCTCCCCGCGCTTTAATGCCTTTGTAATCTCGTCAACCACGGTGTTTACGGCTCTTTCCCCATCTACTTTAGAAGTGCCTAAAACACCGGCAACTTTTTGAGCCAAATCTGCTTTTGTCATAAGTATCACCCCCTTTCTTTAATTTAATATCATATCGCATCGTTCAATTTTTACGCACTTTCCAACTGCTATTTCCGCTAAAACACTATTGAAAATAACCGCTCCAGCGTCAACAATTGTATGACGGGCTGGAAGCTGTGTCAAGAATTGCCCGATAATATCATCTTTTGCGACTCCAAGGATACTGTCTTTTGCTCCTGTCATTCCGGCATCGGTTACATACCCTGCGCGTCCGTTCAGAATAACTGTATCAGCTGTTCCGACATGCGTATGAGTGCCGCAGATTAAGTGCGCCCGATCTCCGGCATAAAATCCGAATGCGCGCTTTTCGCTTGTTGCTTCGGCGTGAAAATCAACGATAATGATTGCATTTTTCGGAGCAGTTTTTAGAAGCGAATCAAACGCACGAAACGGATCGTCAAAATCATCCTTCATAAATACTCGTCCAATGAGATTAATAATAACAACCGGCTTTTTCTTTACGCTCATTTCAAGCATGCCTCGGCCTGGAACGCCGGGCGGGTAATTTGCCGGGCGAAGAATTTGAAATGCCTGATTATCAAGAAGAAGAATCCCCTCTTTTTTAGCCCAAACATGATTGCCGGATGTAAACGCGTCAACTCCCGCTCCAATCATCTCGCGCACGGTCGGCTCGCTTATGCCTTTACCGTGAGCTATATTTTCTATATTGGCAATTACTAAATCAATGCCGCGTTCTTTACGAAGAGCGGGCAGTATTTCTTTTACGCCCCTGCGGCCAGCTTTCCCTACAACATCGCCGATAAAAAGAATCCTTAGTAAATTGGTCATTGGGATTTGGTCATTGGTCATTTATCGCGCATACTCATCCACACGTGTTTCTCTAATCACTGTAACTTTAATCTCGCCAGGATATTTTAACTCTGTTTCAATTTTATCGGCAACATCGCGGGCAAGTTTTATGGCTTCTAAATCCCCAATCTCTCCCGGCGTTACAAACACGCGCACTTCTCGTCCCGCATAAATGGCATACACATGAGAAACGCCCTTAAACTGCTTTGCCGTGTCCTCAAGCTCCTGCAGGCGCTGAACATAATTTTCAAATGTATCTTTGCGGGCACCGGGACGAGAGCCGGAAATCGCATCAGCAACTTTATTGATAATCCCCTCCAAAGTTTTAGGATTATCCTCGTGGTGCGAAATCGCCATGTACGCAATCTCTTCAGGGAGATTGAATTTTTTCATGATCTCGTACCCAATCTCCGGATGCGCGCCCTGAACCTCATGGTCAACAGCTTTGCCGATATCATGAAGAAGTCCGCCTTTTGTGCACATAGCCACATCCCCGCCAAGTTCTTCCGCAAGCATCTTTGAAATGAGCGAAACCTCAACCGAATGTTGTAGCACGTTCTGTCCGTAACTCGTGCGATACTTCAAGCGGCCTAAAATGCGGATAAGTTTCGGATCAAGCCCGACAACTCCTGCCTGATACGCCGCTTCCTCTCCGGCTTTTTGAATATCGCGCGCGAGGTCTGTTTTCGCCTCCAGAACCGCTTCTTCAATGCGTCCGGGGTGAATCCTGCCGTCCAAAATAAGTTTTTCAAGAGCAATTCTGCACCAATGACGGCGAATCGGGCTATAGCCGGAAATCCAAATGGTGTTTGGAGTTTCATCAATCACGATTTCTGTGCCGGTCAATTTTTCAATTGTCTTTATATTTCTGCCCTCTTTCCCGATGATTCGCCCTTTCATCTCCTCGCTTGGAATCGCAACTGACGTGATCGTAGTTTCCTGCGCAACAGAACTTGCGACCCTTTGCATGGCTGTTGCGATAACATGTTTTGCGCGTTTCTCAACTTCGTATGATGATTCAGCCTCAAGTTTACGTATGCGCGTAGCGAGTTCGTCTTTGATGCGCTCTTCTGTGTTTTTAAAGAGTACCTCTTTTGCCTCGTCAATCGTTAGGCCCGCGATTTTCTCCAGTTTTTTAAGCTGTTCCTCTTTTACTTCCAGTATCTTTGCTTTGAGTTCATCAACGTCGGCGAGTTTTTTCTGATACTCTTCCTTAGAATGTTCAAGTTCCAAAAGTTTCGCGTCAAACACCTCTTCGCGTTTTTCTAACCGTTCCTGACGAACGCGCAATTCATGCTTTAATTCTGATTCCTCCCGCTTTACTTCATCAATAGCGGCGATTGCCTTTTCTTTCGCTTTAATAAGGATTTCCTTTTCCTTATCTTTTGCGTTGTCAAGAATGTCCTTGGCTTTTCTTTCAGCGCTTCCAATCTGTTTTGCGACAATAAACGCGCGAACGCTATAACCAATGGCGACGCCGATCGCAAGCGCTCCGATAATAAACACAATAGTAGTAAACATCTTCTGTATTCATACCGTAATTAGAATGCCCGCGCACTTTTTTCGTAATATACCGTTCTTCTTATGCAATTGTAAGAGTTTTCAAAAAATAGTTAAAAGAAGACTGGCAAAAAATATAAATAATGTTTGGGTTCCTAATTAAGGCGTGAGTATTACCACCCGAGAATAACAAAGATATGGAGAAAAGTCAAAGCTCTTGCATCACTTGACTAAAGCCATAATAGCCTACAACTCGGCCGCTTTCTCAATGCGAATCGCGCCGCCCGGCTCCAGATACACAGTGTCGCGCCGCCCGAGTTCTCCAGCAATAAGATAATTCGCAAGCGCGTTTTGCACATGATCCGAATCGCGCGGCGCAAGGGGCGCGCGCCAAACAGCGGATCAAAACCAAAATTAGCAAGTTCCACGATCGCTCCCGGCGCAACACGAAGCGTAATCCCTTTAGACTCAAGTTTTCCGGCAATATCAGTTAAAATCAACTGCGCGATCGCCTGAATGTTTTCCTCGGAAAGTGGCTTAAAAACAATCACATCGTCAAATCGATTTATAAACTCCGGTTTAAACCATTCCAGCAAATCTTTTTTCACAAACTGCTCGCGAATATCCTCAATGCGTTTCCCGGACGCAAGATATTCCTGCACCTTTTTAGTGCCGGCGTTACTTGTCGCAACGATAATTAAATTGGTGAAATCAACAACCTCGCCCTCGCCGCTTGTCAAACGTCCGTCGTCCATCACCTGTAAAAATAAGTTCAAGATATTCGGATGCGCCTTTTCAAGTTCATCAAGCAAAAGCACACTATAGGGATTCATGCGCACGCTCTCGGTTAAAAGTCCGGGCATCTCTCCTTCTCCAATAAGCCGAGTGATACTACCGACCTCCTGAAATTCGGACATGTCCAGCCGCACCATGTCTTTTTCTGAATTGAAATATACAGAGGCGATTCGCTTGACGAGTTCAGTTTTCCCAACTCCAGTCGGCCCTACAAACAGGAAATTCGCGATCGGCCGGCGTTCGTCGCGCAACTCCGCCCGCGCTCTCCGAAGCGCCGCGGAAACCTGTGCAACAGCGTAATCCTGATTGATGTAGCGCTTATGAATTTCCTCTTCAAGGCGCAGAAGTTTCTCGCTCTCGGACTTCTCAAGGCGCGCGATCGGCATGTTTATCTTTTGAGCGATCGTTTTTGCGACATCTTGATCAGTAACAACCGCTCGTCTTCCTCGTGAAGTTGCAACACTGGATGCGACTTCCCGTAAAATCGTTTCCGCTTTTTCAGGTTGATGTTCAGTGTGAATGAACTTGTTTGAAAATTCCACGGCCGCGGTAAGAGCTTGATATGTAAAAAATACGCCGTGTTTTCCTTCAATAAATGGAGCGCGCGCCTCAAGCATGAGAACCGTATCTTCAAGATTCGGCTCCAAAACTTCAATACGCGTAAGAACATCGCGCAAAGGCGAGTGTTCTACATGAAGCGAATAATTCTTGTAATCTGTCGTGCCGATCGCAAAAAATCTGCGCGATTGCAATGCCTCTGTCAAAACCGCGTCCATTCCAACAGTGCTTGCTCCTGCCTCGCCCTTCAAACCAACGCCAACAAGATAATGAATGTCTTTGATAAAAAGTAGAACGTTTCCAGAATGCGCGGCCTCATATAGCGCGCGGTGCAATCGCTCGGCAGATCCCTCGGCACCGCCTCCGGCAAGGACGCTTGCAACCGAAAGCGCGACCAGCCGTTTATCGCGCAGAATATGCGGCACCAAGCAAGCGCTCATGCGCGCGGCGATCTCGTCCACAATACTTTCTTTGCCAACGCCGATCCCTCCAACAAGCATCACGCCAGCCGCTCCGCTTTGCAAAATAGTAAACACCTGCTCAATTTCTTTCGCGCGTCCGAGCGAAGGCGGAAGCGCTCCGCGAGATGCCATATAAGTAAGATCGGTGCTGAAACTATTTAAGGTTTTTGTCTCAACCGCGGTCATTGCCCGATCCATGCCATGTCGCGCGAAAAATCCCCCATGAGAATGCGCGCGACGAAATGCGGTTTTGTGCCGCAAATCCTCTTCAACTTGAACCCACTGCCCCACATGCCGCAGTTTATACGTTTCAATATCTAAATCGTATAAAATTTCTTTTGCGTATCCTTCAATCTCCGCAATCGGAGTCCAAAGATCCCATACTTGAACCTTTTCTCCGCCGCCGCGCTCATGCGCTTCCATATACGCCTTAAGAATCACAAGTTTTATCTCCGGCGAAAAATGCGCCGCGCGTTTTGCCTTCCCGCTTTGCTGTTCATGATAGAGCAAACCCTGAAGTCCATGTTTAATTTTTCCGGAGAGCGCGCCGGGATTAATCCCGAGACGAAATAAAATAATGTTTGAGTGCGGATGCGCGATTAAAACAGCAAGCAGGTGAAGCGGCAAAACTTCGCTGTAACGATTTTGCAATGCGAAGAGATAGGCATTTTCTATTACTTCAAGCGCAAAGCGGGAAAATGCGCCGTTTATAGCAACCGAACGAACCTGCGCGTCCATTTTTTTATTTTCCTGATACTCTTTTTTTATCACATACGTTTCCAACTCTTGCGCGCGCATTGTCCGATAGATAGTGTAAAGATCTAAAAGAAACGTCGCGAAAAATACGCGCAAATATGGACTTTGTAAATTCCAGACATCGGACGAAAACAGCCCCAAAGGAATGTTTACATTGAGAGAAACAATGCGCTGATACACATAAAACGCTAAAAACAAAATTCCAACGCCGCCAATCAAGCGCAGTAAAAAATTGATCACTGTGTCCACTGTGAAAGCGGCTCTTCGCGCGCCGATATTCCATTCTGTAACTTTTTGAAAATTGAAAAACAGGCGCATATTCAAAAGAGTTGCCGAAAGCGCCTGTTCCTCGTTGCCGCGGCACGTTGGACACTCGGCCCCGCTCAAAAATCCAGCGCCTTTGCATTGTGAGCAGATTGAGATCATAAATAATGATAATGATAATTATATTGTACACCTTTCCCAAAAATCAACAAATAAACCATATATTTTTGTAAGAGAATAATACAATGTACTGTAAAGAGCTTTGTTAATAACTTGTGGATAAATAATCCATTTATTAAAATTTCTTTTTGTTCTTAATAAGAAGTTATCCACATATATTGATCTCTCACAATTAAAAACCTTTATTTCAAAACAAAATCGCGCATTGCAAGAACGGCTCAATAACCATTGACCAGTAAGAGCGGTGGATGATATAATATAGGCAAGTTAAAAAGATCTTTGACAATTTCAGTAGAGAATCTCGATACTTTAACGCCCACAAATCTTCTTATTACTTTATGGTAATTAGGAGAATCGTTAAAGTATCTAGATTCTTTACTGTTCAACAAATCTTGTTTGAAAAACAACAAACATATGGAACTCCTGCCCGCGCTCGTTCATAAAAATAAAAACGGGCAAAAAATGCGAGGCAAGCGTTACCCGAGAATGGTAGAGAATTTTTTTTTCCAGGCTCAAAATTTGAGATTCACATTCAGGGAAGTGATCCTTTCAACTTAATCCACAAAAAGAAGAAAGAATTATGCCCTGTGGTCTCAAAAAAGAGCCCACCAAGGGCACGAGGGACGTCATGAAACTATATTTCAAAAGGACGACCTATCTGTGCCCTTATTTTATTTTTGGCGCGGGGTTTACAAAATTTTTACGTACCTTATAATACAGCCATGATTGCCGCTAATTTATGAAAATAATCCCTATTATAAAAACTACTGGAGATGATACGACTCTTGGCGCGGACTATGCGGAACTTGAAAATTGGATTGAACAAACCCGCGAAGGGCAACTTGCGGTTGATATGTACGAAACTAGAGATGACGTTGTTATTGTATCGGCGCTTGCGGGGGTTAACCCGGAGCTCCTGGAAATCGCAATAGAAAATGATATTCTTGTAATTCGCGGGGTACGATCGCGATCGGTTGACGAGGTAATTATGCGCCATCATTATCAAGAATATTATTGGGGGCCATTTTCACGCTCAATTCTTATCCCGCATCAAATCAATAAAAATTTAGCGCGCGCGGAGTTTACTCGCGGAATTCTCACTGTGCGATTGCCAAAAATTATTGAGACTCATAGAATTCCAATAACGATACAAGAAGAAACTTTATGATCTATAAAAAAGCTGTTCTGGATCGTTTTGAAGAGCCATACGCGATCCTTTGTTTTGAAGACGGACAGACAATGAGAATACACCGCAATGATCTGCCGCCCGGAACGGATGAAGGCGCGGCGCTTGCAATCCGTATAACTCGCGAAGAGGATACGGAAAAAAACAACCAGGAACTAGCAGAAGCGCTCCTTCATGAAATTTTCAACAAAAATGATACCGTCTCCTGATAAAAAAAAACGATACGGACGAATCGTTCTTTTTTTTATTGCGGGGTTGTTTTTAGTAATAGGAGCAAGCATTTTTTGGTTTGAACTCCACTACAAAACGCGCGTATATCCCGGTGTTTTACTTTCAAATCGTTCAGTTTCCGGACTTACGGAATCGAAACTTAAAGATCAACTCGCAAAATTTAGAAATGAGCTTGAGTCAAACGGCATCGCCGCAGAATATCAGAATAAAAAAGTAACGATTTTCCCTCATGTTATTGCCGCGAATGATCCGGATCTTGCCTATGAACTTTTTGCTTTTGACTCTGAAGGAACGGCTTCCGACATTTGGGGCATTGGCCGAGAAAGAGGGATATTTGCAAACATCCTCACGCATGGAAATCTTCTTTTTAACACAAAATTTGTCTTGCCAAAGATCGTATTCTTTCCAGATGTCATTAAAAAAACACTTCAGGATCACTTCAAAAATCTTGAAAAGCCGGCGCGCAATGCGGAACTATTAGTGACAGATAATCTTCTAGCAGTCATCATCCCGGAAGAACGCGGCATTATTCCGGACTATGACTTAGCGGTTGAGGAACTGCGCCAAGGCCTATTTTCTTTATCGCATGATGACTTGATTGTTCACGCAAAAGAAGATACTCCAGCGATTATAATGGCCGATCTTGCGCCAAAAAAACGGGAGATAGAAATTTTATTTGCCTCAAAGGCAACACTGACATTTCGCTATAATAACAAAACATGGGCTATAGATAAAAATGTCTATAAAGATTGGATCGCGGTAACCAGCGGAAATCTCACATTCACTGGCGGACTTGCTGAATATATGAAAAAAATAATCGCGCCCGAAGTGGAAGAACCAGCGCAGGAAGCGCGGTTTCAACTCACAAGAGAGAGGAGAGTCGTTGAGTTCAAACCAAGCCGGGAAGGGCTAAGGATTATCTACGATGCGACAGTGAAGAAGACTACTGCCGCGTTTCTTCACTCACAAAAAAATGATCCGATTGATATAATTACAGATGAGGTCTTTCCAGAGTATACAACCGAATCTGTAAATACTCTCGGCATCAAAGAAATTATTGGACAAGGGGTGTCGCGATTTGATGGGAGCCCGCAAAACCGCCGCCATAATATTAAAATCGGCGCAGATACGTTAAACGGCATTCTTATTCCTCCAGGCGAGGAATTTTCTCTTGTAAACGCTTTGGGCCAAATTGACGGCGAACACGGGTATCTTCCGGAACTGGTTATCAAAGGCAATCGCACAATTCCGGAATACGGAGGAGGGCTATGCCAGATAGGCACAACTCTTTTTCGCGGAGCGCTTTCAAGCGGACTGCCAATCATAGAACGACGCGCTCACAGCTACCGCGTTCGTTATTATGAACCAGCCGGCACAGATTGCACTATTTATCCGCCGCACCCTGACTGCAAATTTTTTAATGATACAGAAAGCCATATACTTCTCCAAACTCGCATGACTGACAAAGACGAACTTATCTTTGAATTTTGGGGGGCTAAAGATGGACGCAAAGTAACACAGACAGAACCTATTATATATGATGTTACAAAACCGCCCTCAACGCTTTTAGTTGAAACAGAGGATATTCCTGAAGGCGAAAAAAAATGCACCGAGCGGGCGCATGACGGAGCAAAAACTAAATTTGACTACAAGGTGGAATATCCGGACGGCACAGTGAAAGAACAATCATTTTTATCAGCGTACAAACCATGGCGGGCCGTGTGTTTGATTGGGAAGAAAAAAACCTCGGCAAGCGAAATCAACTTATAGTCATACAATTTTCGCCAAATCCCGATCAATAATTATCGGCCCCACTGCTTCTATTTCGGACTTATAATACGAAATGTTCGGGATCGGGTTCATTAAGAAAATTTTTTTATACAGCACATGCGCAAAACCGATCTCCATTAGTGTGTTGCCGCCGATGTAGTTTTTGACGCCGCGCTTGTCGTAATTGAGCACCAAAATCGCATCGGCTTTTTGAATTTGTCCCCAATATTCGCGGATCGCATCTTTCTCGTTTTTATGATATATCGTGAGCTCTTCTTTTTCTTTTTCGCTTTTGCCAACATAGTGCTCGGCAAAACCCGAGACATAAGCCTCGTGTCCTAACTTTTCTAATTCTTTTTTGACCTCCAGCATCTTTTCAGTAAACATCATGCTGGCGCAAATTGCGATTTTCATAGACTAGTAATTACTTTAATGCTCCATCAAGTATCGGCTTTACAATGTGCATCGGCATACCTATCACCGTAGAGCGCTCTCCGATAATCCGATCAATCCAATGTGAAGACGGCGGGGTTTGCATGCTGAAACCCCCTGCTCGTTTATATGGCATGTCCATTGCAACCCAATCTTCCATTTCTTGTTGCGGAATTTTTTTGAAATACACTCGCGCTGTATCAACACCTGTCCATTCTCTTCCCGTTTCCGTATCAATAACCGCGTATCCTTGAATTACGTCAACGTACGAATTTTGAAGCTGTAACAGCCATAAGCTAAGTTCCTCCGTGTTTTTTGGTTTTCCTACAATTTTATCTCCAATGCGCACAACCTGATCACCGGCAAGAACAAGCGCGTCTTTTTTTATCAAGGACGCCACAGTCCTCGCTTTTGCAAGCGACAACTTTTTCACCAATTTTTCAGGATTACTTTCTTTAATACTCTCCTCATCAAAATGCGACACGATTATTTCAAACGTATATCCCGCTTCTTCTAAAAGTTTGCGCCGCCCAACGGATTGTGAGGCGAGAACAAGGCGTTTCATCATATTTTCAGTCAATCTCCATAACCTTTCTCCGCGACGCATGCCCTGAAACGATCTCTATTCGCGACGGCGCAATTTCAAAATATCGCGCAAACGTCTTTATTACAGCTTCGTTTGCTTTGTCTTCATGTGGAGGAGCTTTTACGCATACACTAAAATGCGTATCATCAATTTTTAGAACTCGCTCTTCTTTTGACTTAGGTTTGACGGTGACGAAAAATCTCACAAGGGATCAGTTAGAAACTATACGAATTCCCGATAGCGCGTTATCATCCCTAACGATCCAGCAACTGGCTTATATGTTAAAAATCCGTTATATATATTCAGCCCTTTGCCAAAATTTTTATCATCGCGCAAAGCATCAATGCCTTTTTGCGCCAGTTTTAGAACGTACGGGAACGTTGCGTTAGTTAACGCAAGTGTTGAAGTTCTAGGATATGCGCCCGGCATATTGGTAACACAATAGTGCGTTACGCCATACTGTACATAAACCGGATCAGAATGTTTCGTTGGGTGCGATGTTTCAATGCAACCGCCTTGATCTATGCTCACATCCACAATCACCGATCCTTTTTGCATTGTTTTTACCATCTCTTTTGTTATAACATAAGGCGCTTTTGCTCCGGTAACGAGCACTGCTCCGATAATAAGATCCGCAGATTTCACCTCTTTGGCAATATCTTCAGGACGAGACAATAAAATATGCGCATTGCGTCCGATGCTCTCGCGCAAATGCCCCATTCGTTCTTCGTGACGGCCAAAAAGATACACGCTTGCCCCAATACCATAAGCCGTCTTTGCCGCGTGTCTCCCCACAACGCCGTCCCCAACAACAACTACTTTGCCGTAAAAATTTCCAAGCGCTTCGCCCAAAAGCACTCCCTTGCCGCCATTTATTTTCGCAAGATAGTAACTGCCGACATGCACTGCCATGTTGCCGGCAATCGCGCTCATCGGGGCTAAAAGCGGCAGACGTTTATATTCGTCCTCAACAGTTTCATACGCTATTGCCGTTGTTTTAGTTTTCAAAAGCGCGTCTGTTAAAGTTTTTGTCACGCCTGAAAGATGCAGATACGTGAACAACATTTGTCCTTTCAAAAAATGATATTCATGTAGAAGCGGCTCTTTTACCTTAACGACTAAATCCGTGTTCCATGCCTCGCTAGCAGTGCCAATTTTTGCGCCAGCCGCGGTGTATTCTATATTTTCAAAACCCGCGCCCGCTCCTGCGTTTTTTTCAATGATAACCGTGTATTTTTGCTTCACAAGCATTTTGGCTCCAATTGGCGCGAGCGACACGCGATTTTCTTTATCTTTAATTTCTTTTGGTATGCCTATTTTCATATCTAGAAAATACACCTTTCTTCAGAAAACACAATGCCCTCGTTTTGCAAGGCTTTTAATTCCTGTGATCTTGAAGTATACTATTAATGGTAATGGTATTTTAATAATCTTTGTTTTGCTCTTCGCGCATGGGCTCAAAAACTAGAAGCATCAGGCGCAAAACAATGACTCGCTTCTATGATAGACCAAAAAGACTTGTTATTTAAGATCCCTTTTTTGAAAAATTTGCGCCACACCGCTTCTGTATTCATCGTTCTTTTGGTTGTCGTTATTCTCTTTTCCATCACACTTACCATTGTGCCTGCAGGGCATGTGGGAGTGATGGATTTTTTTGGGCGCGCATTTGACAGAGAACTGCAACCCGGGCTTCAGTTCAAAATTCCTTTTGCGCGCGTAGTTTCAATGAACACACAAACGAACGATTATACTATGACATCCCGCACAGGAGAGGGGCAAGTAAAGAATGATGACTCAATCAATGCGCTTACAAAAGAGGGGCTTACCGTAAACTTAGACATCACTGCGCTGTATCATATAACAAACACGTCAGCATCGGAAATTTACAAAACAATCGGAAAGGAATATGAGAGCAAGATTCTCCGCCCAACTATACGAAGCAGTATCCGCGGAGTTGTGGCGCAGTTTGACGCGAACGAGCTTTATTCAGAGAAACGCGAAGAGGCCGGGCAAAAAATCTTGGAAAATATCAAAGCCCAGCTTAACCCGAGAGGATTTGCTGTTGAGGACGTGCTCATCAGAAATGTGGTTCTTCCGCAAAAACTTGCAGACGCAATTGAAGAAAAATTGCGCGCCGAGCAAGAGGCTCAACGTTTTGACTTTATACTGGCAAAAGAGGAAAAAGAAGCGGAACGAAAACGAATAGAAGCTAAAGGGCAAAGAGATGCGCAGAAAATTATCAATGAAAGTTTAACAGAACGATACTTGCAGTATCTTTATATTCAAGGGTTAAAAGAAAGAGCTGGTACAATTTATGTGCCAGTAAACCCGGAAAACGGCTTGCCGCTGTTTAAGGGATTGTGATCGCTATTTTTTTTATCCAAACGTTTTGCCTCAACCCATGCGAGCTCGTAAATTTTTTTCATAGCGTCCGCGATTTCTGCGCTCTCTATAATAATGCCCAATTTCTCTCTCCATGAGGCAATCATCACTTTATTGTCGTAAATGTTGATTTCCGGGGAAAAATAAAATTTATCATGCGGAATGAACGCGGTTTCGCGCATTTCTTCTTTATCTTTTTGCGAGCGCTCAATGCCTATATTGGTTTTAGGGACTATGGCGCGAATTGCAATACCCTTGCCCGCGCGGCGTTTATAATAAGCGGGGAAATAGTTCGGAAGCGCGCGGTGCATATCGTCCACCGTTGCATACGCGCGGATTGGCTCGTGTGATGTGAGAGTATCTTCATACACTTGCATCAACCCATCTTTGCCTTCATAAAATCTCACGCGCGGACGATCGGTTACGTTATGAAGCGATTTTAATTGAGGCACTAATTCTTCCGCTGATTTTAGCCGCACCGCGCTATCTTCAAGTTGTTTTTTTAAAAACGCGATAATTTTCTCCGGTGACTCGGCAATGTATTCCTGCTTTGGCTCTTTTCCAGAAACACTTATCATGCCTTTTGCAACAAGGCCGTCTAAAAGATGATAGCCGGATGTTCGGTTAATGCCGGCGCGGCGCGCAACAGCGCTTACTGTTCCTCTTCCTAACTCTAAAAGGCCCAAGTAAACTTGCGCTTCTTTCACGCTTAAACCGATAGTTTTTAGCGCCTCCTGAAAATATTCTTGATTTAGTGCCGCCAATTTTTGCATATACCAAAGCAAGTCGTAATAATCGCGCCCATTAAAGGAAGAGAGTCAAATTTTTGGAAAATTTTTTTCTTCATAATTGCTTTTAAGCATTATTCTGGGGATAGTATATTTTTATACCTATTATCAGAATCGCGTAACACAGTAAAAAATCCACATTCTTCGCTATTTATCGGGACTGTTGCGAAATAGCTTAAATCTGTCATTGCGAGGAGTAGAGCGACGAAGTAATCCCTTAAATAAGCCATAAAGAGATTGCTTCGCTTCGCTCGCAATGACAAAAAATACATTACGCAACAGTTTCTTATCATAACAAAGCTACGATTTTGTGTCAATAGATTTTAACAAAATAGTGTATAGTATAGTTTTTATCATATTTTTAGAGTAAATTTAGATACTGATTTGACTGTTACTGTTGACAAAATTATACTACTCTGCTATGTTGTCTTGTTTGGGCACACAGCAAACACTCCTTTGTTGTGTGAAAAATTATTTTTGGAGGCGGTAGCAAAATTTACCTTGAAGGAGGTGAGAGAATGCCGTATGAGTATCTGATAGAGTTTCCATTGCCTGTCGATGAGGCAATGATCATGTATCAGATGCCGCTATTGCTTGAGCGTGTCCTGGAATGTAAGTTTGTATTCACTTACATTTCTGGGAACAAATACAAGCTGTCATCAGAGAAGGGTCTCCCTGAGGAGACATTGTCTCTGATGAGACAGGCAGGGTATAAAGTCACAAAAAAATAATACCTTGCTAAAAACACAGTGCTGTGCCCCAAACCACAGTATTTTTTCTTCTCTTATTTCTCACCCCCTACCTAGCCCGCAAACGCTCCTGCTCCTTCAAAATTTGTTTTCGCAAGCGGATGTTTTTAGGGGTTACTTCCAGGTACTCGTCATCTCGCATGATTTCAAGGCCGCGTTCAATGGTAAGCGGGATTGGAGGAGTGAGATTGATTGCCTCGTCGCTACCGGAGGCGCGCATATTTGTTATTGGAATTTCAAAAATCATGCGCGTTGTGTTTCCGATTTGTTGCATGCGTAGTAGCTTGGCCTTTCTTCGCG
>CAYYGX010000027.1:0-14210 GCA_964471805.1 uncultured Gammaproteobacteria bacterium | reverse complement strand
CATTCAAATACGCGCGCGCCAATTCATCCTTGGCGCGCCCTTCAATAAGCACTGTATGATGATTTTGCGACAGCACAGACACAAACTCCGGCGTTACGCCAAGCGGCGCGGATTTTTTTGTTTTGAAAATACTGATAATCATTTCCACTCTTTTAGCACTTTTTCATACACAGCTGGCGTTGAAATGTCGTACCACTGATTTTGAAGAACATAACCTGGCAGTGAATGTTTTTTTACAAGATCAGGAAGAACGTCCTTTTCCAAACTTACTTTTTTGTTTTTAGGAATGTAGGGGAATATTCGCGGAGTAAAAAGGAAAATGCCGGCTGATATGAGATGCGAGCGCGCGCTGTTCTGGGCTGGTTTTTCAACAAATTCTATAATTTTATCGCCTTGAAGTTTTACAACTCCCCAAAGTTCCGGAGTTGCGGTTGTTGTGAGCGCGAGCGATCCGATATCGCTTTTGTGCTCGGAGGAGAAACGGACAAAATCTGTGTAGTTTATATCTGTAAGGACATCAGCGTAAATTAAAAAAAACGGCTCATCTTTGATGAGACGAAGCTGAAATTGTTTTAGCGCTCCGCCTGTGCCGACGTTTTTCTTTTCCTGCGCGACATAGTCAATGCGGACGCCGAATTTGCTTCCATTCCCGAAATAGGATTCTATTTTTTCTTTGAGATAGCCGACTGAAATAGAAATATCCCGAATGTCGTATTTGCGCAAACGCGCGATTATATGTTCCAAAAGCGGCCGCCCCTTTACTGGAAGCATGGCTTTCGGCATTTCATATGTGAAAGGGCGAAATGTAATTCCCTGATCTGCCGCGAGAATTACGGCTTTACTAACTTTAGGAGAAAGCGCGTCTGAAAGCAGAGCCTCAATCGCGTGAGAACGATTGCGGATATTTACGCCGTCGGCATGCCTGTCTAAAGCGTCAACTAAATCTTTGCGCAGGGTTATAGTAAGACGAACACGTTGCATAAAAGTATGATGATATCATACCTCTGCGTAAAAATTCTGTCAATCTTTCCGATACTGTTTTCTATACCGCTTTTTCATTTCCGTAAGCATGAGTAGTCCATTCTGCGCGCCGATTTTTTGAATGCAGGCGGTTGCGTTTAATATGCCCCATCGCAGGCATTCGGTCAGTTTTTTTCCATAGAAATAAGCAGAAGCGAATCCGACGGCAAACGCGTCGCCGGCGCCTGTTACCTCCTGAAGATCATCCGGCGGAATCGCGCGCGAAAAAAGCGCTGTGCCGTCTCTTCCTCCTGCAGACGCGCCTTCTTTGCCTGAAGTAACAACCACAATTTTAGGGCCAAGCCGAGAAATATGGCTAATCAAAAAATGGTCAGAAGTCGCCTTCCCCTCTACATTCAAAAGATTCGCGGCTTCTATTTTATTGACTATTAAAATTTCAGCGCGCTCTAAAAGCGGCAATAACGTATGCGCGCCAAGCGAGAGTTCATATCCTCCAGGGTTAAAAATGAGCCGCGGAGTTTTTGGCATCTGCCTTGCGACCTCTTCAAAGTATTCACCAAGGGACGTGAGATAAAGAAAGCGAGTTTTCGGAAATCGCAGATTGCGGAAATCTTTTGGCTGATGATAAGAAAGAATTACGCGATCAGAACGGTCTTTCTCCCAGTCAAGAATGTATGAGCGGTTGATCGCGGCTTTTTTACTTCTCGTAATCCACTTGGTTGCGACCGACTTCTTCTTGAGATAAGCGATAAGCGTCTCCGAAACAGCGGATGTTCCAAGCGATGTTACAATCGCTGTTTTGAGTTTAAGGCGCGAAAATCCGACTGCCGTGTTAACGGCATTTCCTCCGAAATGTTCTTCTAAATGCGTGATCGGCACTTTTTCCCCGAGCGGGAATGCGTACTCGCGCGTGCGAGTTTTTTTATCGGTTCTTGTTTTAACGTCGCGAATTTGCAAGAACGCGTCAATCGCCGCAGTGCCGATCGTTATGATGTCGTAAGTCACAGGTTTAATTTATAACGCCTCTTCTCCGGTTATATTTTTATCCTCAAACTCTTCAATCGCGTTTGAATTATCAAAGGTTTTAGATGCTATTCCTATAATTACAAGAATAGTAAATAAAAGCGCCGGACCAAACAGAAGCAAAATCGTGTTCATTTTTTGTTTTCCGGTTGTTGCATCTGTCGCAAGCCCTTTATTTTTTCGCTCACGAACTGTGAGATATACAGAGAAGTAATAAACATACTGAAGCGGCGTGATTATGAAAAAAGCTATAATACTCCAAATCCAACCAAGTAAAGGGATTGTTCCAACAATGCCGGAGAGAAGCGCAAAATACATCCAAAATCCCCATCGTCGTATGATTGTCCACACATATCCTTTTACAAGTTCCTTGCTTTTTCGTAGCGCATCCATACCGCGCTTGTCTTCAAATGCGCACGCGTAAAAAGCCATGCTGTAATAAATTCCCCAGATAATGCCGGGGATTATAAAGAGAATTATTCCCGCCGCAATAATAACACCATAGAGAAGAGCAACCCACAAGAGTGATCCTAACTTGCGCCATGTGAACTTCAAAACAGTTCCGATCCGCGCGCGTTCATCCGCAAATCCAGGAAAGAGCGCGCCGGTGTAGGTAAGAAGCAATATCCAAATGATAAACGGGATAAAAAGCAGAATGCCGATTATAATGCCTGCAGTGCTGAAATCCCCTGCTATCGCGGCAAAGTTAGGCGCGGCGCTTTTCAAAAATAAGCCTCCAAAAACAATGAAGATAGATGCTATGAGCGGCACTAGCATGCTTGCGAAAAAAAGGAGAATGAGCCCAACATAACTTTTCCACTGCCCTTTATAAACGTTCCATGAAATAGAAAGCGTTTTTCTTGAATTAATGAGCGGATCTGTAATGAGTCCGCTGTATACTGAACTTGCCGCTGAGGATGCGCTTTCTGATTGTTGTTGAGTGTCCATATTCTTTATCACCTTGAATTACAAAACATATTTTTCTGTCCTTGCGAGAAAGGAGTAGCAACGACTGACGAAGCAATCTCGCGCACAAGTTAAACCACATTCAAGATTGCTTCGTCGCCATGAAATCTTTCATGGCTCCTCGCAATGACAATTTCAGCGTGTTTCGTAATTCAAGGTTATTACCTATTTGTTAGTTTCTTATAATTTCTTTTAGAATATACTCCATATGTTTTTTTAGCAATACGTCTTCGCATTTGAAATGTTGCAAAAATAAGAGAGAACAATACTTTACATTAAAGTTAACACCTTCCTCGCATACTCCACAAGTTCTGTGGGAGTAAAGCGAATTTTCACAAGATAATGGCTCGCTCCGTTTTTTATGCACAAATCCCGATCCGCGGCATTGTCTATATTTGAAAACATCACAACCGGAATCCACTTTGTCTCAAGATCTGATTTCAATTGTTTCAGCACTTCAATGCCGTCGTGTTTCCCCATGACAAGATCCAGAAAAATAATATCCGGGCGCATTCGGCGCGCGAGTTCCAATACTTTTGACGAATCCTGACACACAGCGGTTTCAAACCCGGCCTGATTAAATTTCAAAGAATACATTTCCAGAAACGGCTTATGATCGTCAATAAACAAAACTTTATATATTTTTTTCTCTGATGATGCGTTGCGCATAGCGATGGAAAAAAGACGCGCCTGTTATCATTACGGCGACGATAAATAGAAGAAATATGTACCCTAACGTAATTAGCATATATTCAAACGTGAGCGTCGCTTTAATAACCCGCGTCATAACCCACGAGAGCGCGAGAAGATACGAAAAATAAAACGTAGTCAAAACAATAACCTTAATCACGTCAAGTTTAATGTCAGTAACCTCATCGGTATTCAGATATACCCACAAAAAAAGCGGAAATAGAATAAACACAATGACATGCCCCATATAATACACAGAAATTGAACGGAAAAAGAGAAACAAGAGAGGGAGCGCGACAAGGGCGAAAACGCAGTATGGCACGACATGCCGATACCGCGCGCTGTGCAGAGAAAACGCGTGGTAAGGAGATACGAATGTTTTGAAAACAGATGAATTCATAGCGGTTATTTATATCTCAAAGCGTCGAGCGGATTCAGATGAGCCGCCCTTTGCGCCGGATAAAAACCTGTGCCTAAAGCGACGAGAGTGGAAAATAACACAATACTGATCATAAACCATACAGGATAATAAAAAACATCCAGCGATTCCCCTCCAAGACGCGAGGCTAAAAAATTCAACCCCATATTGGCGAATTCTCCTCCGCCGACTCCAACCACGACTCCTGAAATGCCGCCTAAAAAACCTATAACCAGCGCTTCAGTAAGAAACATAACCCATATATCTTTGCGCGATGCCCCGATTGAACGCATGATGCCGATTTCATTTGTGCGTTCAAGAAGCGCAATTGTCATTGTGTTGAACATTCCAATCGCGGCGACGATAAGCGCGATGATGCCGAAAATCGCCAAAATTATTTTCATAATTGAAAATACTCGGTTTGCCTGACGGACTGTGTCTGAAAGCGCTGAAACCAAAAATCCGCTTTCAACAATTGTTTCGCGCACAGGCTCAAGCGCGACTGTTGAGGTTACACTGACTTTCATATTATCATAGACAATATCTTGTCCTTGCGGATATGCGCGTGTCGGAAGATACACTAAACTGGAAAGTTCGTCGTTTGTTGTATCTACAATCGTCAAACTCTCCATAGTCACAGGCAGATCGTTTTCTGACGCGATTTTAATATCAATAATTTTATTTATAGGATCATCCATAGAAAGAAGTTTTGCTACAGCTGTTGAAATAATGACGCTCTTTTCATTCTCAAAAATAATAGCGCCGTCATCGCGCGCCTGATTTTTTTGTTTTGCAAGTTGTTTGTCCAAACCAGA
Source organism: uncultured Gammaproteobacteria bacterium (assembly GCA_964471805.1). Classification (GTDB taxonomy): domain Bacteria; phylum Patescibacteriota; class Patescibacteriia; order UBA9629; family UBA9629; genus UBA9645. The sequence goes on along the minus strand of CAYYGX010000027.1, from coordinate 9,317 downwards.
GAGGCGAAAAAAATTGTCTTCAACAAAATTCGCGGTTATGCCGGCGGTTACGCCCTCAAAACTCGCGCGAGCTTTTACTGATTTAACCGGGCTGATTTCTGCGACTTCAGGAATCGCGCGTATTCGTTCAAGCGATTCATTATTCAGTACTATTTTATCCCCGCCAGGAGGAAGAGTATCAAGCGTAAGAAGAGCCTCTGCTGTTGTAATGCGCTCAATCAACAGTTTTTGCAAGCCCTGCCCTAAAGAGACCAAAAATAAAATAGCTCCTATGCCGATACCAATGCCAAGCACGGTAAGCAGACTGCGGAGCTTCATATTTTTAAAATTACGGATTGACAGGTGAAGCAGATTGAAAAAAATCATGGAGACGGAGGAGGGAGAAGCTGGAGAGGTAGCTCCGATTTTGAGGACGCGATACTTGCGTTCTTTTTTACTTCCCCGTTTTCTCCCGGAGTTTTTGATGCGATGAGAATCGTAAGTTCAATATATTCCATTACGCGCACAGCCGTTTGCCTCCGTAGTCCAAGCCCTCCTTTTTTTATAGACGCGTCAAGCACTTTTTTGATTTCATTAGGACCAATGCGGTTCGCAAACCTATCTTTCAGAAGATTATACAGCAACTCTTTCTGATCTTCGTTCAGTGATAACCGCAAAATTTCCATCAGATTATCGGAAAGAACTGTAATCACATTTATCTGCTCTTCTGGAGAAATCGAACTGATTCGGCGAATCGCCTGCGCGACTTTAAGCACGCGCTCTGTGTACTCGCCAAGACGCTTCGCGCGACGTTTATCAAGCCCGGATCCGCCTCTGTAATAAGAACGATCCAAAGCCGCGACAAAATCCTCCGAGTTCAGAATGCCCTGCAGACGCTTCTCAATCAAACCTTCCATACGGGCGATTTTTTCTTCCGGAGGAACGCCAAGAACAAACTCCGCTAGCTTTTCCGATTTAACGCTTGCCGGAACATACGCGTCGCGCAAAAATCGTTTCCACGGAAAAGCAGAGTCTGAACTGGCAAGTTTCTTTTCTTCTTCAATCTTCGGTTTTAAGAGCCTCCGTTCCTTGTTTTGCACTTCATCAATGATCTTGCCGTCTTTAAGATATATAATACGGTCAGCTTCCCCGAGCATATCCGGCGAATGCGTTACGAGAATAAGAGTTTTCCCCTCTTTTAAATTCAAATCCTGAAAAATATCAAGCACGCGCCGAACATTTTTTGAGTCCAAATTTCCTGTTGGTTCGTCAGCGAGAACGATCGCGGGATTATTAATAAGCGCGCGGGCAATGCCTACTCTCTGTTGCTGGCCCCCAGAGAGTTCTTGCGGAAGTTTTTTTGCGTGTTCAGAAATTTCGAAACGTTCCGCCATCGCGTAAGCGCTCTTCAGCCACTCGCGTCTTGATTTTCCGTCAAACATCTGCGGAAGAGCGATGTTCTCAACTACCGAGAGCGTTGAAATAAGGTTGTACGCCTGAAATATAAATCCGACCTCATGACGATGATACATCGCAACTTCTTCATCTTTAAGCGTTGTGAGATCGCGGCCCGCGACAAGCACCCGCCCGCTTGCGACTCTCTCCAATCCCGCGACAACGTTCAAAAGAGTTGATTTTCCGCAACCAGAGGGGCCAAAAAATACGACATACTCTTTCGGATAAATATCAATCGTGATATCAGAAAGCGCGCCCATCTCTTTTGCGCCTTCTCCAGCATTGTAAATAACATTAACGTTTTCAATTTTAATAATCGGATCCATGAGTAAACCATAAGCCGTTTATCACTGCGATAGTTTTAACCTCACTTTGTTCAGCCCGGTAACAACTTCGGTAAATGCGCCGACCGTGCCGGCGTTAAAATCCGCGTCGCTCTGCCCGACTATCACAATTGAGTCGCTTGTTGTTAAGAGGCCGTTTTGGGAAGCGTCTATAGTAACATTTTTTGAACTATATTTTGTCCATGATGTTCTGTCGGTTGAGTGCGTCGCGTTTGAACCGCCGTCAAGCCCTCCGTTCCAGTTGGTCTGCGTCCAACTAAAAGTCGCGGCGAGCGCCTGAAAATTCGGCATTATAAAATTCACTATAAAACTCACCATAAGCGTCGCAAACAAAACAGTTGACATTCCGCCAAGCGAGAGCAGTTTCATCTTACGACTGTAAAGCCGATACTCAACATAAGAAACGTCGCATACGGCAAACTCATCGCGCTTTTTTAGTATGATGAAACTTTCTGAAGGATCAGCAAAAATGACGATCAAAAATTCCAGCAGGTTTTCTTTTATGCGCTCGCGAAGAAGGCGGAACGCGAAACCTGCGGCGTTTTTATTCTCTGGGCTCCGCAGGCTCGCTTCCATTTTTTTTATGCGCATAATGGCGCGATCGTATTTTTTTGCAAGGCTTTCAATGAGATATTTTTTCATAAAATCCGATTTTCGGACTATCCGAGAACTCGATTCTTGTCATTGCGAGCCCTGTAAGATTACAGGGCGAAGCAATCTATTTTTGGCTTAAGTAAAAGATTGCTTCGTCGCCATGAAAGCTTTCATGGCTCCTCGCAATGACAATTTTCAGACAGTAAGAAGAATTTTTAATGGCCTCAATTATCTTTTCAAAAATCCGAACGCATCCTGAAATTCCGACACGATAATATCTATGATGTTCTCCTCTTTTTTCGGCGTGATGATTGTGTAATCCTCTGATATTCCGGTATTTCCGGCGCGGTCAATAGACTGCGCGCGAATCTGATATAATGCGCCGGACTGAAAATCATTGATAAGAACAGTGTGATCGGAGGTAAAATTTTCGTCTTTTACGGTCTGTTGTTTAAGTTCGCGTCCACGCTCTACGCCGACTTCATAGAACACCTGGCTCGTGCCGGGCTCGTCGGTCTGCCATGAGACAATCACGCGAACGCTGTCCCGCTTTGTAAGCAATCCTTCAGCTTCAAGTTCCGAAATAACAGGCGGACGATCGTCAATTGAAGTCGTAAATTCAACAAAGTCGTTAGTTATAAGTTGCGCTCCCGCATCGCGCGAAACAACGCGTATCCGATATTTGGTTTTCTCTTTAAGCCCTGTTATAAGCAGTTTATGCGTTCCCGCGAGAGAATCTTTACCCTGCCTCTCCAGCGCATCTTCTCCGACAATGCCAAATTCAACCTCGCTCGTAATCGGCACATTACTCTTCCAGCTCACGATAACAGAGTGTTCCTGAATGTCATTGACTGAAAAATTTGTAATTTTGCCGATCTCGTTGGTTTTGAAAACTAAATCCTGCGTTGCCACTAATTGCCCGCTTTCGGTAACGCCTTTGATTCTGTAATGATATATTTTGTCCTCTTGCAAACCCTTAAGCTCAACTTTGTGCTCCTGATCAAATTGCAGAAGCCGGACCAATTCTCCATAAGTTTCTTTTAGGCCGTAATCAAGGATTGATGCGGACGGAACTGTTGTTTTCCAACTTATAACCGCTGACGAGTCTGTGATGTCTGAAACCGCGATGCCAACGATAATAGGCGGACCAAGATACACTTCTAGTTTCTTGATGAACTTATCAAACTCTTCAGTCAGAAGAACTCTGCCTTCTTCAGAGATAGTCTCTTCTTCAATAATATCTATCGGCTTTTTTTCTTCCGCTTTTTCTTCTTCCTCTTTCTTTTCCTCTTCAATAATCTCGGGCGATTTTTCTCCTTTTGTCGTGAACGTGAGAATTGTGCCTTGAGTAACGTTTCCTCCGGCATCAATCGCAAAAGGCTGAACCCGATACTCGGTTCCAGAGGAAAGCTGTGTCAGTTGAAGGGTATGGCTCGTGACCGGGCTCTCAATAGATTCTTTTTTGCCTAGAACATCGTTGATTGTTTTCTTACCGTACCCAACAAGAGTTACGGACGGTTCGTTTGTGCCCCAGCTAAAACTCGCGTCATCTTTCCCGACATCTGTGATTGAAAAATTTGTGATTGATGCCGGCGTTGAATCGCGCTTGTCAATAATGATTGTCGCGGCCCCTCCTCCTCCTGTTGTCTGCGTTTCATATTTGAATTTCCCAGCGTTTGTGGTAAACGTCTGATCAGCGCTTACCGCAAGGTTACCTATAGAGTCCTGGCTCTTCACGCGATAATGATATGTCGCGGATGTTGTAAGAGCTGTGAGACGGATAAGATGATCTTTGGTTCCTGTTGACTGTAAAACAGACAAAGTTCCATAACTGTTTGTTGTTCCATATTCAACCTGGCCCGTGGCGTCTTTGTTTGTTGCCCAAGAAACCACTGCCGTATCATCGCTTGCTAAAGCGGAGATATTGCTGATTGTCGGTGCCGCGGCGTCTTCAGTGGTTGTTCCGGCGTTCACTCCGTCGTTTGTTGTGAATGATTGAACAGCGCTTGATGAGGCATTTTGCAATCCGTCCTGGCTTTTTACGCGATAATAATACGTTGTTGCCGGCGTAAGAGAGGTAAGCGTAACCGCATGCCCGGCTGTAAGCAAACTGTCAAGCGCGGTTCCAGAGCCGTAAGCGTCTGTTATTCCGTACTCAACTTGGCTTGTCGCAGATTCGCTCGTTGTCCATGAGATGACTGCGGTTTTGTCGTTATACACGACCGTTATCCCGGAAATCGCGGGCGCGGTTTCATCGCCTGTGAGAAAATTATAAATCGGCGACTGATTTGAACCGGAAATAGCGCGATAATAGTATCTTGTGGCCTGCGCTAATCCGGACAAACTAATCGTATGGCTCGTTACGGAATCGCTTGGGGATGGCGGCTGATTTGCCGCACCTGTTAAATCGCTTGCGGTTCCATACGAGACCTGACTTGTTGAGGCAATCGTTGTGTCCCATTTTACGTCAACCGCGGTTGTTGCAACAGTCGTAGCGCGGACGTTGCTAATCACGGCATTTGGCGCCGCAGAAGTTGTGAGTGTGTATCCGGCTCCGCTATTGTCGCTTGATGATGGATTGCCGCCAGCATCAGTCGCGTTCGCTTTATAGTAGTACACAGTTTCGGGTGTTAGTCCTGTTAAGTTAAATACATGCGTGGTGTTAAAGTTAGTGTTTGAACTTGAGCTTCCGTATGAAACGCTTGTGCCGTAGTTCACTGATGATGAGGCAACTTCGTTTGTGCTGAAAGTAATGGTTGCCGAGTTATGGGTAACGTTTGTTGAACTTACGCTTGTGATTACAGGCGCGGCAGTATCCGCAGTTGTGAAACTGTAAACTATGCTGTCGCTTGTATTACTGCTCGCGTCAACTGATCGCGCTTTGTAATAATATGTTGTGCCGGCGGTAAGCCCTGTAATTTGCACTTCGTGACTCGTGTCTGAATCGCTCGGGGAGGCTGGGTAACTAGCGGAACCGGTAAGAGAGGAGTTTGTCGCGTAAATCACTTGCGAACTTGCGACTTTATCTGTTGTCCATGTAATTTTAATTGTTGTGGAATTAATAAGAATTGACTGAACATTTGAAATGATAGATCCCGGCTCGTTTGTGGTTTTGAACGTGTAACCAGAGCCGCCGTTATCGTCTGTTCCGATATTCCCTGCCGCATCGCGCACTGTGATACGATAAAAATAATCGGTGCTTCCGGACAAGCCCTCTAAAGTAATCGGGCGCGGTGCGGGATTTACGGCACTTGTGCTGTTTGTCGCAGTCGGTATTCCTTGGGATAGTGTAAACGATCCGCTTGAAGTGCCGTAGTCAATTTTTGCGTCCCGAATCGTGCCAGGGCTTGCCGGCAGATCGTATGTCTGGAAGGTAATGGTAACCCGCGAATTAGACGGCGTTCCTTCGCCGGTACTCTCGGTAAAAATAATCGTCGGCGCGACATTGTCGTCCCCTCCGCCGCCTTCAGAGCAGTTGCCGGCTCCGTCCGGTATGCCGCAGATGCCGTTTGAACGGTACGAAATATTTCCGTCAGTTGATTGCGTTACCACGAAATAATCGTATTGAACTCCTGATGTAATCGGGTTGCTTCCGTCAATGTTTGTGTTGATGAAGTAGTTTGTATTTATCGCGCTGATGGTTGACACAAGCGTAAACGCGCCTGCGCCAGCATATGCGCCGCCGCTTCCGATTTTGCGGTATACTTTGTATGAGGAAAACGCCGGCACGTCGGTTCCTTCGGCTTTTTTCCATGATAGAAACAATCGATAATCGCCGGTGCCAATGTTTGACGTATCAACAACAGACAAACTGGAAGGCGTTACCGGAGTTTTTGCGCTTGCGGTCGTAGAGATATTGCCTTTTGCGTCTTTGAGTTTAAGATACACGGTCTTCTGGGTACTGGTTACTGTATCAAGCGACCACGATGTCGGCGAGGCAAACGCGTTGTATGTTGTCCCGACCGAGACTGAATCATTTGCAATGCTCATAGTTGCGGTTGAATCCTCGGTTTTTGTAATAGCAAGCGTTGCGGTAACGTCAGTTCCCCCGGGGTTTGCGCTTGCGTCAATCGTGAATGTATCCACTATCGGGTCTTTGGTATCAAGAACAAAATCAGATGATGTCCCTCCGCCGATCTGATTTGCGGCGTTGCCGTCGTGCCCGATAACCCGCACTGAATGCGTCGCGTCGTACACGCCGTTAATATCGGTTTTAGGAATCCATGAAATGCTCTTTGCGGCTGGAGTCGCGGTAACGCCGGTAATTGCGCCGACGTTCCCTGAAACAGTCGCGGCCTTAATCCACACAATCACTCCGGCTCCGCTTGTGTGCGTTCCAGCTTTTGTTGATTCAGCGCCGCGCGTTACGCTTTGCAGAACATTTCCGCTTTTGCCGTTATATGTCATCACTTCGTTTTCAATGAGAATTGTTCCGGAGGTTGGAAATACGCTCGCATCAGACACAGTAACCGTGCTTTGCGTAGTAGTCGTGATATTTGCGGAAAGCGTTCCTCCGCGCTCGTAATAGAGCGAAGACGTAACAGCGCCGTCTTCTCCCGCTTCTTCCGAATCTGAAATGGAATACGCAACAGAAACCACTCCGTCTGATCCTTGTGAGGAGGACGTTACAGAAATCGTCGGCGCGGTGTTGATAACGTATTGCAAAGAAATATCTTCCAGATATGGCTTACTTGTGGAGGGTTGAATAAAGGTAACTTTATACTGAACCCATTGGTCGCTCACGTCGTCGCCAACTGAATCGCTCACGCGAAGGATATTATCAATCTCTTCGCCAACGCCGCTTGGGTTCGTAAAGTATGTGGTTGACGTGCAGGAGTTGGCATTTCCATCATCCGGCCCGCACCATGGGGTTGCGGTCCCGGGAGCGCCGCTGTTGTCCGGCGCGGTTCTAACCTGAACGCGCACATCAGTGCCGGAAGGGATCGCGCCTCCGGAACCGTTTGACTCGGTCCATGTAAGATCATTAAACAATTCTTCAGCGGACTCTGTATTAAACCACGAAGAAGTAATTTCTGCCTCCTGGCTGATGCTGGAACTTAAAAGTTCAGGCAAAGTATCGCTTTGAACTGTGGTTAAAGTCGCGCGGTATTGAATATATTGATCTCCGTTATGAACCGTTGCGATTGCCGTGCCGGAGGGATCGGAATAGGCGTTTGTTGTTGTGCCAGCGAGCCCATCCGGACCTAAAAACGTTTTTGTCGCGATGTCGCTTCCGTTTGCAGTGTCTGTTGTGCGAAGGTGCATAATTATGTCGCTTGTGCCTCCTGTTGCGCTCTCTGTCCATACAAGTTTTCCGTATACCGGATCCGCCTGCGTCATATCAATTGTTTTTGAAATATACTGCCCGCTGAAAATTGTGTATGCGTCTGTTGTCCCTCCCCAATTTACATGATCATGCACAACGCCAGTTGTATTAAACCCAAACCCGCCTTGATACAAGTTCGCGCCGTTTGAGACGTTTAAGAAAGTGAATGTGCCGGCGGTTTGAAAGTTGTTGTATTTTAATCCGTTTGTGCCGTCGGTGTCGCCGTAAAAGGCGTAGGTCTTCCCGGCCGCGTCTATCAAAACTGTGTTATTCGCCACCGCGTTCCATGTGATCGGGCTTCCTGATGATCCGTCTTTGGTGAATCGCGCGTTCGCGGTTGTGGCGCCCGATGTATAGCCGGTTGTCGCATACACGCGGTCCACGATTTTGAAGGTGTCGTTTGCGGCAAAGCCGGTCGTGGCAGAGGTGTTAATGGCGATTGTGTCCGCCGGGCCCGCGACCGTTGCGGAATCAATAATAAGATAGTATTTCTTGTTGTTCGTGCCGCTTGTCATATACACATACATACCGATAAAATCATCATTTGCGGCGATGCTGTCTGTTGAGAGCGTGAGGGTAATATAGGGCCCATTATCCGCGGCGGAAGAAACTGTGCCGCTTGTCAGCTCCTCAACCGCGTACACAGTTAAAATATCTCCCGCGCCTGTCGCGCTTGCGTCGTGGGCGTTTTGAATCCCATTATTCCTCGTGCCGTCGGAGTTTGAAACATATTCCAACCGCGCGCCCATATTCACGCCCGCGCTTCCGGTTGTCCCGTCGTGTTTTGCGCCGTTCCCCAAAGGCGTGGTGCCGGAGGTGGGAACCAAGTAAAAACTCGTAATCTCATACACTGACCCGGATGCCGTAGCCGTGCCAAACGCGGGAGTTACGTAGAGCGTGGTTGCGGTATTGCCGATAATAAGCCCCCACTGGTTTGCGCCTGTGCCTCCGGTTATATGGAGCGCATAATTCGCCCACTGATTGATAGTCCACGTTTTTCCGGTATCAATAAGAGTTGTGGTAGACCCGCCTGTTGCAGTGCCAGATCCATTTGTTTCTGCGGCAAAGTCCGTGTCCGTCCCTGCTCCGCTCCCGTTTGCGGGTAACGAATTTGCGCCTTCAGAAACACCGCCTGACGCCTGTGTTGTATTAAAGAGATAATTAAAGTTAGAGGTAATGCCGCTCCCGACGGAATTGATCCCAATCCCGTGATTCATAATAAGGTTATTGCGCAAAACGCTCCCGGTTCCAGAGTATGCAGACCCGTCTATGCCGTCGCTTGTATTGCTCGCAATCATATTGTTTGTGATTTTTGCGTTGTTCGCGGCGCCGTTCAAAACTACCCCGTCCACGGTGTCGCGCGCCTGCCACATATATGCCATTTGCGTTGCCAACGACCAAATTGTCATACACCGCGCTCGTCCCGCTTACATCAATCCCTCGTCCAGAGTTTCCGTACACCGTGTTGCCGTTTACAAAAGATTGATTGATACTTCCAAGCCCATGGCTTGTGTTTGAAAATATCGTGTTTGTTTCAAATAGATTATCTTGATTTCCGCTTCCATCGTTGATGCCCATTCCAGTATTCCTCGCAACCGTTAAATTAGCATACCTGCTGT
>CAYYGX010000026.1:0-14598 GCA_964471805.1 uncultured Gammaproteobacteria bacterium | reverse complement strand
GTCGTTCGGCTTTGCAAAACAAGGAGCCTTGCAAGTTAATGATCTTCAAAATGAGTCAGCTCTGAAAGTGAAACAGTTGAATCCGGAGAATATTATCGCAAATTCGTATCAGCCGCGGACTGTTTTTGAAGAGGCAAAACTAAAAGAATTGGCGGACTCTATTTACGAGCATGGAATTTTGAATCCGCTCATTGCTCTAGAGCGCGCGGACGGACGCTACGAACTTATCGCCGGCGAAAGGCGGCTCCGGGCAGCGCGAGATATTGGATTGCGGACAGTTCCCGTTATTGTTCGCGTTGCTGATAATAAAACGCAATTGGAACTCTCGCTGATTGAGAATATACAGCGCGAGGACTTAAATCCAATGGAGCGCGCGGTTGCTTATGATCGGCTCATGCGTGAGTTTTCTTTGACGCAGGAAAAAATTGCGGAGCGTATAGGAAAGCCGCGTTCTGGAGTCGCAAACACACTGCGGCTTTTACAGCTTCCCTTTGAAATTCAGGAATCGCTCCGGAGAGGCGAAATAAGCGAGGGCCATGCGAAAATTATTTTGAGCGTAGAGGGCCAAGAGGCGCGAGTTCAATTATGGGAAAAGATAACAGGCGGTTCGCTTCCGGTTCGGGCCGCAGAGGGCGAGGCGCGAAGTGTTCAGGTAAAGCGCCATACTCGCCGCGCAACTGGCGCGACAGATCCTAATCTCAAACACTTGCAAGAAAAGCTTGAAGCTCGGCTCGGAACAAAAGTTATAATAAAAGGCACGCTTGAGAGAGGGCAGGTGGTGATTGAGTATTTTAGCCGCGACGAGCTTGACAGAATTAGCAAACAGTGGTTTGATAGCTCGTTATCAATATGAAGACAGCCAATCTTTTTGAACTCAAGAAGTACTTTCAAGAAATGCAGGAGATCAGCATGGCGTTTCTTTTCGGTTCAGAATCCAGAGGAACGGCGACCTCTGAATCAGACGCGGATATCGGTATTTATTATAGACCTGCGGCTCGAGCGCTTGATTGGGAAGAGTCAAAGATTTACAAAGACGAGGGACGCATTTGGCTTGATGTAGAGCGCATCATTGGAAAGAATACAGATCTTGTGGTTTTGAATCGGGCTCCAGCGACACTTGCGGATGCGATTATACGAGAAGGGATCCCTATCATTATTAAAGATCGTAGTTTGTACTGGCGTTTTTTTCTGCTTATAACGCTCGCCGCGGAGGACTTTAGAGAATTGGTGCGGGATTGGCGGGAAATTAAAGAACGGTCGCAATCATTAAGCGAACAGGACAGCGAACGTTTAACGCGCGTTCTTGATTTTTTGAAAACAGAACTAAATGATATTTCGCTTTACAAGCCCATCACACAACGCGTTTACGAGACCGACAGAGATAAAAAACGCGCGCTTGAACGATGGGTGGAAAACATTGTGAACGCGTCAATTGATATAGCAAAAATTTTGCTTGCGTCAGAAAAACAGGCAATCCCGGAAACATATTCTCAAGTTGTCGCGCAATTGATAACATCAGAAGGATTTGAAGAAAAGACAGTGGAACAGTTGGCCGAATTCACAAAGTTGCGCAATGTCCTTGCGCATGAATATCTTGATTTGCGGTTTGTAAAAATAGCGCAGTTTATGAAAGTCGCGCAAAAGCTTTACGGCGAACTTTGCGGCGTTGCAGAGAAAAAATTAAAACGTTAAAAACATGTAACTTGCCAAAAGTCGGGGGGGGGGGGTAAAATACTATACAGTCAATGTCACAATGTCAACACTAAAAAAACAATCTATTGATCCGTTTACAAAAGCCCGCGCGCTCGCAGAAGGGTTTGGAGCGCGGATTGGCATATTAATGCATCTTGCCGCGCTTTCACCGGAAATTGAGGAGAGTGTTCTTGCGTCTCTTCCGTATTTGTCGCTCAAAGATATGCGCCGCGTTCATGATTCGCTTGAAGCGCGGATAGTTTTACAATCAAGCCAAAAAGCATTCGTTCGTCTTGACGAGCAATTGCAAAATATCGCGCGGGAATACAGCCATAAAGAAGAAAAAGCGATGCTTGATTTTTGCAACGATATTCTCGCGCCTGAATTAGAAGAGGAATCTTGAATTACGAAATGATCTAAAATTGTCATTGCGAGGAAGGAGTAACAACGACTGACGAAGCAATCTATCGCCACGAGCAAGATTGCTTCGTCGCCATAAAAGCTTTCATGGCTCCTCGCAATGACAGAGAAACGCTTTATTGTATGCTTGAAGGATTTAGAAAAATATTTGGACAGAAAAGGCACTCCTCTGAAGAGGGGCTATCGTTGTACGAACAAGAACAGCAAGAAAATCTGCGCAAAAAACCGCAAGAAGGGGTTGGCGATTTATTGGAAAGTACGGATGATTTGCTTGGAAAAATTGATGATGTTTTGAAAGAGGACAAAGAAGTTGATCTTGAGGCAAGCGAGGCGAGTTATGAGCCGGAGCAGAATGAGCCGGATCAAAAAGAATCCGCTAAAAAGCGCGGATTTTTTGGTGAGATTTGGAGAAAAAGCAGAGAGGCGGGACAATGGGTTTCTGAAACTGCGCGCGAGGGAGCGGAGGGAGCGAAAAAAATAGCAAGCGCATTGCGGCAAAATTCCGAACTTCGCAAAGAAATCGCGAAGAAACTGGAGGTCGGCGCGGAGCGGTGGCTTTCATTAAAAGGTGGAGGAGATATTTTGAAAGCGTTTGTAGGGAAGGGTGACTTGGCATCGCTTGTTAAGGGAATGTTTGAAAAGAGCGGAGAGATTGAGCGCGCGCAAACACAGGTTGAAGGATATGGCAAAATAATTGAAGCGCACAGAAAAGAGTTCAAAGATCAGGTTCAGATGACCCGCATGGAGCGCGTCTTACAGCTTTTAGGCAAGAGCAAAGAAGAGAGTGCGGAAATTACAAAACAGGGATATAATGAGGATGTATATCGGCAATATAAACAAGAACTAGAGAAAACAGGCACATATATCGTGTGGGCGCAACAGGGGCATGAGAATGACGATAAGCTCAAGGAGACGAAAGCTCGCATTGAAAGCAATCATCGCGCTGATCAGGAAAAAGCGGGAGTTCCCAGAGTTTTAATTGAAAACGACAACAGAAACGATGTTTTTCGCGAAGAATTAAAGAAGAGGAAAGAAGATATTGAGAACATAACAAAAGAGAAACGGGGCAAACACACGAGAGTAAACCGCGACCAACAACCGATTGTGCGCCGTGTGCTTGCAACCATCGCGGCTCATTCAGAAAATCGTGAAACAGAAACGGCGCGCGTGATGAAAGCAAATGTTGAAGGAACCGTAAATGCGTATGACGAAACGCGCGATATTGTGAATACGTTTTTGACCGCAATCGGAAGAGTTGAACTTCGCGCCGCGTCCGGCATACTGACGCGAATTGGCAAAGGCGCTCATGAAGCGTTAAAAACTAGAGAGCGCGATGAGATCACTCTTGATTACGAACAAGAAAAAAGCCGTCTTTTGGCATATCAAGAACGATATGGCTCGCGCATTGCAAAAATTCAGGAATTGCGCGCGCGCGTTCCGCAAGGCGCGCCTTTGGAAAATGAAGAATTTTTAAGCGAACTGATGGAGTTTAACCGAAAATACCGCCAAGAAGCGCAAAGTTCTTTAGATGATTCAGACAAACCGTCGTATAAAAAAGATAAGTTTATTGAATTTTTCAAAACCAACGATGATATAGAAAAATATCTAAAAACAGCAGAAAGCCAATACGCAAATTCACTTGATAAACTTCGTATCGCGCATAAAGGCATTTTAGAATCCAAAGATGGCGATGATCAGGAACTCGGGCGTTTGTGGTATCTGAAAAAAACGATTTGCGATAAAGCGCGAACTACCGCGCGAGCATTTAAGATTTGGGAGAACCGATTCACATTACAACAAAAACAAGGCGCGGTGCGAAACATCATCAGCGCGGGGCAAGCGTTTGGCGACGTGTTCCGATTTATGCGGTTTGGACACGACGCTGAAGATCTCGCTGAAAATATCATTCACGGCGAAGTATTTGGCAAAGAAGGCGGATTTATGGAGTATCTCAAAGACGGCGGAGAAAAACTCGCAAGCCGATTTTATGAGGATAATTTAGCGCATACGCTTATTGACCGCAATTTGCATCGTTCTGATTTAAGCGATGAAAGGCGCGAGATTTTAGCGTCTTTACTGGAAAAATTGCATCATGGCGGGGAGATGACTGATGAAGAGAATAATTTTTTACACACAATTGAGAGCCAAGCGCGAGAAATGCATCACAAAGAATTAAGCGGGGAGCGTTTGAGCGATTCTGAAAGAAGCGCAATTGCAGAAGCGAAACACGAGGCCGCGGAAGAGTACGGAGCTAAGGGCGCGCTGGAAAAGATCGCGATGAATCTTGGGGAATATAATGTAGCGCGTAGCGCAAGTACAGTAACCGAACTGACGGATCGCTTAAAGCGGATCGTGAATATCACCGAGCAGGGCACGGGCTCGCTTATTGCGAATTTGGATCGCGCTGGCGCAAATATCGCGCGCCGCGCCTACGGGAATGATCTTACCGCGCTGATGTTTCAAAAAGAATCGGTTTCCGGAACACGCGCTATTCTAGAGGATTCGCGCGAGAGGTTGTTTCATTATTTTGTCGGCGACCTTAAAAGAGATGAACTAACGCAAGAAGATCAAAAATATCTAAGTGAAGTAGAGCATAATGCCGCAGAACTTAGCAACAAACACCGCTCCGGCGCGGAGTTGACAGATGAAGAAACCGCGCTCATTGCCGCCGCAGAACACAAGGCGCTTATTGACTATATGGACCAGGGCGTGTTTGAAAAAATCGCGAAAAGCGCGGGACGAATCCGCGAGGCGTTGCAGGGCATTCCGGACCCGGTTTTGCAAAAAGAAGCCGAGACACAACTTGCGCTCATAGAAACAGATCCAAAACAATTTGCCGAAGGGCTTCGCGTGTGCGGAGCCGGGATGATGGGGTTTGGAGCGTATGGAAACTCTCCAGAGTTAAGAAAACGGTTGAAAAAAGGATTGTCTGATGAACAGGGAGGCGCCTTAATAAAATCTCTGATTGCAGGTAGCGCCGTAACTGTTGGATTAGGGATCCTTCTTGTCTTGGCGCATGAACATGATTGGCTTGGTGTCAATGAGTTGATGGATGAATGGCGAGGAAATAGAATTGAGACAGAAAACGACACACTGCTCCGGACAAAAACATCGGACAACAGTAACATTGTTACCATAAACTGGCATCCGTCAAAGCGACAAGAGTTGATAGTGTTGCCCGGCATCTCTCCTCCACAGAAAACCCTTCCAAATGGAGAAATTGCAGAAAAAGAGGTGTTTGTTCCAAAGAGAAATGAGTATGAACATAATGAGGGCAATGTTTCTCGTTGTTTTGTTCATCCAACAAAAAAAGATTTAACAGGAATTTATTTGCAAAGAGGGTATATGGATGTTTCAAAAAAAGAAGGTGATCAATATCATGCAATCTCGACAGAATCGACAGATATTTCAAAAAAGATGGGCGAACTCGGTATGATTGTAATGGACAGTTTTAAAGATCCCAGAACAAACGCGGATTATACAATTATCCGCACCGGCGTGGGAGAGACAACCTTACCGTTTTCCGGCGACAAATGCTATTTTTCCAAAGAAAGCGCGGAAAATAATCCGATATTGATTATTAAAACAAATAATCAGAAGGAAATACATATTGTGTTTGATATGAGCGACCCAGACGACATAAAAGCAAGATCAATGCTGGATTATACCATTAAAACAACACCCACGTTTATTGGGAATGCAAATGTTCCGATCGCGGACTTGTATAAGTATTTTGACGCGCATGGGAATTTTATCGCGGAGCCGGAAAAAGCAGCGGCTGTGCCCGAAACACCGCAACCAAAACCAGAAGTTTCAGAAGAAAAACCAAAGTATGCAATAGGTGAGATACCTAAACCAACAGGAGATCCAGTCTCGCTTGCTGACGCATTGATTATGTACTCTCATGTAGATGGCGCGATAGAAGCGGAAATTAAAGCGCAGATATCGGAGCATTTTAATAGTGAGAATGATTACTTAATACTCTACTCTGGCTCCAAAATTTCGTCTATAATTATTGAAGCCGCGCAAGAAAAAGCCGATGCAATTTCAGCAAAGAATGCTGAAGGTAAATATATTGATGAAAGCGACAAACCAGCGCGCGAGGAGCTTGCAAACATCACAAAGATGATTCCGCGCCTGCAAAGCGTGCTTAAAAGAGAAGGGTTGACGCTTGATAAAGTAAAAGGGGAATTAGAAAAAGCGCAAACAATAGATGAATTGGAAAAGTTTATTGCGGAGCACGAGCAAAAAGTATGGGAAATTAATGTAAAGCGCTCGCAGGAACTTGGAGCGGCAGAGAAAACAGTTGATGAAAAAAATATTGGAACACAAAAAACAGATTTGGAAACATTGCTCGGGGCGCTCTCAAGATCGCATCCCTCGTTGCAGAGTGAGTTTACAACAGATATTGATACGCCTGAAAAAGTCATGAAACTTTCTTACGTGCTTGATGAGTTTAGCGCCGCGTCAAAGTCGGTGTTTAGCCAGGAACAAGCGGCAGAGCTTTTGAGCCAAGTAACACCGAAGACAACAGAAGCATTGCACGGGCTTGCGATACGCGTTAGAGAACTATCATTATTCGAAAACTTTGTGGAAGGGGTGCAAACGAGCGCGCTTGCCAAACCGGATTCTTTGACTCTTCCGCCACATCCAACAGAAGAAGAAATAGGTGGATTGCGGAAGCGTTTCGCAACTTTGGATATTGGTCTTCATAATATAAAAATAAGGAATATGTTTTTAGATGGCAAAAAGGAACGCGTGCTGGAATTGAAAAACGAGCGATATACCGAGCCTATGATGCAAGAATACGCGGAGCAAGTGTATCAAAAAGCAGAGGAAGCGCAGGAAAAGATGATTGCGCAACAGCACGAGATTGCGGAGTTGTTGAAGAGTGCGAAAATAATATCGCCGCCGACAGAAACAGTAACGCCGCCGTCCTCTGTGCCAGAAGGAGAGCCGAAACTGTTATCAGTAGAGGATATCAACGGTCCGTCAACCCCTCTGCGTGATAAATTTATCAGTCAGCTTTCGGAAGGTTTGCAGAAGGATGACATTGAATTAGTGAAAACCGCTTTGAACATGTGCGCGCCGGAGTCCATGGGTGCGGTGTGGAATATCTATCGTCAAAAGAAGGATTCTGTTTATGATTTGGCTATATTTAAAAATGCGGCACGACAAACCGGGAGATTAACTGATGAACTGTCAAAAAATATCAGCACGGAAGCTATGAGTGCATATCATGAATTTTATCAAAAAGACATGCAGAAGGGTGTGGGTATACAAGACTTAGAAAGGTGGAAAGCTTTTTCGACTGAGCAGGGTACATTAATTGAATCTGATACAACTTCGTTTACCCGCTCTATAGATCAAGACATAGAAAGTATTAAAAGTGCCGGTTATCAAAGCATTACAGAAGCGCAAGACCGTGGAGTTATCTCTAAAGATGAAAGTATTCTCAACTGGCCGATTCTTGCAAAAGGAAACGAGATTGCGGGTGAGCGTTCTTTCGGCGGGCTGTTGGGTAAATTGATGAGTTCAGATACTGATGCTGAAATAAAAACGAAGATTCTAGAAACGCTCAATCGCGTAGGTCAGATTCCAGACAATAGAAGCGATATTGAAAGAGAACTAGTTGGAGTTGGCATATTCATTGATCAACCTCCGCACGGGCTGATTTCGATTAAAGAAACAGATAACGGCGGCTTAGTACTTAACTTGGCAAAACCAGAACAAGAGCCGCCAATGCCTGAACAGGAGTTGATTAATGATCTTTATTCTTGGTGTTCTCCGATTACGACTGATTCAATTGTGTATCCTAATGAAGAAAAGACCGCCATATTTTTAAATAATGTACCTGACGATCAGCAATGGGATTTGCGAATTCTGAATCAACAAGGAGAGATAGTGCGTTCTGTTTCTGATATCGGACCAGCAAGGTTTGATTGGGATCTAAAAAATACGCAAGGCGCAATAGTACCTGATGGGTATTATTCTGTTTCGCTTATATACAAGGATGAGCATGGGCATGAGACACAAGTGCCGGGAACGAAAGTTGTTGCTATGGATTGGGCGGCGACGCTGATTGACATCGAACCAGATACGCATACATTGAATGAACTTCTTGCTATGGATTCATCTGCGATCAATGATAGTATAGTAGACATATACGATGGAGCTGGCGGTTTGGTTCAGGAAAGGATAGCGGCTGTTGAGAATCTATTTTCCAAACATGAGGTTTTGCAATCGTTTCGTGATCGACGCGAACGATTATGCGCGCATGACGATAATGCTCCTGATCGAGGAGCGCGTGATCTGGAGTGGCTTGTGAGCAAGTTTCCATGGCATGATACAGCGAAATGCGAGAAATTTCTTCACACGCTTGCGCTTGAAATGTTTGCCATGAGCCGTCAAGGAGATAATTTTGGATTGTTGAACTATGCGTACAAAACTGCTGGCGAAGTTCCTCGCCCAATTTTTTTTGCGACGCCGCGCGAGGCGTTTTTTGCCGCTATGTATTTGGAAGAAGAGTTGAGGTATATGTCCAAAGAACAGCGCGTTTCGCTTATTACACTGATGTCTGGCGAAGGGTTCAGAAAAACTGGAGAGGATTTTCTTTTGAATCATTTTTTTCGGCATGTTTTGGAACAGTATGAATTGTCTATCCGAATCAAAGAGCCGCTTGGCGACCGTTGGGTACCAAAGTATGCTCGCAGTTTTACAGAACCAGGAGAAAACCGCGCGCCGATAATTCTCGTAAGAGAAAAATTTGATCCAGCGCAATCGATCGGTTCGCCTAATAGAAAACTCATTCAATTCAAAATTGACATAGGAGACGATCTTGCAACATGGAGAGATATTGGCGTTATGGGAGTACATATTCCAGACGATATTAAATCGCGCGAAGGGTTTAGTGAATATTCAATCGCATCCTTGTCTCCGGATCGCGTGCGTTTTAAGGATGGGGTTATAGAGATAATCGAGGAAGCGCCCCGCGCAGATTTTGAGAAAAAAGAAGATGTAAAAATAGAGCCGCAAAAGCATGATGGCGATGGAAAGACCGAAACAGAACAGAAATTAGAAGTCGCGCCAAAAGCAACATCAGAAACAGCATTGGCGGATATTAAGGATTTAGGAGAGCGCACCGGGTTGTTTGACTCGTTTTCTCACGAGAGTAATAAACAAGCATGGTTTGAAAGTTATCTGAAAGAAAAACCGGCATTGGTGTGGGAGGAGAAAGGAATTATCTATATCGCTGCCAAAGGATCATCAGAGGATATGCAGTTTGCTATTGATAAGGCGAAAAATGATGCCATAGCTTATCTTGCTCGCTTTATCACTCAAAACGCTGGAGGAGACATTAATAAACTTTCAGTGGAAGATGAAGCCGCGCGCGTTGTAAATCAGTTGCCGGTTCGCCGTAGCGATAATTCTTATGAAGGTTTTGTAATAATGAAATACACGCCAAGCCGTTGACAAAAAATCAGAGTATGATTATTATTACATTATTAACATAATAATAATATGGCAACTAATACAGCCGTTAAAACAAAAATTATCAGCATTTCTTTGCCGCAACTGCTTGTAAAGCAAGCTCAAGAGACGGCAATGAGCGTCGGCAAGTCGCGCAGTCGATTATTTCAAGACGCGCTACAGCAGTATGTTACGCTTTCTCAATGGAAAACACTGCAAGCATACGGTGTTTCGCGGGCGATAAAAAAGCAGATTAATCTAGAGGATACGAACCGTTTTATTGATGAGTACAGAAATGAAAGAGCAAAAATTAAAAGTCGTCTTTGATACCAATATCTTTATTTCAGCCTTAAATTTTGGCGGAACGCCAGCGGAAGTTATTTTTTTAGCTCAAACTGATATTGTTGAGTTATACATCTCTATGCCTATTTTGGATGAAGTATACGGTGTTCTCACTGAAAAATTTGGCTGGCATCACGGCAAGGCAGGAGAAGCGGTGGAATTATTGCATAGATTCTCGCAATTGGTTTCCCCTCTTGAACGAGTAACGCGCGTTATTGATGACGCAGATAATCGTATACTTGAGTGCGCTCTTGTTGCTTATGCGAACTATATTGTGAGCGGCGATCAGCACCTCTTGAATATCAAGGATTTTTACGGGATTGCTATCGTTACCGCCAAGCAATTTTTATCCTCTGTCAATCCATAGAAACATCTTGTCCTCTTTCTGATTCTCTGCTATAGTATTATCACTTTTATGTGGTCTGGCCGAATCGCCAGATTTTTTTATGAATACCGGTAAGACATACAAGATCGCCGTCATCCCCGGAGACGGCATCGGGAAAGAGGTGACGCCGCAGGCGATGAAGGCGCTTCGCGCGGTTTCCGATAAGTTCGAATATAATTTCTCATACAATGAACTTTTGGTCGGGAAAGATGCCTACGAAAAGCGCGGTGAATATCTGCCGCAAAGCGTGATTGAGGAGTGCAGAAAATCGGGCGCGATTCTCCTTGGCGCAACAGGCGTTTCCTCGGAAACCGGGCGGGAGCTTATCCTAACGATTCGCGAGGAGTTTAAGTTTTTTAGCAATCTCCGTCCCGTTGTTTCGTTTATGAAAGGAGATCAGCAATTTGATTTTATTATTGTGCGGGAGCTCGCGGGCGGAATTTATTTTGGAAAGCGCGAAGAGGCCGAGTACACAGGTTTGGGAGAGGATGTTGTCGCAAAAGACGAGTGCGCGTACTCCGTAAAAGAGATCGCCCGCATAGCGCGCGTTGCGTTTTCGCTTGCAAGATCGCGCCGGAAATTGGTAACATCGGTTGATAAGGCAAATGTTCTTGCGACTTCGCGCTTGTGGCGAAAAGTGGTTGACGATGTTGGACAAGAGTTTCAAGATGTTTCACTTACGCACATATTTATTGACAATGCGGCTATGCAGATCGTTAAAAATCCGGCGCAGTTTGATGTTCTCTTAACCGATAATTTATTCGGCGACATTTTGAGCGACGAGGCCGCAGGGATAGTCGGATCCCTTGGGCTAATGCCATCATCTAGTATGAATGAATTCGGATTCGCGCTGTACGAGCCGGTACACGGGAGCGCGCCGGACATTGCCGGAAAGGGCGTTGCCAATCCGATCGGCATGATCTTGTCCTCTGCAATGATGCTAAGGCACTCGTTTAATTTAGAGGCAGGCTCCTCTCTTATTGAAAAATCTGCGCGATCGGTTATTATGGACGGATACGGAACCGCGGACATGAAATCGTCAAAAATTATCGGAACAGAAGAAATGGGCGATATGATTGCGCAGAAAATTTTCAATATCTCATAAACCTTGAATTACGAAATGCCAAAAATTGTCATTGCGAGCCCTGTAAGATTACAGGGCGAAGCAATCTTAATCTATGGTTAAGACAAGAGATTGCTTCGTCGCCATGAAAGCTTTCATGGCTCCTCGCAATGACAGAAAAAATGCATTTCGTAATTCAAGGTCATAAATGTATATTTACCTATGTCAACACACCGCAATCGTTCCGCGCTTGAGATGTCAGGGTTTGCGATGCGTTCAAAAGGCATTTCAAAGCGCATTCAGTCAGTTACCATTTCTGCGATCAAAGAGATGATGCATCTTGCGCTTTCATATCCGGATGCGATTTCGCTTGCCCAAGGAACGCCGGATTTTGCGACTCCAGCGCATATACGGGATCGCGTGAAATATGAGCTGGACCATAATCCTAACGCCGGTAAATACGCGCCGCTTGCGGGATTACCGGCCTTGAAAGAGGCGATCGCAGAGCATCTTTTGCGTAAGCGCGGCATCATCGCCAACCCTCAAAAAGAACTTTATGTGACAATGGGCGCGATGGAAGCTATTGCAAGCGCGATTATGACAATCGCTGATCAGGGCGATGAAGTGATTCTTCTTTCGCCGTGTTTTCCTTCGCACATTACGCATATTATGCTTGGAGAAGCGTCGCCCGTGTATGTTCGTTTAGACGAAACGCGCGGCTGGGCATTTGATATAAACGCGTTTGAACGCGCGATCACGCCAAAGACGAAAGCTGTTGTGCTTTGTTCTCCAGGAAACCCGACAGGAACCGTGCTTTCAGAAGACGATGTCCGGGCGATTTCGGATTCGGCCGAGAAACACGATTTTTGGGTGATCACCGACGAGCCCTACGATTTTCTCGTATATGATGGCGCCCGATTTTTTAGCGCATCTCAAATTCCGGAAATTAAAAATCGTTTGATTTCTTGTTTTAGTTTATCAAAAGAGTACGCCATGACCGGCTGGCGCGTGGGATATGTGTACGCGGAGGAAGGGGTGATAAATCAGATGTTAAAAATACATGATGCGTTTGCTGTTTCCGCCGCAACTGTTTCGCAATACGCGGCGCTCTCCGCTTTAGAGGGAGATCAGTCGGTTGTAAAATTTTTTAGAGATGAGTTTTTACTCCGCCGCGATTTAATGCGCGCGCGATTAGATCGGCTTCCAGAATTGTTTTCCTACATAAAACCAGGCGGCGCATATTATCTTTTTCCAAAAATTATTCCACAAATTGATGAGTACGCATTCGCAATCCGTCTTTTGAAAGAAGCTGGAGTTGTTGTCGTGCCGGGCGGCGCGTTTGGTAGAGGAGGCGAGGGGCATGTGCGTTTGTGCTTTGCAATGTCGGAAGACGCGATTAACGAAGCGTTTGACAGAATTGAGAAATGGAATACGTCTTTTTCAAAAACAAAATCATAAAAGAAGAAAAAGCCCGCGTGCCGCTTTCAACTCACGCTTTGCAATACGGCACAGGCGTTTTTGAGGGGATTCGCGGGTACTGGAACAAGGGGGATAGCGCGATTTATCTTTTGAAGCCGCGGGAGCATTTTGCGCGGTTGAATCAGTCCGCAAAAATTATGGGCTGGAGCGCGATTTACGACCCCGGCGAAATGGTTGAATTTGCGCGGACTCTTGTTTCAAAAAATAAGCCTGTAAGCGACATTTATATTCGCCCCTTTATTTTTCAGGCGTCAACTAAATTAGGGCCTCTTATAGGAGATGAACTTGAACCGACTCTTGCAATGTATATGCTCCAGCTTAATGAATATTTTTCCACGAATAAAGGTCTGAAAGGCAAAGTGGTTTCTTGGCGGCGGCTTGACGACGCAATCATTCCTCCAAGGGCAAAGATAAGCGGCACATATGTGAACTCCGCGCTTGCGAGAACCGAAGCGCAAGCGTGCGGCGCGGACGAGGCGATTTTTTTAAATCACGATGGGCACGTGTCTGAAGCAAGTAGCGCGAACATATTTATCGCGCGAAGCGGAACGCTTATCACCCCTTCGCCTTCCGCAAACATTCTTGAAGGCATCACTCGCGGATTTGTAATGGAGATCGCAAAGAAGCTAGATATATCTCTCATTGAGCGCGATATGGACAGAAGCGAACTTTATATTGCAGATGAAGTATTTTTAACCGGCACCGCCTGCCAGATCGTATATTTCTCGCAGATTGACGGCAGAAAAATCGGTAACGGGCAAGTGGGGCCGATCGTCAAACAGTTGCAGGAAATTTATTTCAAGGCAGTTCATAATGAATTGCCGGAGTACGCATCGTGGTTGGTGAAGGTGTAATAAAAATGCCAAAGTTTTGCCCACATTGCATTTCTGGAGGACGGCGCGTTACGCACGGCGCGTCGTATACGCACTATTACTTAGAAATTATTATTCGTCCGTTTTCACTGTTAGCGCGCGCGGTTACAGGGAAGAGGTTGGATGCCTTGCAAAAACAGGTTTGGGATTTTATACTTGATGCGCTTCTTCTCTTTCGCATCGCGCGTTTACGCAGAGATTTGGACGCCATCTTTTTTTTCAACAGAAGCCGCATTTTTCTTGACGAGGCGCATCGAAGAGGCATTGACATTGCGGCAATTGAAGTTTGCGGGAAAGTTACCGATGAGTTTCGTTTCGTTTTGCATGGCAAGCGATATTATTATGAGAGTGTCCCGCTTTTAGCGCGTTCTCTTGACCCTGGAATAGACGATAAATATGCGACCAAAAAGATATTGCAAAAACATGCGATCCCCGTGCCGGAAGGACGGCGTTTTACAAACATACGGAGAGCATGTCGGTACGCGCAAAGCATGGGCTACCCGCTTGTCGTGAAACCTGTGCGCGGTTCGTTAAGCGCTCACGCAACGTACCCGGTTTTAAGCGATGGAGAACTTATCTCCGCAATCGCTCTTGCAAAACGCTATGCGCCGGACATTCTCGTTGAGCGATATGTGCATGGAGAGTTTTATCGGGCAACGGTCATCGGAGGGAAAGAGGTGTTTGTGTGCAACAAGAAACCGGCGCACGTTATCGGGGATGGCGCATCAACTATTCAAAAACTCGTTGAGCGCAAAAATGAACATCCCTTTCGCGGCGACCAGCGCGATCGCTCGTACACACTGCATAAAATTGCGATAAGTGAAACCGCGGTTCAGCATCTATCAGATCAAGAGCTGACGCTTAATTCAGTGCCG
>CAYYGX010000025.1:14384-14756 GCA_964471805.1 uncultured Gammaproteobacteria bacterium | reverse complement strand
AAGCATTACTTAAACCTTTTATTTTAGCCATAATATGGGTTTTGAGATGACTTCATTGTAATTAAGGACTGGAGGTATCTTCCAGTCGGCAAGGCTCCGAGCAATCGGGGTTCTTGCTTTTTATGGCCATTCTTTAAGGCCGTATTCCCCATAATCTCCCTTATAAATATAGCGCCGCAACACATCAAAAAATTTATTGTCTGGATCAAGATTATTTTTCGCGTGCCGCGCAAATGGATAAGTGCAATAATCAACTACCTGCAATCCGTTAATATTATCCTCTTTACCAAAAAACAAAATATCCGGGGCAATGTTTTTAAATCTTTCGGCTGGACAATAAAACGTTCCACTTTGTTTAGCGTCGGTAAGAAC
>CAYYGX010000025.1:0-14374 GCA_964471805.1 uncultured Gammaproteobacteria bacterium | reverse complement strand
TACTTTCTTTTTTGCCGCGGCTTTCAAAAATAATTTTTCCATGGTCGTTATTCAAAAAATGGCCGAGCCTTTCAAGCACATAACCAACATTTCTCAAATAGATGTCGCCTATGTTGTATTTTTGACCAGATTGTTTTTCAAATGCTAACGCCTTTTCCGCTAATTTGATTTTGTTTATAGATGAAGAAATTATCGCAATCTGGCTTTTCTCCAAAAGATTGTTTGTTCGTTCTTTGAACTCGGAATAAATCCCTTCATCAAGAAATATTTTGAAAATACCATCTTTGCGTCTTATTTCGCGCGAGTGAAAGTATAAAAAAATAAAAAAGATAATAAGGAGATATACGATCATCCGTGATTTTTAATCTGATCAGATATGAAGCAAATATCGCGTTTACGTCTTGCTCTACAATGCCAATTTTGCCTGGGTCTGCCATTCTTATCACGACAATATCTCCTTTCTTGAGTTGGTACTTCTTTTTGTCTTCATCTGATATTTCGCAATACGGAACAGTTGACCAATCAATATAACTCGTTTTGTTAATATCCATACCCCGTAAATACTTGGGGCCGACTGGCTTATTTTGTGCGCTTTCTGTATAGCCGTATTGCGGTTTAACCACCTCGCTTAATTTTGCCTTTTGATTTTTGATTTTTGAATTTTCTATAAACCACTCCTTATAAATCGCCTGCGCGATTTGTTCCAAAATCTTAATCCGCTTCGTGTTGTTTTCAATCAGATCGTCGTAGGCGGAAAGAACATCAGCGATTTGTTTTTGTTGTGATAGAGAGGGTGCCAGTACTCGCACATTATCTACGACCGTCTTGTCAGCTCGTTGCCGACCGGAAGCGCCCACCATACTTTTTACCGCCGGATCTCGAATAGTATCTGTGCGTGAAAGATAGTAAACAAAATCGGAATCAGATACACCGTCCTTGCCCCGAAATACAAAAAATTCTGTTGAACCAAAACCAATCCCTTCCTCTAAACCTTTAACCATCGCAATTTTGCCGTTCTCTAAACACGGTGTGATACGAGCAAAAACAGTGTCTCCGTTAGCAAATTTTGATCCACCGCCCGAAAAACTCTTACGCTTCACTTCAAGCGGAAACTTATGTTTGCCATCAACAACATCCATTGGGATAAACGGGTATTCTTTCCCGCGCTCAAGTTTTACAGACGGAGATGTGTCCGCAAAATCTTTAAATTTCATTCTTTGCCAAGTTGCCTGCCCGCCGAAGCCTCTGCCCGCGCTGTGAGCGTAGCAGGCGGGTCGGCGCAGGCTGGTTTTAGTTTGCGTGATCATAGTTATTTCGTTTCTCCTGTTTCCAAAAGCCGCGCGACTTTGCGGCCGCATTTTTTACATTTGCCCCGTAAAATTGTGTCTCCGCTCGACTCCACAACAATATCATCCTCATATCCAACCATTGAGGTCGGCCCACAATCTGCGCAATATACATTATTCAAAACCAACGCCAAATTTTTCCCCCCGATTTTTTCTGCTAATTCCTCTTTTATAATTTTCTTACTTATTTTGGGCATATTTTTTGACCCAACTTTACCTATATTTTACTTTTCCACACCCCCAAAGCATTGACTTTATTTTACTCATTTGCTATATATCAGACATCACTACGAAAAAGCTCCCATGTGGGTTCCGTCCCGCAGCGGGGCTTTTTCATTTTGGCTCATTTTCTCGATATTTAAGGCGGTTTTCAAGCCGATTAAGAAAAACTATGTTGTCTGGTACCGCCTTGCGCAAAAGCACTGACGCTTTCTTATAACTCGGGCTCAAAATGACTTTAAACTTCTTCTTCTCTTTCAGAAAATTAACAAGGCATGCGAAATCGCCGTCGCCGGTTACGATTACCGCATTGTCGTAAAGCGATTCATACATATCTGATACCGCTTGCAAAACCATTTCCGCGTCACAATTTCCTTTCACTTCGCCCGTTCCGTCAGGGAGTGTCGGTTTAAAAACAACGGTATAACCACAGTTTTGGAGGTCGCGGTATAGATTCGCATTCGTTGGAATGAATCCGAGAAAAATATATGCCTTATTTACGCCGTATTTTTCATAAAGAAAAACTCTGAATCGTTTATAATCCAGTCGCCACCCCAATTCCAAAATACCTTTGTGTAGATTAGCACCGTCTATATAGGCAAAATTGTTTTCTTGTTTTTTCACAAATCCAATTTCTTTAGGTTCTCAAAAACTTTACTTTCCAGTTTATGCGCTTCATCGGTTAATCCTTTCAATTCGCTGTGAAGCTTTTCAATCTTCTCACCAAAATTACCGTCATCTCCGTTTCCATTATCAGCAACACCGACATAACGGCCGGGATTTAGCGAATAGCCGGCTTTTTTCACTTCGTCTATCGTTGCTACTTTGCAAAGGCCTTTTACATTCTGGTATTTCTTTCTGTTTTCGCCGCGATAACTGCGGACGATGCTCGCGATCTGCTCTATTTGCTCGTCAGTCCAATCACGATGTGCACGGTCTATTTGCCGGTAGATATTGCGGGCATCAATAAAAAGAATTTTGTCTTTGCGTCCTGTTTTCTTTTTCCCTCTATCCAAAAACCAGAGTGTTACTGAAAGCGCGACATTATAGAACATATTCGGACCAACAGCGACCATCACATCCACAATTCCATCTTCAATTAATTTTTGGCGGATTTCTTTCTCACTATGTCCTACATCACCTGCCGCATTAGACATAACAAAACCGGCGCGTCCTTTGTCGTTTAGCGAATTTAGAAAGATTTGAATCCAGAGATAGTTGCCATTATCGGCTCGCGGTATGCTATAAGAAAATCGTGGATCATCTTTAATGCGCTCCTTATCAATTCCTTTTACATTAAACGGAGGATTGGCCATCGTAAAATCAAATTTCCCGATGCTCTTGTGTAAATCTTCGTAATAAGTGTTACCTTGGCGAATATCTCCAGAAAGACCGTGAAGTGCAAGATTCATTTTTGCAATGCGGACTGTCTTCTCTTCCTTTTCCTGCCCATAGATTGCGATCTCGCGCGAAGCCCTTGCTTTCTTGCCATTTGCTAAGTGCCGCTTTACGAACTCGTGCGATTGTACAAACATACCGCCGGAACCGCAAGCCGGATCGTAAATCCTGCCCTGATACGGCTCAATGATTTCTACGATGAGCTTAACTATGCTTGTCGGCGTAAAAAATTCGCCTCCGCGCGAGCCGTCCGCAAGCGCGAACTTGCCGAGGAAGTACTCATAAATCCTTCCGAACGCATCACCCTCAATATCGTCAGGAATCTGATTAAAATTTCAAGGTTTGGTTTTCTTTATCCGCTCTCCGTCTATCTCTTTTTCAGTCTTGCTGTGCTTAACTCCCGCGAATTTAAGAAAAATCAAACCCAAAATCGGCTCGGCAAATTCGTTGAGGCGCAACGGCGAGTTGGCGCGCATATGGTCGGCCGCATCCCACAATCTATTTTCTAAATCTTTGATATTAGTGCTCATAACAACTTTTCATCTTTAAAGCTAAAATAACTATTGGTCGCGATAATAACATGATCCAAAAGCTCAATGCCCATAATTTTACCGTCATCTGCCAATCTCTTTGTGATTTCTAAATCCTCTTCTGACAGCTTCGGGTCGCCTGATGGATGATTGTGCGCAACTATAATATCAGCCGCGGAATACTTAAGCGCCGGCTCAAAAACTTCCCGAGGGTGAACTAAATTGGCATTCAAAGTTCCAATCGAAATTGTTTCTTTATACACCAGCTGGTTTCTGGCGTTTAGGTACAGAACGACGCAGAGTCAATGCCGTCTACTTTTACCAAGTCCTAATAGGTTGTTTGCAGAAGCCGCTTCTTGGAATACTTGGATAAAATCTGCGAAGCGACTTCAATGACATTTTTTCCTAATTTTTGGCATAGTTACTTTGAGCGGCCTTCATCCAGCGCCATCTCGCGCACAATTTTTGTAATCGCGCGTTCTATGCCCTCAACTTTAACTAATAAGTAAAATAAGGCGAAAAAAAGAATCAGGAGAGCAATGTATATGATAAGATCAACGCCCCTGCCGATACCTACAAGGTTTGCGACATTTTGTGTTGCGTTTGGAAACACAACTAGCGCTCCGGAGCTTCCCCAAAATACGGTCCATAAGAGAAATTCTCGCACAGTTATCACTCTCCGATGATATTTTTGAAATGTCTTCAAAATAATGAGCGCGATGACTATAAGAAGAATGATTTGGATAGGATTCATATTAAACTTAACTAATGCTTAAGGTTCAAAAATCTCCCGACAAAAAAATCGTACAAAATTTTAATACTGCCGGTAAAACTACTCTGCCCTTTTTTAAGCGAATATGCGGTATATTTCACGTGTACCGGAATTTCAATAAAAGACAATTTGTTGCGGGCGATCTCTTCCAAAATTTCGCTTGCATGAGCCATACGATCCTGTGAAATCGTAATCATCTGCGCGGCTCTGCGCGAAAATACGCGAAGTCCGCAATGAGTGTCTGTAACGCGCAATCCTGTAAAAAACCATTGATGAAGCAATGCCAGTTTAAGAATAATCAATTTTGTAAAAGGGATGACGTTCTCGTAATTTTGAGTTTTAAGCTTTGAGTCTAAAAATCGGGACCCCAACACCACATCCGCTTTTTTTTGCAAAATTGGCTCTATCAATTCATTTATTTGAGATGGATCATGCTGTCCGTCCGCGTCAAAAGTAACGATTATGTCAGCTCCTTTGGAAAGCGAATACAAAACGCCTGTCGCGAGCGCCGCTCCTTGCCCGCGGTTGACTATGTGCCGCAAAGTTTGCGCGCCAGCTGATTCTGCCTGCTTAAAAGTATCATCCTCTGAACCGTCATCAACAACAATAATGTTTGAACACAATTTTTGTACATCGCGCACAACACTGCTGATTAAAGAACTTTCATTGTAAGCTGGGATAACAAAAAATATCTGATTCATATCAATACGCCCGCGCAAACACGACACGCCTTTCAGAACGTCCTTTGCATTTAATGCACTCTCCCGCTTCTTCTCCTTCATTAAATGGCAGACACCGAACTGTCGCTTTTGTTTTTTTAGTAATCTCCTTTTCACAAAACTCGCTTCCGCACCAATGGCTATAAAAAAAACCTTGGCCCGACTCAAGGCGCGAGGCAAAATCTGCGTATGTATCAACTCTGTAAGAATGCTCTTCGCGAAATTGTTTTGACCTTTGAAGCAACCGATCCTGCATTGCAGTAAGACGATCTTTTACCTCCTCTACTGCGCTCTCTTCTCCAACTGATGTTTTGATGCCAGTATCCCTCTCTGCTAAAACGACCTTCTCTGATGCGATATCTTTTGGACCAATCTCAATTCGTATCGGCACTCCCTTCTTCTCCCATTCGTTAAATTTTACCCCGGGCGTGCAATAATCGCGATCGTCAAGCGCAACTTTTGAAAAATTCTCTAATAGCTTACAATGCAACTTTTGGGCATGATCCAAAACTCGCGTCCGTTCTTCATCGCTCTTCCAGATAGGAATAATCACTGCTACAACAGGGGCGATTTTTGGCGGCACGACCAATCCTTTGTCATCGCTATGCGACATGATAAGCCCTCCGATGAGCCGCGTTGAAATACCCCAGCTTGTCTGCCACACATACTGCCGAGCGCCGTTTTGATCAGTGAACCCTACGTCAAACGCGCGCGCGAAATTCTGCCCCAAATTATGCGATGTCCCAGCCTGTAGCGCCTTCTCGTCTTGCATCATGGCCTCAATGCTATAAGTGCGAAGCGCGCCGGGAAATTTTTCTGATTCAGACTTTTGCCCGGCAATAGGAGAGATCGCGAGATAATTTTCAGCAAAATCCTGATACATCTGTAACATCTTTCGCGCCTCCTCCTCGGCCTCACTCTCATTTGCGTGCGCCGTGTGCCCCTCCTGCCAGAGAAATTCTGTGGTTCGTAAGAATAGCCGAGTGCGCATTTCCCACCGCACGATATTTGCCCATTGATTCAGAAGAAGCGGAAGATCGCGCCAAGAATTAATCCATTTTGCAAACATGGTATATATGATGGTCTCGGAAGTGGGGCGCACAATGAGCTCTTCTTCTAAACGAGCTTCGGGGTCCGGAATAATGCTACCATCCTCGCTTTGCTTCAGGCGATAATGCGTAACAACCGCGCATTCTTTTGCGAATTTCACATGCTCTGCCTCTTTATTCAAAAACGACTTTGGAATGAAAAGCGGAAAATACGCGTTCTCATGGCCGGTTTCTTTAATTTTTTGGTCCAGCGCGCGCTGTATATTTTCCCACAGAGCATAGCCGTAGGGCTTGATCACCATACAACCTTTGACAGGCGCGTGTTCTGCCATGTCCGCTCCGGCGATTACGTCCAAATACCACTGACTATAATCAGATGACCGCGGAGTAATGCCTTTTTTTGATGGTTCTGGCATATTGATTCTTCACTCAAAGATTAAAATGGTCAAATATATCCAGCACGCCATTTTCATCAACATCGCCTCCAATATACGAATAGCTGTCTCCTTTCGTATGGACTAAATCTTTCAATTCTTGCTCCGCATTACTCACTGTAGCGCCGTATTTACATAAATTTATAAATTGCCAGTCATGCGTACGATCACCTACCGCAAGCATATTGTCAAATGGGACCACGACCATTTCAGAAATATCTTTAGCGCCTTGAGCTTTTGAAACTCCAAGAGGTGTGATAATTCCAAACTGCAACGGTAACGCAACTGGGTGTATGCTCCAGTTGATTTCAAGTTTATTATAAAATGGTTCGAGTAAATTTACTACTCGTTTTTTGTCTTGTTCGTCAAGGGCAATTGGCATAATTTTAACAATCTCTTGCGCTTTAGCTTCCGTAACAAGAAATGTAGAAATTTCAGGTGTTTGTTGAAGAATATGTTCGTGTTTTTTTGTAATGTCTGAAACTTGATCTCTCTGAATAGAGTAGTGGTCTACCGAATAAAACTCTACATAAACATTATTAGTCAAACAAATTTGCAGGACTTGTTGAGCGAGTTGATTATCAAGAACATATTTTTTTGCAATAACATTGTTTATAGGATCAATAATAACACTACCACCATCAGTTATGTGTAGATTATTCAGATGGGCGTATTGAATAAGACTCTTGATACCAAAATATGGTTTTGCAGTAAGCAAGCTTACTCCAATTCCCTGATGCCGAATCTTCTTGAGTCGAGAAATAACATTGGGATGCGGATCTGGAGAGTTAAAACCAACCTTTGTACCAACAACTACTCCGTCTACATCGAGAATAATCCATTGTATATTTTTATAGGACATTGACAGTTATTTTAGACGTGATATAGTAGTATTTGAAAAAGGCTTTCGGCCCGTGGTTCATATACCACACTTAGCGGGAGGTCTTTTTCATTTTTCCGGGAATGTAGAGATTAAAAATTTTTGCCCTGTGCGCTTATCTTCCTTGATTTGTATGTAAAACATCTCATCGTCAGCAGTAGACCCAAAGAATCTGTGAAGTATTTCGGACGGTTTATTAGGATTTTCCTTTGATTTTGGAGCGAAACGCGATTTTTGAATAAGCTCAATAGCACAGCCAAAATACTTCATTCTTCTAAACCTATCCTGCCAGTTCTCTTTATCAAACAAGTGTTGCCAAAACAAATCAAGAAAAATTTTCTCCTTGTTAAAATATGCCGACCGCACATAAGTTCTGCGTTTTGATTTGTGTTTAATCTCAGAGTACAAACCGAGAGCCTTTTTCTTAACCTCATGAAAGTCAGTTCCGGAAAATTTGGGCGCTTTAGTTTTGTAAATCTGCATCGATCAAAAATTATACTATAAAAGCGAGTATGTATTTAATTCAATCTATAATCCTAAATCCATCCGTCGCGCCCCGCGTTTGCGGAAACCACTCTACCTTCAGGTCAGAAACACTGGATACACCTGGATTCTCGCGACAAAACTCAATAAACCGTTTAAGCGTCTCTTGGTCTCCATAGGCGAGAACCTCAACTGTTCCGTCAGGAAGATTCCGGACGTGCCCGGTAATGCCAAGTCTCTCTGCGCGCTCTTGCGCACTTGCCCTGTAGAAAACGCCATGCACATTTCCAGAAACGATAAGACGAACAGAAGGCATATAAAATTATCGCAAAAGTTCAATGGCGCGCTCCAGTTGCGGATCCATATCATTGTTCACGTCTTCCACACTCATTGGCACCACAATATCGGGCTTAATCCCTATTTCGTTGATGGAATTGCCTTTCGGCGTGAGCCATTCCGCGATCGTTATTTTAAGAGCAGAACCGCCTTCCAAAGATGAATAATCCTGTACTGATCCTTTGCCAAATGTCTGCTCCCCGACAATCGTCGCTTTTCCGTAATCTTGCAATGCTCCGGCAACAATCTCGGAGGCGGATGCCGACCCCTCATTTACTAAAACAACAGTCTTTTGATCTTCTAATCGCGCTTGTCCGACGGCTTTATACGAATCTTTTGCCCCGTCAGAAAACCGCTCTTCAACAATAACGCCCTCCGGAATCCAGTAACTTGCCATTTTAACAGCCGAGTCCAAGTACCCGCCGGGATTAGAGCGAAGATCAAGAATAATGCCGGAGGAATTTTTTTTAATCACTGCCGAAACTGTTGTCTTAAAATCATCAATCGTATCCTCATTAAAACTAAAAATTCGAACATAGGCGACATTGCCGGCAACTATCTCCCATTGAACTGTTTTAACGATGATCTCCTCTCTTTTTACCTGCGCATCTTTTGTTTCAGAAACTCCTTTAGTAAGAATAGTGAGAACTACGGTTGTGCCTTTAGGCCCGCGAATGCGAGAAACCGCATCTTCAAGCGAGAGAGTCGCGGTATCAACTTTGTCAATGGCTAAAATGACGTCGCCCGGCCTCAATCCGGCGCGTTCTGCCGGAGACTCCGCAAGAGGAGATACAACAGTCAACCGATCATGTTTAATCGCGATCTCGGCGCCGATTCCTTCAAATTTTCCTTCAAGCTCCCGATTAAATTCAGCGGCTGAAGTCGGATCAAAAAAAACTGTGTACGGATCTCCTGTTGCCGCAGTCATTCCTTTGACTGCCCCGTAAAAAAGCTTTTCTTGAGAAAGAGGCTGTTTATAAAAACGATTTTCAAGCGACTCCCAGACGTTCCAAAAAAGCTTAAAATCAACGCTCTTATTATCAACAAATGCGGGAATCGCTACACACTGCTCGGTTCTATTTTCTTGCGCTTTGCGCGCGGCATTTGGCGGAACTTGCTGCGCTCCAATCAAAAGCCCAAATGAAAAAAAGATAATCGCGCCTCCAATAATCGCGCTGTAAAACGGGATAGACTTTTGCATATTTTTACAGAATACCAAATCATGCTCGCGAAGTCAAAAACCGCTGTCAAAACTTGATTTCTTTTCCCGGCGCCAGTTCTTGAAGAAGTTTCTCTGATTTTTCCACGGATCGCTTGTAATCCGGTTCTTTTCTAAGATTCGCTGAAATATGAGTAATCGCGGCGATTTTTTCGCGAAATTCTTTTAGAAGCGATTTTTTTGCAGAAACAGCACCATTGGACTGACTGCCGTCAAGACAGGTTTGTATCTCCTCCTGAACTGTGCTATTAATCTCTGGAATGCCTAAACTTTTTGCGATTTTTGCCTCAACATCTTTGCGCGGCTCTCCGTACATAACGCGACTCTCTTTAATAATCCGCTCTTTCAAACCAATTTTTGGAAGCGGAGGGAGTGTAACTGCGCTAAATGGAGAAGAAACTTTTCCGTCAATCAGGAGTTTCAAAATAATTGTATGCGGCGGAAGGGTTGTAAGATGATGCTCTGAAACTGTGGGCCCAAATTCATCGGACATTAATTTAGCATCAAACGAGCCGACGCGAAACGCAATAATCGTCCCGACATTCCCAAAAATTACATCGCGCATATTATCGCTAATCTGTGAAAGGTACTGATGCGAGAGAATAAAACGAACCCCGTGCGAGCTCAAGCCTATGAACTCCTCAAACTGCGGGAACGCGAGTTCATGAAATTCATCAATATAGACATACACCTCGCGCGCTTCGTTTCTTGTCATCGCTCGCATCAGAAGCCGCAAAAGAAACGTGGAACCGAGAAATTTTGCAGTGTCCGCGCCGATCTCATGCTTATTGAATGAGCAGATAATAATTTTTTTCTTATTCAGCAAATCGTCAAAATTAAACCGCGAGCGCGGAAATCCGATTGTGTTGCGAAGAATCGGATTACTCGCGAGTTGCCCTATTTTATCGCGAATCGGCTCAATTGCCGGGCGCAAAAATCCTTCGCCGTCTTTGCCAAACTCATGCGTCCAAAATTGCGATAGCACCGGATCGGTTATGTGTTCAAGCGCGCGCGCGCGAAATTCCAAATCAGTAAGAAGCGGAATTATATGCAAGAGCGTCATCTCTTTATTGTACAAAAGAGTCAGGATCGCATTTGTGAGAACATACTCCAGCCTCGCTCCCCACACATCGCGCCAAAAGCCGCGAAAAAAATCAACAAGCCCGGTTACAACCGTATAACGCTCATTCTCATGATTAAGATCATCTAAACAGTTAAAGACAAATGGATAATCGCGATCAGTTGGATTCCAATATATCGTCTCTTTCAAACGAGATTCCGGCACATAGTGAAGCATCTGATCTGAAAGCCCGCCTGTTACATCAATAAGCACGATGCCGCGATTAGAGTTCATATCTTGCGCAATCATCTGCGCAAGCATTGATGTTTTGCCCATTCCAGTTTTGCCGAGCACATACATGTGTTTTTCCATGTCAGCGCGTTTAATGCCAAAAGGTTTGCGCTGATTTCGGAAATTTGTTTCTGCAAAAAGAGTAATATCTTTGTTGTAAAATGGAGTGATTGCCATATGTTTCAAGGATAATTATACGGCTCAAACTCCGGGATCGGCAGATTATCCGGCGCTTGTCCAAGAGGAATATCAGCCATGCGCTCTTTATTAAACCCACCGCGCGCGCGCATCGGCGTTCCGCGGGGAGGCGCCGTAACAGGCGTATCCGCGACCTGTACGTTTGAAGTCATATCGCGCTCTGAAGGAAAATGCCAAAGCGTCGCAAGTTCCTCTGTGCCAAGATAAATCCATCTGTCGCCGGCGAACCAATCGCGGCTTTTTGCGTTAAAGATAATCGCGTTTTGCCTCATGCGCTTGCGCGCTTTGGCGAAAAAATAATCTGCGCTTGTTTTAGTGTGCGGCCCGCGAGTCCATACATTATAGTCAATATCGCTGAAGTGGCGAAAAAAACCGTGCGCTTCTGACCAAAACCGGAATTTCGCAAACACCGGCTTTTTTGCAAAGTATAGAACGCGAACGCATGTCTTAAAAATCTGCTGTGAAATTTTTCGTTCAATCGCTGTAATGACTTTCTCCTCTTTTTCTGTAAGCGAATGCTTCTCTGTCGCTTTCGGAAGCCCAATGTCTTCTTCTTTTTTAACGAGCTTTGAAGAAACTTGTTTCTTTGTCCGAAACTGGCTCAAAAACGCTTCATGAAAACATGAAATCTGCCTCCAAAATTCTCTGATAAAACTAATCGGAATCAATATGATATACAGAAAAATACTAAACGCATGCTCTCTCATCATCTGAAAAATCGTTTTTGATTCAACTTCGTCTTCTCCTCTTAACCTGCCAAGAAGGCGATTAAGCTGCTTTTTCTGCTTTTTATTCCACGAGTCGCTTTCAGGCACAACCGCAATCTGATACCATAGATATTCTCCTTCTTTCAAATTCTGCATAAGTTCAAGAAGATGCCGAAGCGGATCAGTAAAATAATCAAACTCATGCATAAAACTATGCTGATACTCTTTATAGGTTTTGAAGGGATAATAATCCGGCTTTGAAAGAACATACTCGCTTCCGAGCATGTCAAACTCTTTATCCGGAATTTTGTCTGGAAACATATGAACAAAATCGTCCTCTGGTTTCAGTTCCGCAATTTCCGCGTCCGGATATTGAGCATAAATAGCGGATTCAAGCAGATGTTTGTGCTTATAGGCCGGGCGAGCAAAAAATCGTATCTGTCCCTCAAGACTCACGATTTCAAATGCGACTTTTAATATGTATTGCCCTTTCCACCATGTTTCCCACCACGTCTGATCGCGCCGTAAAGCATGTATTTGCGCGAATAATTGTTCAATCGCTTCAATCGGCCGTTTATTTTTTTCAGGCAGACGAATTTCAAGAAGCACGGACGGATTTTCCGCGGCAAAAAATCCCTGACGCCAGTTGATCTTTTATATGCGGCCAAACGTTATAAAAAACGAAAAGCCACCCTCCGGCGAGTAGCAATTCAAATGCGAGTGTAAACAAATTGTCGTAATGCAAACGCTTCCAAAAAGCGATGTCAATCGCAATTAGCACGGTTTTTATAGGGCGCGTACTAAATTAAACATGAATCCGAAAACCGTAATCTTGTCATTGCGAGCGAAGCGAAGCAATCTCTTATCTAAGCCAAATATAGATTGCTTCGTCGCTATCGCTCCTCGCAATGACAAAAAAATGCATTTCGTAATTCAAGAAAATTAACTATTGACATTCAATACATAACTATCTTTTCCTATTTTCCGAATTCTATTATTGCTATTCAATGAGAGAAGAATCGTGGAACGGGCAACGATGCGTTCCTTTTGCACGCGGCTGATTATTTCATCGCGCATTAAAGGCTCGCCTGCTTTTTCTAAAACTCGTTCCACAACATCTTTCACTGTCCCTTTTACGTATCCGGATTCGCTAAGCCCATACAAACCTCGGCCGACAAGAACAAATCGCGGATCAGCGATTAGTTCGTTGTGCACTGTCGGAAAATGCGCCTTCTTGCCATAATACTCGCCAATGCGATGCGCAATATCGCGATAATGCAAAGGCGCGCCTTCGGTTTTCAAAACTAGATAAATCCGATCTCCCATGCGGCGCGGGCTGATATCAGGCCATCCGAGAAGCCCCCACTTGCCGAATGGATTCTGCGCGATATTTTTACTCAAGTGCAGTTGAGCGTACACAGATTCAGAATCTGTTCTAAGTTTTTCCGCAATATGCGCGTGCGTTGACGGTTTCCCTTGGTCTTTAAATAGCTCCTCAACTCGCTTGAGCGTCGCTTCAAGCGTTTCAAATCGTTTCTTATCAGCGCTCCACGCAGATGTATGCAAACGCCCTTCTTCCTTAAAATGAAAGGCATCGCTTGCAAATTCTTTCAACAAAAAAACAAGCCGGTTTCGTTGTTTTGCAAGTTCCGATTTCATGCTTGTTCCATGCGATTTTTTAATTAGTTCTTCAATTAAATGATGATGCGCGATAATACCTCCATAACGATTGATGATTGCGTCAATATCAGCTATTAGCCCGCGCAATTCCAGTTTATAATTCTGCAGGCGTTTGATTTTGGCTATGCTTGCCCGCTCAATCTGGCGAACGCGTTCTCGCGTAATTGTATGATCTTTTCCGATTTTATCAAGCGTCTCTTTCACTCCGTTATGCAAACCATAACGGCGGCTGATCACCTCATGCTCGCGGGCAGTCAAACAAGACAATAGACAATCTGTACAATCAGAATGACTCACTGCCTTATAGTTAGATTCTGTAGCACTTCTCTTTTTCATAATTTGGCAAGATAACACGATTTTGACACTGCGTCAAGGAAGTGGTATATGAAGCTCTTTTTTAAGAATCAGCGATCACAAGACCAAAAAAAGCATCCACAATCGCGCGTTTAGTTTCAAACGGCGCTTTCCCTGGAATTTCAAGGGTAAGCACCTGCTCTGCGATCATCGTGTTTATAAGCCATATCTCAAAAATACCTTTGTTTCGCTCGCGCGAAAGCCGTCCCGGAGGCACTGAAGCGCGTCCATTCACAACCTCATATCCTAAAAATGGATCATTATCGTCATCAATCCCGCTCCACAATGAAACTCCAATGTCGCAAAGATAGTTCAAAAAATGCTGAACAGAGGGTGTCTCATGTCTCACGCCAGTATCATATAGATAAAACTGATCTTGGGATGGATCTTCATGAAATGAAACTGCGAGTCCAAAATGATGCGGCAATAATACTTTTTGCGCCTCCTGAACTTCAAAAACATCTGTATCAGAGAAAAAACAGCGGTTCATGTCTTTCCCATCGCTGTTCAGACGTGTTTTTTGGCGAACCGCTGACGGGGAAAGTTCCGGAATATAAAGAAGCGGCGGAAGCCCGGCGCGATAATCTTCAATGGACTCTTTCACAAAGTCAATCACTTCCCACTCATCTCCGTGAACGCCGGAGCCAAGCAGAATGCGCGGGTTTGGGGCCGTGATGATATGTGGGAGCATTAGCAAAT
>CAYYGX010000024.1:0-14818 GCA_964471805.1 uncultured Gammaproteobacteria bacterium | reverse complement strand
CCCGTCAGCTCCGCCATCATCATTGACCATAATTATCGTTTGTGCTATAGTAGCCCGTTTACTATAAAATCCTTTATTGTCCAAAACGATAGAGGATTTTTAATTTCTGCAAACTATGGCGCAAAAACAAAGGCGATTTTTAGGCGTATTTCTAGCGATTACGCTCGCACTGGCCGAGTTTCCAAGCCGGAACACCGCGTCTTCCGCAGATGCAGAGGAATTTCCAACTCTTCCAAGCGCTGAAAGCCGCGCTCCGAGGAGAATAGAGAAACGGCTTATCACATTTTATTCCTCAACTCCTGATCAAACCGACGACACTCCTTTTATTACAGCAAATGGGACGAGAGTCAGGGATGGAATCGCCGCGGCAAATTTCCTTCAGTTTGGCGCGCGGTTTCGTCTCCCGGAACTATACGGCGGCAAAGTGTTTGTTGTGCACGATCGTATGCACCAGCGATTCGGAAGCCGCATTGATATTTGGGTAGAGACGCGCGAAGAGGCGATTGAGCGCGGTCTCAAGTATACAATTGTTGAAATTTACTAATTGCTTTTCTCATCCCCACTGCTATAATGCGCCTTATAGATGTAGGGCGCGGTGGCCGAGTAGCTAGGCGGCGGTCTGCAAAACCGCGTACACGGGTGCAACTCCCGTCCGTGCCTCCAAATTTTGATATCAAATAACCAGAGCAACGCGCTTTGGTTATTTTAATTTAGCATTCTCTCTTGACAACTGCTAATTTTTGCTCTAAGATTTTCTAACTTAAATTAACTAGCTCGTGAGTATGTGCGCTTTTGGAGGCAATATCAAAAAACCCCGATCGCGTTCATATTTACACGAAGTTTCATCTATGCCAAAGCTGATTCCCTTAAACGATCGCGTTATCGTGAAAGCGAAAAGCAAGCAGGATATCACGAAATCTGGTATCGTTCTTCCGGACACTGTTGACAAAGATCGTCCTGAACAAGGAGAGGTAATTGCGGTCGGGCCCGGCAAACTCCTTGAGAACGGAGCGCGCGAGCCAATTGGCGTTAAGGTCGGCCAAACTATACTTTTCACCAAATACGCTCCGAACGAGGTAAAGGTTGAAGAGAGCGGAAAAGAAGTTGAGTATCTTGTTATTTCCGCGTCTGATATTTTAGCGATCGTTGAGTAATTTCATTTTTAAATGCGCTTGAGTTGTGAAATTTTTTTCATAATAAATTTTACAGCATAAGGCGATAAAGATAACATATGGCAAAACAGATTCTTTTTGACGAAATTGCGCGGAACGCTTTGAAAAAAGGAGTTGACGCGCTGGTAAACGCGGTTAAAGTAACGCTTGGGCCAAAAGGGCGAACCGTTGTTTTAGACAAAGGATACGGTGATCCGACAATCACAAAAGACGGCGTTACTGTGGCAAAAGAGATAGAGTTGTCCGATAAAGTGCAAAACGTCGGAGCGCAACTCGTAAAGCAGGCAGCGACTCGCACTAGTGACGTTGCAGGAGATGGAACCACAACCGCAACGCTGTTAGCGCAAAGCATGATTCACGCCGGCATTAAAAATATCACAGCCGGAGCAAACGCGCAGGCCGTTAAACGAGGCATGGACAAAGCGGTTGAAAAAATTGTTGAACTTCTGAAGCAGATTTCAAAACAGATTGCTGGCAAAGAAGAAATCACCCAAGTTGCCTCAATTTCAGCAAATGATCCGGAGATCGGCAAAGTCATCGCAGAGGCCATGGCAGAAGTTGGAAAAGACGGAGTTATCACTGTTGAGGAATCCCAAAGTTTCGGCATTGAAAAGGAGGTTGTTGAAGGAATGCAGTTTGACAAGGGGTACGTGTCTCCCTACATGGTAACGAACGCCGACAGAATGGTTGCGGAATTGCAGAATCCATACATTTTAATTACAGATCAAAAAGTCTCCTCAATTCAGAGCGTTTTGCCGCTTCTTGAAAGTTTGGCGCAATCCGGTAAAAAAGAGCTCGTAATTATCGCAGAGGAGATTGAAGGAGACGCGCTTGCGACGTTTGTCGTAAACAAGTTGCGCGGCACATTTAACGCGCTTGGCGTAAAAGCGCCGGGCTTTGGCGATCGGCGCAAAGAGATGTTGCGGGATATCGCTGTTTTAACCGGCGGCAAGGTGATTTCAGAGGAGATTGGTCTGAAGCTTGATAAAGCGACAATTGATGACCTTGGACGATCCGCAAAAGTGATTGCGACAAAAGAGACGACAACGATTATTGGCGGTCTTGGGGATCAGAAAGCGATTAAGGATCGCATTTTACAAATCAGAAAAGAGCTTGATGATGTTGATTCAGATTTTGATCGCGAGAAACTGCAGGAGCGGCTCGCAAAACTTTCAGGCGGGGTTGCTGTCATCAAAGTTGGCGCCGCTACAGAGACAGAAATGAAGGAGAAAAAAGATCGCATTGAAGACGCTCTTGCCGCGACAAAAGCGGCGGTTGAGGAAGGGATTGTCGCAGGCGGCGGAGTCGCGCTTCTTCGCGCCATTCCGATTCTTGATAAGATATTGCTTGACGATGCGGACGAGATGATCGGCGTTTCAATTGTAAAACGTGCGCTTGAAGAGCCGATTCGCCAGATTGCGATTAACGCGGGCAAAGACGGCGCTGTTGTCGCCGAAGAGGTGAAGAAACTTTCCGGCAGTATGGGTTATGATGCCCTGAAGAATCAGTACACTGATTTAGTGAAAGCAGGCATCATTGATCCTACAAAAGTTACACGCTCCGCGCTTCAAAACGCCGCGTCTGTGGCTTCTATGTTCCTTGTTACCGAAGCTGTTGTTACTGACGAGCCGGAGAAGAAAGAGGATAAAATGCCGCACGGAGGAGGTATGGGCATGGGTGGAGGCATGGGGATGGACTACTAATGAGTTCAAAGTGAAAAGTTGAAAGTTCAAAGTTACGAAAAAACCGAGCTCTACAAAGGGCTCGGTTTTTGGTTTTCGTTCAGTTTTATTTATACGCGTCATTTCATGGTTTTCCGTAGCGCTCCGGATCAATTGATCGGGCGAAACACACGCGTCCCGTGTCGTGTCCCCAGTTCTGTTGATATGGCTCGGGGATAAGCTTCGCTGATGAGGGAATTTTTTGTTCGCTATTATTCTGTCTTTGAGTTTTTGTTTTGAAAACTGCGCAGAGATTAAAAGACAATGGGCCGGTTGGATCGTATTCGTATGCCTTGCCTGTTTCTGGGTCGCTCGGCGGGACAAAACCCGAGATACTGTCTTTTAGATCGTCAAG
Source organism: uncultured Gammaproteobacteria bacterium (assembly GCA_964471805.1). GTDB lineage: Bacteria > Patescibacteriota > Patescibacteriia > UBA9629 > UBA9629 > UBA9645. The sequence continues at coordinate 11,570 of CAYYGX010000024.1, read as the reverse complement.
TGAGAGTGGGAGATTTTCTTTTTGGCTCCAGTAATTAGTGATTTCACCTTGAATCAACTGAAGATTTTGCAGGCGCTCGTCGTCAAATTTCCGCGCGCGAATTCCGGCCGGGCTTCCTATGATAAAAAAACTTGCGCCGATCGCGACGATGAGAAGAGCCGATACCAACCACGCGAGTTGTTTTGGGCGAAGAGAATCATGCGCGTCCTCGCGGCGAATGTCAAAGAGGTAATACCCGAATACCCCGCTTGCCACAATAAGCACGACAAGCACTTTTAAGGCGAATCGGAGCGTCAATTCTCCGCCAAGAAAGTTATACAAGAGTGTGATAAGATCAATAATAATTGTGAGCGCCGCGGCAAAAATGGTGAGATATGTCAGCCATTTTCTTATAGCCATCCCTCGTTTTTCCGTATGCGCGCGCATGTCGCGCCCGATAATCCAGGACATTAGAATGTGCACAGGCCATACTACTATAAGCGATGCGGCAGAGCGGCGGATTACGTCTAGCGACGGATCGTAGTAGAATGCGTCCAGCCGATCAGGGAATAGCGTGTTTATGTATTGAAACATGAGAGCGATGACGCTTACAACGCCGAGATAGAGCGTGATAATTGCAAGAAGGTGAGAAAATACGTCTTTTGGAGTGTTTGAGTTTGGCATAAGAAGAAACATCATACTAAACTCTGTATCCTTTTTGCCGATGGAAAACAGTCAAAATATAGATCGTTCGGTCGTCTAACTCAAACATAACCCGATACTTGCCTGTTTTAAAACGATAGAGAGAAGATTTCGCGCCTTTTATTTTTACTGTATGGCGCAATCCTCTTTCTGTCGCGTACAATATAATTTTGTTTTGAATTTTTTCTGCTGTTTCTTTAGGGATACGCTTGAGATCTCCTAGGGCTTGTTTGCTGTAAATAATGCGATACATACTTATTTGTCTTTGTGGGGCTTTTCTAAGGTTGCCATGACTTTTGGATTTATAGGGAGGGTTTCCTCAATAGCATCAATGAGCCAACCGACGGGATTGTTAAAAATATACTCCTTAGGTTCTAATACTGTTTCAAGTTCCTCGTCTAATGTACAAAGAATATCCCAAAGTGTATACGCATCAAAAGCAAAAACACGTGGATGCTTATTCTCATCATATACAACAAGAGAGCCGCGATCCTTAAACGCAATACCAGCTTTACGCGCAAATTGACGAAATGATCCGAGAGTGGCTCTCTTAGGAAGAGATATGATTTGTTTTGGTGTTAGTGATGTTTGTTTCATAGCATGATGCTTGTAGTATAGAAATACTGTTCCTTACTGTCAAGAAAAAATGTCGTTATCAAACAACAAACCCCGGCGTTTTGCCGTGGGTTTTGTTTTTCATTTATTCTTCTTTAGTTGATCTGTGGTGAATGTTATTTTTTCGAATTTTTTATTTTTTGGATTTCACAAGTCAACAATGCATTTACCGTACTCGTTGCTTCCAACCCTTACTCCACGCCTACCTGTATATGGATGTGTTAGAATCTTTACAATATCGTTGTCTGTTATTGTTTTTCCTTCCGCGTCTAAACCAAAAATGATTTTTTCAATTTGAAACTCTTTTGCAACATGCATTTGTTTTTCAGGCATATTTTTAAGGTTTATTTACTGAACAATAATTTCATACACTTTATTTTTATCGCCGTCAGTCACATATTTATAAGTCCCTATTAGAGTAAACTTAAACTGATACGTTTCGTTTTGCTTTAACGCCGGGCTTGCGAATGTGATTGTTTTGTCAGGCGTCTCAATTGAGCTCACAGCGTGCGTTACAGTATCCATATTTTTCCAGCGGATATATGTATTTTTCGGGATTCCCGCGCGTACAATAGAAATGGCGTTGTTTTTGATTTCAAGATCAGCGATTGCGCTTTCAACGAGCCGCTCTATACTGCGAATAATCTCATGGATAATCGTCTTTCCGTCTTTTTGTTCCTCTGTAACTTCTCTTGTTGTTTCAATTTCTTTAACGATTTCTGTGTGTACCGCAAGAGTTGCGATTGAAGGGGTAATGGGCGCAGGCGGTGTCGGCGATTGTACCTGGAGAGCCACGCTGTAGTGCAATTTAGAATTTTCTCCGGCAACCCGGACATTTATCATCATAGGATATGATGCCTGTTTCTGTATTATCACATGTTCAAAAACCTGATTTCCGCTTCCGTCCGCAACAGTTCGCTCAATAAAATTTTTATTGTTTACAACAATGTTTCCCAGTTGATCCGGAGAGTTGATGACCGCTCCTGCTTCAAGAATCAGCGGCTCGCCCGGATAATAGCCTGTTGCATAAACGCGAATGATTTCTCCCGGCATAACAGGAGCTTTTGAAACGCGCGCCGAAAGCGGCTGGCCGGGAGGAGATTTACGCGCCGCTTCACTTCCTGTCGGGTCTGAATCCAGCGCGAGCGTTTTTACATTCTTCATCGGTTGATAGTGATATACATCAAGAACCGTGAGCCCGTCGTCAAGCAAGTAGATGCGATCGCTTGCAAACACCAAGACGAGCCGTTTCCCATTTGCAGAAAACAATTTTACGCCTCTTGCCCATCCGCCTATAGCGTTGATGGCTTGAAAGCCGCGTTCGGCAAGCGCGCCGTCAAGCGCGTATATGCCCCAGCCGTTTGCAAAGTAGATTGTGTCGCCTTCAGCGTCAAGCGAATATCCGAATCCTGAATTATTTTTGAAAATTGCGCTGGAACCGAGTTTTTTCACGCCGTTATCATCTCCGATAAAACCTGTGCCAGATGAGGTGATGTGCGGATGCGAGGTTTTTGGATCATTGTGCGATACCGGCGTAACAAATTGCGCGCTTCCATCATGCGCGATTACCAGAGCTTCTTTTGAACCGTTAACGGCAACATCGCCTTGTTCGCTTATTTTAACCCCGTAAGCGGTGCTTTTCCACAGTTCGCGAATTTTATTGAAGTTTGTTCCTTCAAATTCATACACTCCTTTGTCGCCTGCTAGAAGAAACAGATTGCCAGTTTCTCTCGCGTCAATATCGCGAACGTAGCCTATTGGCGAATCAACCGATAGCAGGAGCGACGGCCAGCGCGGATCTCGAAGATCATATTTTTGGATTGCAGAGCCAGCCGCAACATAAGCAACAGCCCGTCCGCCCTCTGACTTCACGACCACTGATTGCGGTTCAATGCCGTCCCCGCGCGGAATCGCTTCCGATATTTTTTTCAGCTTGTTATCTGCGCTAACTGTAATAAGTTCAAGAGATTTGCCGTTTGCGGCAACAACAATAGTTTCGCCGTTTATTTGTAGAACGTCGCCGGATTTATAAACGCGCGTTTCCGAGCTTGCGTTTTGCTTTACAATGAATCCTGAAGTCGTTATAATGCTCATAGAAATGAGCAAGAGGCCAAGAATTTTTTTCATGAATTTGATAAAAAGGATAATGCGCGATTATAAAATTTAAATCGCCCATACCATTTTTAATTAAAAATAAACAGGCAACTATAACATATCTCTTTTTTTATGTCAATCGCCCATACACGGTCTAAATTTTTACTCAAACGCTTCACAAATACAAAAATTGTCTGCACAATCGGGCCGTCTTCTGAATCGCGCGAGGTTCTGCGCGAGCTTATTATTTCCGGTATGCGCGTTGCGAGGCTGAATTTTAGCCACGGGTCTCACGAACATCACAAGCTTCTTATTGAAAATTTGCGAAAAATCTCTGACGAGCTGTCTTTACCTCTTGCGATCATGCAGGATCTTCAGGGGCCGAAATTACGCGTTGGTTCGCTTGCGAGACCGCTTGAACTTACAATCGGAGAGGAAGTTATTTTAGTAAAAGAGGATGGACTGCTTCCAGCTCTCTCCACATATGATGGTAGAGGCAAATTAGTTCCTCTGCAATGCGACCTTGCAAAAAGCGTTGCTAAAGGAGATACAATTTTAATTGATGACGGGCTTGTTGCGCTCTTGGTCAAGTATGTTCGCGCAAATTTGATTACAGCGAAAGTTTTGGTTGGAGGAGCGGTCGGCTCTCATAAAGGCATCAATATACCAGGGAAAGACATCGGCGGAGAAACTATCACGGATAAAGACAAAGATGACGCGCGGTTTGGCGTAAAGCTCAAGGTTGACTGTGTCGCGCTCTCTTTTGTTTGCAAAGCTAATGACATTACGCATTTACGGCATATTTTGATGAGTGAGGCAAGGGACAGGCGCACGCCGCCGTTTATAATCGCAAAAATTGAACGCGCTCTAGCTCTTGATCATATTGATGAAATTATTGATGCATCTGACGGCATCATGATAGCGCGCGGGGACTTAGGGCTGGAAATAGACTCCTCGCGCGTGCCGCTTATTCAGAAAGAGATTATCGGCAAATGCGTGGAGCGCGGTAAACCTGTGATTGTAGCAACCCAGATGCTAGACTCTATGATGCGGAATCCTCGTCCAACTCGGGCAGAAGCGAGCGATGTTGCGGGCGCGGTCGTTGATCACGCGGATGCTCTTATGCTCTCTGGCGAAACAGCATTTGGAAAATATCCCGCGCTTGCCGCGGAAACGATGGCAAAAATTATTCGCGAGGTTGAAGAGTCGCGTTACGATGACATGCCTTTGCCATCATACAGCGAGCCATCCGATAAAGAAGATGCAATTGCGAGGGCCGCCTGCGCGCTCGCGCATGAAGTATCAGCGCGGCTCATATTAGTAACCACAATTTCCGGGCACACTGCTCGCTCCATTTCCCATTTTCGTCCGCCGATTCCGATTGTTGTTACATGCGATAGCGTAGAGATTCAGCGGCAACTTGTTCTTTCCTGGGGCGTTATTCCTTTTCTTCTGCCGAAATTTCGTTCTATTGATTCATTGATTACAGCCGCTGTTTTGAAAGCCAAAGAGAGCGATATTGCGCGAAATGGAGATTATATCGTGCTTGTTTCCGGCCAGCCTACGGGCATTGGAGGCGCGAATTTGATTAAAGTACATAGAATATAAGTTAAAATAGATTAAAGAACTTTAGTCAAAATTTATGGCAGAAAAAGCATCTGAACTACAATTGTTTTTACCTCAAGAGGCAGAACCGTATTCTGCTGAAAAAATTAGATTCCTCACTCGAACAGTTAAGCCAGAGTCAGAAGGTAAAAGAATAGATGGTAAGTTCTATGGGAAGATTGGTATTACAGAACAACAACCGGAGACGCTTTTAGATACTTTGCAACAATTAAATCCTCGCCTTCTAGAATTCCTCGACCGAATTGACCAGGGAGAAGAGGGTAGGGAATTCTTTACCACTTTTCTTCTGATAGAGAATAAAGAAGTCAAGGTTATCTTTAGGCATCTTTCTAAACAGGATAAACGTGATCCTGAAAGGTCTCAAAGATTTCATATAGGCATGGTTAAATTGAGAAAACGTCGTATGCTCTTAGATTACGCGAGTGAGCTTGTTAAAAAATACGATTTAGCCAATATTCATATTGACCAAACTAGATATTATGAGAGATATAATCATTTGGTGGAGATATGTGATAAAATTGAAACCGCTTTAAAAACAAAATTGGAGCAACTATGCACTTCACAAGAATGGAAAGCGATAAAAAGCCGAGCGTATGCGTTCTGTATAGATTTAAAGAATCACGCAGTCAACTTGCAGAAAGATATAAAGGAAAACATAAATAAGAACCCTTTTGAGCGAGAGTATGAGCTACCTGGCAGGTCTCAAAACGCCCAAAAAGCAAGCGAGACATTTCTTAATGGTATAAAATTGAACTTGATTGCTCAAAAACGATATGAAGTGCGGTATGGTGAAAAACTTTCTATAGAACAACCGATTGGCTTTATGCTTGACAATCGAAAGGACGGAGACACGTGGACAATTTATACATGGGTAGGAAAGGATATCACACAGAAAACAACCTTTGACCCTGGACTGTACACCTTACTGAAGCAACAAAAATCAGAGTTCGCTTTCAAGATGTACAATCGCTTACTGGGAGTAGGTATACGCCCCTTTGATTTAAGAGATGCAAATGTAGTTGCGACAGGTGAGCCAATAGAACCCGATACATGGCAGTTTTATATTATTGATAGTGAACTGTGGTTTTTTGATCGTATCTACGTCTAATAAATGGTATGAACCCTTGGGCAAGACTGTAGAGATTTATCAAGTTAAAAGTTTAGAGTTGCCGCGTATTTATTAACTTTGCACTTTGAATTTTTAACTTTTAATTTTTATTATGGCCTACATAAAGTTTTTTTCCGAACTCTCAATAAAAGATGTGCCTATTGTCGGCGGCAAGAACGCATCTTTAGGCGAGATGTACAGGTATCTAACAAAAAAAGGCGTGAATGTGCCAAACGGTTTTGCGATTACAGCCGCAGGGTATCAGTATTTTATAAAAGACAATCGTCTTCCGGATAAAATCAAAGAGACGCTAACAGGACTTGATACCGGCGACATGGAAAATTTGAAAGAGCGCGGGCGGGCTGTGAGGGAGCTCATATTAAGCTCTGAATTTCCAAAACAACTTGAAGAGGAAATAATTCGCGCGTATGAGAAACTTGGCGGACGCGACGTTGCTGTGCGATCTTCGGCAACTGCGGAGGATTTGCCTGACGCCTCTTTTGCCGGCCAGCAGGAGACATACTTAAATATCAAAGGCAATTACTCTCTCCTTGAGGCGACTAAAAAATGTTTAGCCTCTCTTTTTACAGACCGCGCGATTTCTTATCGCGTTGACAAAGGTTTTGACCATTTTAACGTATATCTCTCTGTAGGAATTCAGGAGATGGTGCGTTCTGATCAAGCGGCTTCCGGCGTAATGTTTACAATTGACACAGAAAGCGGGCACAAAGATATTATTGTTATTAACGCGGCTTACGGACTCGGCGAGTATGTTGTGAAGGGAGTCGTGAATCCTGACGAGTATTATGTTCATAAATCAACTTTAGCTCGCGGGTTTCGTTCTATTGTCGGGAAGACCATTGGTTCAAAGGCGCGTAAACTTATCTATAGCGTAGGAGACAACATTTCCACTCAAGATACACAAGTTACAAAAGAGGATCAGAAGAAGTTTGCCCTTACTGATGATGAAATTTTAGAACTTGCCCGCGCCGGGCTTATTATTGAGGATCACTATAGTAAACAAAGAGGAGCCAATGAGCCAATGGACATAGAGTGGGCAAAGGATGGCCGAACACAGAAATTGTTCATCGTTCAAGCGCGGCCTGAAACAGTCCATTCCTCAAAATCAAAAGACATTATTGAAGAGTATATTTTGAGCGATAAAAAAGGGAAGGCGCTTGTTCGCGGAGCGTCGGTTGGTTCAAAGATAGCAACTGGCACTGTGCGCGTTATTATAGATGTGCAGGATATCGGCCAGTTTCAAAATGGAGAGGTGTTAGTTACAGAAATTACTGATCCGGATTGGGAGCCGATAATGAAAAATGCCGCCGCGATTGTTACAAACTCTGGCGGCCGCACATCGCACGCGGCAATTGTCTCGCGGGAACTCGGACTTCCGTGCGTTGTAGGCACAGGGAATGCAACACAGATTTTGAAAACCGGAATGGTTGTTACAATATCCTGCGCCGAGGGCGAGCACGGAAATGTTTACGAAGGCGTAATTCCTTTTGAGATTCAGCGCATTGATATCGGAGTGCAAAAGACGACAAAGACAAAAATTATGATGAACGTGGCTGATCCGGATATTGTTTTTGACTACGCGCAGATTCCAAACGACGGGGTAGGACTTGCGAGACTGGAGTTCATTATCGCAAATTTTGTAAAGGCGCATCCGCTCGCGCTTTTAGATTATAAAACCGCAAAACTTCCGGAATCCGTGTTTCGCAAGATCGCAGAACTTACTTATGGCTATGCGGACAAAGCCGAGTATTATATTCATAAACTGTCGCTTGGCATCGGGCGGATTGCGGCGGCGTTTTATCCGCGCGAGGTGATTGTGCGTTTTTCAGACTTCAAGTCCAATGAGTACGCGAATCTTTTAGGAGGCGAGGCATATGAACCTCATGAAGAAAATCCGATGCTCGGTTGGCGCGGAGCGTCCCGTTACTATGATGAACGATTTCGTCCGGCATTTGTGATGGAGTGCGAAGCGATTAATCGCGCGCGAAACGTGATGGGGCTTGTGAACGTTTCTGTAATGATTCCGTTTTGCCGCACTATAGAGGAGGGGAAAAGGGTGATCGCGTTACTCCGCGAAACCGGAGTCGTGAAGAGCGGGGAGGAGACAGAGATAGATCGCGTTAAAGTGTATGTGATGTGCGAGATTCCATCAAACGTGATTCTAGCAGAGGAGTTTGCCGACTTGTTTGACGGATTTTCAATCGGTTCAAACGACTTAACACAGCTAGTGCTCGGAGTTGATCGCGATTCTAATTTAGTATCGCACATTTATGATGAGCGGAACGCGGCTGTAAAACAGATGATACGCGATGTTATCAAAAAAGCTCATAAGAAAAAAAAGAAAGTCGGCATTTGCGGACAGGCGCCGTCCGACTTTCCCGATTTTGCAGAATTTTTAGTTGAGCAGGGGATTGATTCAATTTCCCTTAATCCCGATACGGTTGTTTCAACCAGAGTGCGAATTGCCTTGGTTGAGGAAAGGTTACGGCAACGTGAATCCGAAAACCTCACAGATGCATAGCTGGTAACCTATTATGGAACGGGGGAAAGAAGTAACCAAGTGCAAATGCTCTTTAAGACAATCCCATTGCTTATTTTAAAGAGCATTAGGATTTTCGGATTCACGTTATCGAACCTTACTTCTTTCTACCTCGCCCGCAAACGCTCGTTTTCTTTCAAAATTTGTTTTCGCAAACGGACATTTTTGGGAGTTACTTCCAAGTACTCGTCATCGCGCATAATTTCCAATCCGCGTTCAATGGTAAGCGGAATTGGAGGCGTAAGGCTGATTGCCTCGTCGCTACCGGAGGCGCGCATATTTGTTAATTGTTTGCCTTTAGTTGGATTCACCGCCATATCATTGCCTTTTGAGACATTCCCGATAACCATGCCTTCATACACATCAGTGTTTGGCCCTATGTATAAATCCCCGCGCGCTTGCAAATTGAAAAGCCCGTATCCAAGGGATTTGCCCGTTGCCATAGAAACCATGGAGCCGGTTAAATGCTTTTCAATTTCGCCAACATGAGGCTTAAATCCGATAACTTCTGTTGCAAATATACCCTCGCCGCGCGTGTCTACAATAAACTCGCCCCGATACCCCAAAAGCCCCCGCGTTGGAATTTCAAAAATTATGCGCGTTGTGTTTCCGATTTGTTGCATGCGTAGTAGCTTGGCCTTTCTTCGCGAAAGTTTTTCAATAACAACGCCATAGCAAGCGCTCGAGACATCCGTCGTCAGTTCTTCAAACGGTTCGCATTTCACGCTGTCAACTTCTTTGATAATCGCCTGCGGCTGTGAAACTTGAATTTCATATCCTTCTCGCCGCATGTTTTCAAGCAAAATTGCGATATGCATCTCGCCGCGTCCGTAAATTCTATAATGCGCAGACGATGAAAAATCAATCGACAACCCGACATTTACTTCAAGCTCCTTTTGTAATCGCTCTTTGATTTGACCGCTCGTAACATATTTACCATCGCGCCCGGCAAGCGGAGAATTGTTTACTAAAAGATCAAGCGATATTGTCGGCTCGTCTATGGAAATGGCCGTAAGCGGTTCTTGATCCTCGTTTTCGCATATAGTTTCGCCGATATCAATGTCCATTATTCCGGCAACCATAACAATGTCGCCAGCATATGCTGATTCAACAGGCTCTCTTTTAAATCCCTTGAACGTGTACAATTTCGTTATTCGCGCGAGCCTCTTTGCAAGCGCGGAGTTTTGTATAACCACTTTTTGCCCGACTGTTATCGTTCCTTCGTAGATTCTCCCGATCGCAAGGCGTCCCAAGTGATCATCGTAGGCAAGATTAAACGGTTGCATGCGAAGGCGAGCGTTTATATCTGATTTTGCGGGCGGCACATATTTGAGTATCGTCTCAAAAAGTGGCGTAAGATTCTCTGATTCGTCTCCAAGATTCATTTTTGCTACGCCTTTAATAGCTACAGTATAGACGGTTACAAAGTCCAGTTGCTCATTATTCGCGCCAAGGTCGCAAAAAAGTTCTAAAATTAAATCATGGACTTCGTTTATCCGCGCCGCAGGTCTGTCAATTTTATTAAATACAACAATGGGCTTTAACCCAAGCTCAAGCGATTTTTTCAAAACAAATTTGGTCTGCGGCATTGGCCCTTCTGCGGCGTCAACGACTAAAAGAACGCAGTCAATTGAACGGATGACGCGTTCAACTTCGCTTCCAAAATCCGCATGGCCCGGCGTATCTACGATATTTATTTTCGTGCCGCGATAAAATATGGACGCGTTTTTCGCGTAAATCGTAATGCCGCGTTCCTTTTCAAGCGCGTTAGAATCCATGCTCACGCCTTCCTCGCTCATTCCGGTTTGGCGCATCATCTCATCAACAAGCGTGGTTTTACCGTGATCAACGTGCGCGATTATCGCGATGTTTCGTATTTCTTGATATTCCATAACTACCCAATAAATGTTACGGCCGTGCCCTTCGCGCCGCTCCTCCCGGTTCTTCCGATGCGGTGAATGTAATCATCGTATGTTTCCGGAACCGTGTAGTTAATCACGTGCGTTACGTCTTTAATATCAAGCCCGCGCGAGGCAACGTCGGTTGCAACCAAAATCTGCACTTTATTTTCTCTAAACTGTGTTAAAAATCTCTGTCGTTCGCGCTGATGCTTATCGCCGTGAATGCACAAAACTCTAAACCCGCTGTCCTTTAAGTCCCGAGTAAGCACGTCAACGCCCCGTTTTGTTTCATTAAAGATAAGCACTTTCTCCGCCTCGCTCTGCGTCAAAATTTCTTTGAGTTTATCAAACTTCATTACTCGGTTATCTGTACGGATGACTTTTTGGTGAATATTGTTTGTTGTGACGCCTGACTGAATCTCAACCATAATAAAATTATTCAAAAACTGTTGCGCCAATTTTCGGATAGGAGCTGGGATGGTCGCGGAGAAAAAGAGAGACTGCCTTTTTGGATTCAGCGACTTCAAAATATCGCCGATTGGTTTTATAAAACCCATATCCAGCATTCGGTCAATTTCATCCACAACAACGTTATTAAAAGATGAAAAAACGATTGCTTTTCTGTCCGCCATATCTGCTAATCTTCCTGGAGTGCCGATAACAACGTGCGGGTTTATCTTTAACGCGTTCAATTGTTTATATGTCGGCATGCCGCCGATGCAGAGCGCGGAAAATATGTTCATGCCATACGCAAACATTCTAAATTCAGAATTAATTTGCTCGGCAAGTTCGCGCGTTGGCGCGATAATCAACACTCTTTGCGATCGGTCTTTATTGATTTTCTCAATTAATGGAAGAAGAAACGCGCCGGTTTTTCCGGTGCCAGTGTTTGCAAGGCCTACCAAATCCTTACCCTCCAGAATATGGGGAATTGCTTGATCCTGAATCGGCGTTGGCTGGATATAATTTCGCCTCTGAAGATTGC
>CAYYGX010000023.1:0-15420 GCA_964471805.1 uncultured Gammaproteobacteria bacterium | reverse complement strand
GATCTGCTCGGCAAGTTCGCGCGTTGGTGCGATAATCAACACTCTTTGCGTTCGGTCTTTACGGATTTTCTCAATTAATGGAAGGAGAAACGCGCCGGTTTTGCCGGTGCCTGTAGAGGCAAGTCCAACCAAGTCCTTGCCTTCCATAATATGAGGGATTGCTTGATCCTGAATCGGCGTTGGCTGGATATAATTTCGCCTCTGAAGATTGCGCGCCAGTTCCGGAGCAAAATTAAAATCACCAAACGTATGTTTGATGACCGTTTGTTTTGTATCTATCTTGCGAGTGGCTCTCTCAATAAATTGAGCTATGTCTAATGTGGGCTTAAATCTCCGGCCTCTTCCTCCTCTCGCGCCGCTTCTTTGCGCGCCTTTCGCGCCTCTATTAAAACTAGAGTAGTTTGTTCTTTTAGAACGGAATTGTGGTCTCGTTCTTGAACTGGTGCGTCGGTGCATACATATATGTATTTCCTGTGTACACCCAAAAAACTTGGATCTATACAGCAAATTATTAATCTCACAATTGCTGTATAGAGCACACACCCGTCTTTAAGAAGGGCAATTTTCTATAGAACAATTATTAGTGTCAAAGACTATACCATAAAAATTAAATTTAGACAAGGGCGATTTGTTTTGACAACTTTTGTAATCTGTATTATCATAGTAACACGTTAATACATATGTTATGAAAGCACAGTTTGCAAAAACTCATCATCATATCTTAATCCCCTATACGCTCTTAAAGAAGAGGTAATGATGAGTTTGTTATCGGCATTTATAAACAACCCCCTTCTTTAACGAGAGGGGATTTTTGTTTTTTATGAAACTTAATGGCAACAACGTAAAAATCGCAATTCAAAAAGACGGGCGGCTGACCGACAGCTCGCTTGCATTACTCAAGGCGGCAGGATTGCTATTTGCGACAGGCAAAAGCCAATTATACAGCTCGTGCGAAAATTTCCCGCTTGATATTTTATTTCTCCGCGACGACGACATTCCAGAGTTTGTGCGCGATGGCGTCTCTGACCTTGGAATTGTGGGGATGGATGTCGTGCAAGAGCGCGATATAGGGCTTGCTAATCTTACTCCGCTTTCATTTGGCGCGTGTCGGTTGGTGATTGCGGTTCCCAAAGAAAGCGCCATTACTAAAGAAAAGGAATTAACGGGAAAGCGCATCGCAACTTCATATCCCCGCGTTCTCTCAAAATTTTTAAAGGGGAAAAAAATTACGGCGCGCATAGTAACGCTCTCTGGTTCTGTTGAGCTTGCGTGCAGTTTAGGCGTGGCTGATGCGGTGTGCGATTTGGTTTCCACTGGAAGCACCTTAAAAACGCACGAGCTCGTTCCTTTGATAACGGTGCTTAAGTCAGAAGCGATTTTGGTAGGACAAAAGAAGACGCATCCTAACGCGGCGAAACGAGGCATTATTTTGCAGTTTAAGAAAAGATGCGAGGCGGTGCTTAAAGCGGAACGCGCCAAGTATATCTTGTTAAATGCTCCGCAAAATCAAGTGGAAGCGATCGCAAAGATTATACCGGGCGTAAAAAGCCCAACAGTGCTCCCTCTTGCGAAACCCGGTTGGGTTGCGATTCATTCGGTGGTGCCGGAAGATATGTTTTGGCAGACCATTGATAAATTAAAATTACTCGGCGCGCAAGGCATTCTTGTCGTGCCGATTGAAAAAATGATTGTATGATAAACGAACAAAATAATACTTTTGGGGAAACATCGCAAAGCGGCATTCAAGTGTATGAATGGGCAAAAACATCAGAGAGCGTTAAGGAAAAAATTATGCGCCGCGCGCAAGCTGATATGGAAGCAATAAAAGAAGAAGTGGCGGAGTGGATTGCAAAGCTTGCGCGAGGAGGAGACCAAGCGCTTGTTGAATATGCGCAAAAGTATGATGATCCGAATTTTGCGCTTGAAAAACTTCGGGTGAGCGATGCGGATATAAAAGAGGCATACGAAAATACAGATACCGAAGTATTGCGGATGATCCGCGAGCAGATTCGCATTTCGCGCATATTCCACGAAAAGCAAAGAGAGCGCATGGAAACGAGCTCACAGATTGAAACTGTTCCCGGAGTCGCGACTGGCGTAAAAAAAGTGCCGCTTGAGTCTGTCGGGCTGTATGTTCCGGCTCACAAAGCTCCGCTTCCAACGGTTGCGCAAATTCTCACCGTTGCCGCGCGCGCCGCCGGGGTCCCGCGCATAGCTGTATGTTTTCCTCCAACCGCAAAAAACTACGAGATTATTGTTGCCGCAACTGAAGCAGGAGCAAACGAGATATACCGTATCGGAGGCATTGCGGCGATTGCCGCGCTTGCTTATGGCACAGAAACCATGAAGCCAGTCTGTAAAATAGCAGGTCCGGGAAGTCCGTATGTACAGGCGGCAAAACTGCAAGTGGCTGGGCGCGTTGGCATTGATATGCTTTCAGGCCCTTCAGAGGCTTTGATTATGGCAGATGAAACTTCCAATCCAGCATATTTGGCGGCAGACATTTTAGCGCGCGCTGAACATGGAGGAGATTCTGCCGGAGTTGTAGTAACGTGTTCGCGCGAAATCGCGCAAAAGATTAAAGAGGAAGTGGAACGACAGGCGCCAACTCTCTCGCGGCAAAAGTACATTCAAGAGGCGCTGGCAAAGTATTGCGCGATTATTGTGGTTTCGGACGAACAAGAAATGATTGAATTCGCAAATGAATATGGAGCTGAACATTTGGAAATTCAAACAAAGGATCCAGAGCGGATTTTTGCCCTTGTTAAAAATGCCGGTTCAGTATTTTTAGGCGACTACGCGCCGGTTGCGGTTGGCGATTACGCAAGCGGCACCAATCATTGTTTGCCAACTGGCAGGGCAACAAAATTTTCATCCCCCATTGGAGTTGATACATTTATGAAAACAATTCAGTTTCAAAAATTAAGCCGCGAGGGGCTTAAAACATTGCAACCGATCGTGCAAACGATTTCCCGCGTGGAAGGGTTAGACGGCCACGAGAGGTCGATAAATATACGATTATGAAAACATCATCATATACAATCAAAAAATCCAAGCAGACGATCGTGGAAGTGGAAAGAACAACAAGCGAATCCGCAATTGCAGTTACAATTGAGGGTGCGTGGGGAGAGGAGGCAATTCTCCCTCGCCCTTGCGCATGGAACACCGGCATACGATTTTTAAATCACATGATTCAGCTTATCTGCCGCAGAGCATCGCTTAACATTGACGTGCAGTTCAAATGCGTTTTAGACGCGACATACGCGGAACACGTTGTATGGGAAGACGTTGGGCTTGTGATTGGCGCGAGCATTGCAGAGCTACTTGAAAACCGCCGCGCCGATGGCGTAGAAGGGGCTGGGTGCGGCAATGCGTGCATAGATGAGGCGATTGCACAGGCGTACGTAAGTTTTGAAGGACGAGCCGGTTGTTTTATAAACATTGCCGATTCTCCGGCGGCGCGGCGAGAGTTGGTGGAAGACGCAAAAACTCAAGACGCGCGCCAATTTTTTGATGGATTCAGCCAAGGTGCGCGTGCGACTGTGCATCTTGAAATGGGGCGCGCCGAGGATTCGCATCACTTATGGGAGTCCGCGTTCCGCGCGTTTGGAGAAGCGCTACGCGCTACGCTTGCGCCAAACGACTGGCGCAAAGGCGTGATCGTGGGGGTAAAGGACGCTGTGGACTAATTACTAATTACTAATGACCAAAATTCTTGTAATGATAATTGACTATGGCGCAGGGAATATCAAAAGTTTAACCAATGCGTTAGACAAAATTGGCGTTGCATGGAAAGTAACAAGCAACCCCAAAGCAATTGCGCAAGCGCGAAAAGTAATCATGCCCGGAGTTGGGTCTGCTAAAAGCGCGATGGAGGAATTGCGGAAGCGCGATCTTGCGGGTGTTATTCAAGGACTTACCGTGCCATTTCTGGGAATCTGTCTGGGCATGCAGTTGTTGTTTGAGTGGTCGGATGAGGGCAATACGGAATGTTTGGGAATAATGAAAGGGCGGGTTAAGAAATTTCAGGAAGAGGGGTTGAAGGTTCCCCATGTGGGGTGGAATTTAATTCAAAATTCAAACCCAGAAAGATTTCTGGGCAAAAATCAAAATGAAAAGTCAAAATGCAAAAATATCCTGATCACTGTTCAAGACAATGCCTTTTTCTACTTCGTCCACTCGTATTATTGCATACCGGAGAACAAAAAAGTAATAATCGCGACGACAGAATACGGGGTTGAGTTTGCATCGGCTGTGCAGTGGCGAAATTTTTACGGGGTACAGTTTCATCCGGAAAAGTCTGGAGATGATGGAATGAAATTGCTAGCTCGTTTTTGCGCACTATGATTACAAAACGAATCATTCCGTGTTTGGATATGACGAAAGGGCGCGTGGTGAAAGGCGTGCAGTTCAAAACGTTTCGCGACGCCGGGGACTCGGTGGAATTCGCGCGGTTTTATAGCGAAGAAGGCGCGGATGAACTTGTATTTTTGGACATCACCGCGACTACGGAAAATCGCGATATTTTGATTGATGTTGTTTCAAAAACAGCTCGGGCGGTGTCTCTCCCTTTTACTGTCGGTGGCGGTATACGGACAATTGCAGACGCGCGAGCGATTCTTTTGGCAGGAGCGGACAAAGTGTCAATCAACACTGGCGGATTCACGAACCCGGAACTAATACAGAAAGCCGCTGAACGTTTCGGTAGCCAGTCCGTCGTAGTTGGCGTGGATGTCAAAAAAATTAGTGAGGATCGCTGGAATGTTTTTATAAACGGCGGCACAACCGATACCGGAGTTGAAGCGCGAGTATGGATTGCGCGCGCCGTGGAGCTTGGCGCAGGAGAAGTTCTTTTAACAAGCATTGATCGCGACGGCACAAAAGCAGGGTACGATACCGCGCTTGTTAACGTCGTAGCAGAAACCGTGCCAATACCAATTATAGCCTCTGGCGGCGCCGGAAGTATGGAAGATATTCGCGACGTTTTGCTCTCCGGCGCAGATGCCGCGCTTCTTGCGAGTTTGTTTCACTTTGGAGATATTACGGTCCGAGGACTTAAACAATACCTGAAAAAGGAAGGTATTGCTGTGCGATTATGACATTACAGTTTTCACAATATGACGGGCTGATCCCCGCAATTATTCAAGACGCAAATACTTGCAAAGCGCTTATGCTTGGATTTATGAATAACCAGGCGTTCCAAAAAACACGTAAAACGAAACGCGTTACGTTTTATAGCAGATCAAAAAAGCGGCTCTGGACAAAGGGGGAAACAAGCGGCAATTATTTAGAGGTAGTTGATATAAAGCCAGATTGCGACGGCGACGCGGTTTTAATCAAAGCGCGTCCACAAGGCCCAACCTGCCACACTGGCGAATACTCGTGCTTTGGAGAATCGCCAGAATCTTTAGAATTTTTATTATCTTTGTACGCGGTGATTTTAGAGCGCAAAGAAAAACTTCCTCAAAATTCTTACACGGCGAGCTTATTTCAAAAAGGCGCAAAGCGTATTTTAGAAAAAGTGAAAGAAGAATCAGAAGTGGCGCGCGCGGCAACGAGCGAGGGAAAAGCGCGCGTAATAGAAGAGATAAGCGATTTATTGTATCATCTCACTGTTTTAATGGCAGAGACAAAAGTAGACTGGAGGGATATAGAGCAGTGTCTTATTCGGAGGCGGCGTTAGCCGTACTTGTTTTTTCCGCCGGTTTTTCTATACTATCCGCATCATGAAAGTCGTTTCACAGAAAATTAGCGCGGTAATTTTTGACATGGATGGCGTGCTTGTTGATTCCGAGCGCGCGTGGTTTCAGACAACAAAAGAGTGGTTATCCGGTTTGATAGGAAAGACGTGGGACGAAGGAGAAGAAGCCCGCATCACCGGAAAAAGCGTGCCTGACATTTATCGCTCTTTGAACGAATTTTATCATCTTGCAATAAGCGATCAGCAATTTTTTGATAAGTAT
The DNA here is from genome assembly GCA_964471805.1 of uncultured Gammaproteobacteria bacterium. Taxonomy (GTDB): domain Bacteria; phylum Patescibacteriota; class Patescibacteriia; order UBA9629; family UBA9629; genus UBA9645. The sequence continues at coordinate 9,457 of CAYYGX010000023.1, read as the reverse complement.
AATGCGCTCGCAGAAGACGTGTATATGAGACATGCGGAGCTCAATTGGCATGTCAAAGAAACGCTTGAGACGATACGCGGTTCTAAAATTTTTATTGCTCTTGCTTCTTCATCACCGCACTCATGGATTGAAATGATGCTTTCCCGTTTCGCGCTCGCGCCGTATTTTTCTATAGTCGTAAGTTCTGAAGATGTCGGTTTTGTGGGGAAACCCGCGCCGGATATTTACCTTTATACGGCGAAACTATTGAATATAGCTCGAGGAGAATGCGCCGTTATTGAGGACTCAAGAAACGGAGTTCTTTCAGCCGCATCCGCGGGAATGATCCCAATCGGTTATCGGACTCTGTATAATCCAAACCAAGATTTAAGCAAAGCCCATGCAATTATCACTGATTTAATGGATATCGCATCGTACCTTCATGAAAATAACAACACTTGACATTAAACACTACAAAACAATAGAAGATCATCTTGCGATTACATGTTTTTCTGATCTTCAGATTTTAATCGGGCCCAATAACGCCGGCAAAACAAATGTTTTGGACGCAATAGAACTTTTCTTCAGCCCGAACCTAAACCCAGAGCGATTTTACGATTCTCATTCAAATCTTTCAATAGCGATTCTTTTAGATGATGGCGCAGTGCTTGATGTTTTTTATAAAAACGACGAACGGAGCTACTTTTTGCGCGGTTCCAAGATTTCCGGCGCTGATGAACGAGTGGCTGTCGCGAGTAAACGGTTTGTGCGCGTTCGGACAGAGATTTCAGTGCGCCGGCTTATTACGCACGACCTTCGCTCGTTTGCCGAGCATAATCGAGAGAAATATAAAGAATTTTGCGCAACGCTTGAACAATACTTTGAAGACATTGAACTTTCGGAAAAATTATTCCTTGACAATGTGCGCATGGATCGCCACGATCGCCCGATCGGCCGCCTTGGCGACGGGTTCCGGCGGCTTTTTATCATGCTTTTTTACATATTTCACCCGAGCTACGACATCATTCTAATTGATGAGGCCGAATTGCATCTTCATCCGACAGTTATTAAGCGATTCCTCAAAATTCTTTCAGACGCGCGTTACGGAAAGCAGATTTTTTTAACAACGCACAGTTCTGTTTTTGTTCAGCCATTTACAGTGCCGAACCTGTGGCGCATTTCCCGAGACGAACATCAAAATACGAAAATATACGGGCTCCGAAATTGCGGCCTAGAGTATGAGGGCGATCGGCTCGCGCAAGAGCTGAATGCTGATAATACAGAGATGTTTTTTGCGGATTTAGTATTGCTAGTTGAAGGCGTTTCTGATAGGATTCTTTTCCGGGGCTTGATTGATCGGTTTTATCTTGGTAAAAGCGACATTAAGGTGATTTATACAGGAGGAAAAGGGAACATTGATGTTTACGCGAAAGTTTGCGACGAGTTTCACATTCCATATCGCATTCTTCTTGATAAAGACGCGCTCCAAGGCGTGTGGAGCGAGCACATCCGCCGCGCGCTTGAATACCATAACACAGATTCAACAGAGCAAAAAGTGCGGATTTTAAAAGAGAGAGGTATCTATATTTTAGAAGGCGCGCTTGAAAACAGTTATCCAAGAAAGTATCAAAAAAAAGACACCAAACCCTTAAACGCTCTTTACGCTTCGCAGTTGATAACAAAAGACGACTTGTCGTCGCCAAAGATGAGGGTGATAAGAGAGGTGATTGAAAGATTATGACTACTCAAACTATTTTAAGTAATCTGATAAAAAAACTGGAGAAAGGAGAGCTAAACAACATTGCGTCGGTAAAATTATTCGGCTCCCGCGCCAGAGCAGATCATTCCAACGGATCTGATATAGATGTGATAATAGTAACAAAAAGAAATCATAACAAAATTGAAAATTTAGTGCGCGATTACGTGGTGGATCTTCTCATTAAAAACGGACATTATTTATCAGTCAAAATCTACGACAAAAAAAAATACGATATATTAAGCGGGAAGCGCACTTTTTTTATTCGGCAGTTAGAAAAGGACGCTGTTGAGTTATGGAAAATATAAAGCTAGACAAAAAACAGTTTGTGGAAATTTTGCAGATAATTGATGAGCGCGTTAAAGCGGCGGAAATATTATATAAAGAAAATCTATATCGCGATTCTCTTTCACGTTCTTATTATGCGTTTTTTGAAATCATTTCCGCGTTGCTTGCGGTAAAAGGGATTATTTCAAAAACACATAGAGGAGGCTTGCAACAATTTTCTCTGCATTTTATAAAACCCTATCTTGTTGATAGAAAGTATGCGAAGATTATGGCTCAACTCATGGAGAAAAGAGGAGAAGCCGATTATGAATTTTATAGCATTATAACCCAAAAAGAAGCGCGCGAAGCGCTTAAAAATGCTAGAGAATTCAAACAGATTGTAGAAAAAAGTATAAATAAATTGTTTGACAAAGTGTAAACAACGTTTGACGCTCTAATAGGTAAATTTTAATTCAAACAAGCGCCGAGGCAGAACTTATGAAGTTGTTTCGGCCGCATGTTTAGAAAAATATGACGACATTTTTATACATCATCATAGGCGCAATCGCGCTAATTGTTCTTTGGCTCATCGCCGCGTATAACGGCTTGATCACAAAGCGAAATCGCGTTGACGAGGGCTGGTCTGATATTGAAGTGCAACTAAAACGACGGCACAGTTTGATCCCGAATTTAGTGGAAACTGTGAAAGGGTATGCGTCGCACGAAAGCGGCGTGTTTGAAAAAGTAACCGAGGCGCGCTCCCAGGCTATTTCCGCTAAAACTCCAGAGGAGCACACGCAGGCGGAAAATATGCTGTCAGGAGCTTTGAAAACTTTATTTGCCGTTGCGGAGGCGTATCCTGATTTAAAAGCAAACGAGAATTTTGCGAAACTGCAGGACGAGCTCACCGATACCGAAGACAAAATCCAGGCCGCGCGGAGATTTTACAACGGACAGGTGCGGGATTACACAATCGCGATTCAGCATGTGCCGACAAACATCGTAGCCAATCTTTTTCACTTCACCGCGCGCGAATTTTACGACCTTGATGAAACTCCTGAAGCGCGGGAAGATCTCAAAGTAAAATTTTAATTGTGTACAAACCAATTGCTGTCAACAAACGCAAAACATGGAGTTTAATCACTCTCTTTCTGATTTTTATAATCGGGCTTGGGTGGTTATTTTCGCGCGTGTACCCGGAATATTCTTTTATTCTTCCCATTGCGGTAATTTTTTCCGTACTCTCAAGCTGGATAAGTTACTTTTATTCCGACAAAATCGTGCTTGCCATTTCGCGCGCGAAAGAAATTAAAAAGCAAGACAACCCTTATCTGTATCGCATGGTAGAAAATTTGTGCATTACTTCCGGCTTGCCTGCGCCGCGCGTCTACATTATAGATGATACCGCTATGAACGCGTTTGCAACCGGCCGCGATCCCAAACACGCAACAGTAGCCTTTACTAAAGGAATTATAGATCGTTTAGAAAATGAGGAGTTGGAAGGCGTTGTAGCGCACGAGCTTTCGCATATCAAAAATTATGATACCAGGTTGCAGACGATCGTTGTAACATTGGTTGGAGTGGTTGCGCTTATGTCTGATTTTTTCTTGCGCTTTACGTGGTTTGGCGGCAGACGCAGACGCAACAATGAACGCGAAGAGGGCGGACAGTTGCAGTTAATTTTGTTCGTCATTGCGATTGTCCTTGCCCTCCTCGCTCCTGTCGCCGCAATGCTTATTCAACTTGCCATTTCGCGCAAGCGCGAATTTTTAGCAGACGCGGACGGCGCGCTTTTTACCAGATATCCTGATGGGCTTGCGCGAGCGCTTGAGAAAATTTCTCATGATACTGAACCATTAGAAGTCGCAAATAAAGCAACCGCGCATCTCTATTTCGCAAATCCGTTAAAAGGCGGCATTGCTTCTAAATTATTTTCTACACACCCGCCAATTGAGGAGCGCGTGCGGGCGCTTCGGGGGATGGCGAGATAGGTTTGTTGACAGAAAGGTAAATACAAAGTATTATTACACTGTATGAAAACTATTGAACGCACAACTGAAGTAGTATCTATTTCCTTACCTCGCGGAATCGCAAAACAATTGGAAAAAACTCGCAATATGCGAGGGCAGTCGCGAAGCGCTTTTATCGTTGCGCTGATTCAAAAAGAAGCGGAAGAAGAACGATGGAGAGAGATTTACGCAAGAGGGTTTGAAACGGCGCGAACGTTCAAAATTACGAGCGAAGATGACATAGATCGCATCCTCCATGGTTCTTAAAGTCGTATTTGATACGAACATTTACCTCTCTGCGATTATTTTCGGCGGTAGCCCTCGCGTTTGTCTTGAGGCGGCGCGAGAGAAAAGGATAGAGCTTTATGTCTCGCGGGCACTGCTTCTTGAATTGGCGCAGGTTTTGCGGGAAAAGTTTAATTGGAATTCCTCCGAGATCAGAGAAGCGATTAAGGGGATAGGATATTTTGCGCGCATCGTTACTGGTGAAAGGATTATTATGGCAATTAAGAGTGATGTATCGGATAATATGGTTCTAGAAGCCGCAATAGCCGCAAAGGCGAATTTTATTATATCAGGAGACAAAAAACATCTTTTATCTCTTAAAGAATTTGAGGGCATTAAAATTATCTCTGCGGCTGATTTTGTCAAATCTATAAGTTTTCCCTCATCCGCCGATTAAAGTTTCAAAAGCTCTTCTCTCACAACTTTGCGATCATCCCACATCATAAATCCGTCCTTAACCGCCATTACTTCTTCACAGCCCTTTCCGGTTAAGGCAATCGTACCGCCATCGCATGAAAGCGCGATGGCTTTTTTGATTGCTTCGCGGCGATCAAGAATTTTCCAATAATTGCGATTGATCGCGCGAGATGGATCCGTCTTCAGCCCTTCTTCAATCTGATCCATAATCTCCATCGGATCATCATCATAAGGATCTTCGTTTGTTATAATGACGTATTTTGCGTATTCTGAAGCAAGTCTTCCGATAATAGGACGTTTTGCTTGGTCTCGTCCTCCTCCGCAAGCGCCGAGAACAGCGGCTAAAACAGGCTTCTCTCCATCTCCGCACAATTCTCCGATCGTTTTGTAAACCGCGCTAAGCGCGGCCGGATCATGGGCATAATCAACGACAATTGTAATATCGCGTTTTTTGTCGCGGATAATTTCCATCCGTCCCGGAAGCGGTTCAAATGAGGATAGGGCTCCTTGTATCACTTCCATCTGAACTCCAAGCGAAAGCGCCGCGGAAATCGCAGACGCGCAGTTGTAGACGTTAAAAAGCCCGAGTAATTTTGTGGTGAAGGTATATTTTTTTTCATCAAATTCTGTTGTAAATTCTGAACCTTGTTGTGACAGATGATAACTATCTATCTTAAAAATTTTGACCCCGCGAGCTTGAGGGGTTGAATTTTGCCAACCAGAGGTTGATCCGCCTTTGGCGGAAATTTTATACACCCATTTTTCCCTCGCCGGAAACTTCAAAAAATATTCGGCCGCAGGGTCGTCTCCGTTTACAACGCTTGTTCCACGCCCTTTTCGCGCATAAAATAACTTGCCTTTTGCACGCCTGTATTTTTCAAACGATCCGTGCGATTCAATGTGCTCCGGCGTTAAGTTAGTAAATACGGCGGCCGCGTACCGAATACCCCAATGGCGATACTGCTTTATGCCTTCTGAAGTTGTTTCAATAACTGCGTGCGTACAGCCTTCGCGCACCATATCACGGAGCAATTTTTGGAGTTGAAACCGCCCAGGCATGCCTTGTTTTGTGCGATTGCTCCAAACGCGATCTCCTATTTTGAAGTTAATCGTCGTCGTAAGCCCGGTCTTATATCCTGCGGCTGACAAAATATGCGCGGTCAAGTTGCAGACAGTCGTCTTTCCGTTTGTGCCGGTAACGCCAATTACAATAAGATGACGTGATGGAAAGCGGTACCAAAGATTCGCAAAAACAGCGAGCAGGAGATGATAGAATATCATTACCCGCTCCGATACAAGAGAACGAATGAAACTTTTCATAGGTTAGATGACATAATGAGCAAATGTATATCTAAAAAAAGAGGAGTACCTGCCATACAAATGCAAGGTACTCCAAATTGATCTACTTTTCAAGAATCACCTGGGTCCCAACTGGAGGAGAACCAAGTTGCTGATAGGCGCTACCTCCAACGGTAACGATATAATACACTGGCGCCCCGAGCAATTTGAGACTTCCTTTTGTGAGGGTTTGCTCGCCGGTCTCCCCGGCAAAAATTCCCTCAACATGACGAAGCCTTGCAATACGGTTGCCGATGCGAACCGTAATATGCTCCCCGACCAGCGGGATCCACTTTTTCCTCGGGAATGTGCTGAATAGATAAATATTCCCAAAAGAATCGTGGTCCCCCACAAAAATTCCTCGGCGTGGTTTTGAAACCACGAGGATTTTTGGCGTAAGCACGATATTCGAGAAATCGCGCTCCACAACCAGTTTAGCCAATGTCGGCACCATAATTTCCATAGACCGAAACGGAGTCGCCATGCCGGACGTATCGGTCACTAGATAAGATTCTTGTACCTCATTTTGTATGAAGTAAAAAACCTCTCCGGCATTTGGTCCGACAACCCAAACTCCATTCTTTAACTTGAGGGCGTATATTTCCTCGCCCTCTGGTTTTCGCCCTACGCCGCGTAACTTCTGACCGTCCTCTGTCCCATGACGAGGAGCAGAGTTGATCAAAAGGCCAATTCTCTCGTCTCGAGATAAAGGACCAAAACGATCAATTGTGGATAGAGCGTGTGCCGAACCAGTAAATCCAGCATGCACCGGACTCAATGGTTCTGTCTCAAAAAAGCTAATGCTCACTGGCGTAGGATAAAAGCTACGATTTGCGGCAATCTCGTAACGAGCGCGGTCAGATCCTCCGCAGTCCGTTACGATAATTAAGTGCACCATCATTTCCTCCTTGACGTAATAAGCCACAGAAGCGATATTGATCAAGTTTGACTCTCCCAACATTTGTTGAAAGAAATAAATCAAAACATGGCTCAATATCGCTCTATGGCTTAACACTCAAATTTTCAAAGAGCATGTTCAGTCAATTATAGATATTGCACATAAACAAAAAACAACCCCCAAACGGGGGCTGTTTTAATATGTGTGATTTAAGATTATTACGAACACTTATCCAGCCGCCGTTTGGTGGTTTTCATACATCATTCCCATTATTATGATTGCGGTAAAATGGATAGTGTTCATAGAACGGCAGAAGTATAAAGTAAAAAAAATATGATGTCAAGTTTTGGTAAAAAACGGCGCGGCTTTGTCAAAAGTTTCTTTCCATTCACGGTTCATCTTTGAATCATCAACTATTCCGCCGCCGACGTTTAGATATACGCAATCGTTTTTTTTGATGAGCGAGCGAATGATGATCGCCATGTCAGAATCCCCGGAGGGTTCAATGTATCCTAAAACGCCTGTATAAAAACCGCGCGCGCGCGGCTCAAGTGCGGCGATAATTTCCACTGCGCGTTTTTTCGGGCATCCGGTGACTGATCCGCCCGGAAACATTGAAATAATCGCTTCAGCCGCGCTCATATTTTTCCGCAAACGCCCGCGCACATGCGAGTATGTGTGCCAGACTGACCTATTCGCTGTAACGCCTCTTTGTTGAACGACTTCTACAGAGCCGATTTCGGAAACTTTGCCGATGTCACTGCGCAAAAGGTCTGTAATCATCATCAGTTCCGCGCGTTCTTTTTCGCTCTGAAGTAAAGCGAGTTTTTGTCGTTCATCTTCGGCGCGCGTCTGCCCTCGCGGGCGGGTTCCTTTAATAGGATACGTTTCAATCACGCCTTTGCGCGCGCTCACGAATCGCTCCGGAGAACTTGCAAGTATCGTAAAATCGTCTCCTTCTAAATATCCTTGAAACGGCGCTGGATTCGCGCGCATGAGAGATGTAAAAAGCGAGCGCGGATTTTTCTTTGCGCGCGCTTCCAGCCGATGCGTAAGATTGATTTGATAGATGTCCCCTGCGCGGATGCGCTCTCTCGCGCGCGCGTATGCAGTTTTGTACCATGATTTCGTGAATGGACTTGATTCTTGAAAATTTAATCCGAGCAATTTCGCATTGTCTTTCACTGGACTTATGGCTTGATCATCGCGCAAGATATAATCATCAAAACTGTAAAAGAATATGTCCGGAAGATTAAGATCGTCATGAGGTTCGCGCGAGACAGACATTAATTCGTATCCAAGATCATAGCCGATCGCGCCGACGAGCAATCGTCCGAGCGCCAGTTGTTTTTTTGAAAATGATAGAAATTGCTCCGCGCCGTTTGCTTTGCCAGACGCGCGAGTATAGGAAAACACATCTACAGGACTATGCGCGATAATCGTTTTCCAGCCGTCAGAGAAAGCGCTTGAAAGAAAACACAGCGGCGATTCTTCTTTTGTAAAGATATCTGCAATAGAGGTCTTATGCATATATGCATTTCAGAAAATCAGAAAGTTTTTGAACCGCGTGCGTCCGGAGAATTCGCGCGCCGTTTAATGCGGCGATCGCCTGCACTGGCAGTCCGCGTTCGTCGCGCGAGCCAAGCTCTCCTCCAAGAAACGATTTGCGGGAAATGCCTATAAGAATTTGGTAACCGAGAGATGTTAATTCAGGGAGCCGCGCGATGATTTCAAAACTGTATTTTGGAAACGCGCTTACAAAATGCCCTAGCCCGGGGTCAAGAATGATTTGAGATTTTTTAATTCCGCGCGTTCTCGCGTACGCGATGCGTTTTTTCCAAAACTCGCTGATTGTCTGGATAATATCCGCGTACCGTTTCTTCTTGAGAGTTGTCCGCGGGGTTCTGTCTTTTGCGTACATAAGAATAACAGGCGCGCGATAACAGCGAATTATCTCTCCCATTCTCGGATCTCCGCGAAGGGCCGTTACGTCGTTAATCATATTTGCTCCGGCTTTTAGCGCGGCATCTGCGATGTCGGCTTTGTACGTGTCAACGGAAAGAGTGAGTCGTGTTTGTTTGCGAATAGAGGAGATAACCGGAACTACCCGTCTGTACTCTTCTAGAACACCAACCGGTTTGCTTTTCGGGCCCGTTGATTCGCCTCCGATATCAATAATGTCCGCTCCTTCGCGTTCCATTTCTTTCGCGCGCGCAACCGCTTTTTTCACGTCCATAAACCGCCCGCCGTCCGAGAACGAGTCCGGCGTTACGTTCAAAACTCCCATGATAAGCGGTTTTGCCATACGGCTATACATTAGGCGATTTTTGTCGTTAGCGCAACTATGGACTTTTTGCCATATTATGATACCGTCCACTGTTTCTTAAAAAACACAATATGGGAGAACGACCATTTTCTGAAGAAGAATCCAACAAAATTTCACTTACTAAAAGTTTTGATCAACTGCACAGCGACTATTCAGACATTGTGAGAATGACGTTGGCCCAA
>CAYYGX010000022.1:0-15789 GCA_964471805.1 uncultured Gammaproteobacteria bacterium | reverse complement strand
GAATTTCACTATGAGCTACGCCGTACAGTTCCATCCGGCAGTTCGTAAAGATCTCCGTCGCATTACGCCGCAAGCGCGGGAAAAAATTCTTACAGACACAGTGCCTTCTATTGGATTATTTCCTTTACACGGCACTCCTCTTACTGGAACGCTTCGCGGTTATTGGAAATACAGCGTTTTTCTTTTTGGCGTGTCGTACAGGATTGTCTACACTATGGATAATCAATATAAAGAAATAATCATTATCGCGCTCGGACCGCGCGGAGGATTTTATGAAAAACTTAAACAAAGAGTAGAAAAATAGACAAACATCTCAAAAACTGATACACTGATCCTTATTAAAATCCTTATGCAAACCTTGCACTACAATGTTACATTTAGACCAGAACCGGAAGGAGGCTTTACTGTTATTGTTCCCTCGCTTCCCGGTTGTATCACCTACGGCAAAAATTTAGAGGAGGCAAGGGCAATGGCAACTGACGCAATTGCGCTCTATGTAGAAAGTTTAGCTGAAGACGGTGAACCCATCCCGTCCGATGAAGCAAATTTTTCAACATCACTGCGCATTCCAGTAAAACAAATTCCTTCAAAAATCCGCGCGTATGCCTAAACTGCCCGTTCTCTCTTCAAAGCGCATTATCGCAATTCTTGAACAAAATGGTTTCCGTCTCAAGCGATCAAGTGGAAGCCATTTTATTTTTTCCAACCTCATCACAGGCAGGAAAGCGATAGTCCCGCATCACACGAGAGATCTTCCAAAAGGAACATTGCTCTCAATTCTAAAACAGGCCGGGATTACAAAAGACGAAATATAGGACATTTTTGTCGTAGACAAACATCTCAAAAACTGATACACTGATCCCTACTATGCCACCCAAAACTAAACCTCACACAAACGATTACACGGCGGAAAAAATCACTGTTTTAGAAGGGCTTGATCCTGTAAAAAAACGCCCTGGGATGTATATTGGAAATACCGACAGGGAAGGATTACACCACATGATCTGGGAAGTGGTGGACAACTCCATTGACGAGGCAATGGCCGGGTTTTGCGACACTATTTCAATCACGCTCAAAAAAAATGGCGAGGTCGCGGTTACAGACAATGGCCGCGGCATTCCGGTTGACAAACACAAACAGACTGGACTTTCGGCTTTGGAAACCGTTATGACCAAACTTCACGCCGGAGGCAAGTTCGGACAAGGAAGTTATAAAGTGTCCGGTGGTTTGCACGGAGTCGGAGTATCTGTCGTGAATGCCCTCTCTGAACGGCTCGTTGCGCGCGTACAGCGGGACGGGAAAATTTACGAACAAATATACGAGCGCGGAATTCCAAAAACACGCGTTCGCTCTGTAGGCGAGGCAAAAAAAACAGAAACTGGCACAACAATAATTTTTAAAGCTGATCCAAAAATATTCACTACTCTTGAGTTTGACGCAAAATTCATTTTGGATCATCTGCGCCGGCAGGCGTATCTCACAAAAGGCATCGCGATTCGCTATTGCGACGAGCGTGATCAGGCTGAATTCAAAACTTATAACTTTTACTTTGAAGGCGGAGTTGCCTCTTATGTAGCGCACTTAAACCGCAATATAACTCCGCGAAACGCAAATATTTTTTACGTTTCAAAGACGCTTGAAAACATCAATGTTGAAATTGCGCTCCAGTACACTGAAAGTTACAAGGAGGCGATTTTTACGTTTGCAAACAATATTCACACTCCGGAGGGCGGAATGCATTTGACTGGTTTTAAGTCCGCGCTCACGCGCACTGTAAACACATACGGGCGCGAAAAAGGGCTAATTTCTATCAAGGACGAAAACCTTACTGCCGAGGACGTGCGCGAAGGAATAACGGCAATTGTAAGCGTAAAAGTGCCGGAGCCGCAGTTTGAAGGCCAGACAAAAGCAAAATTAGGAAATGCCGAAGTGCGGGGCGTTGTTGAGCAAATTTGCGCCGATGGGCTTACCGCGTGGCTTGAAGAGCACCCAAGGGATGCGGAACAAATTGTTTCACAATGCGTTCTCGCGCAACGCGCCCGCAATGCCGCAAAAGCCGCGCGGGAGGCTGTGATCAGAAAAGGCGCGCTTGAAGGATTTGGGCTTCCGGGGAAACTCGCGGATTGCATTTCAAAACATCCGGAAGAATCAGAACTTTATATAGTTGAGGGAGATTCGGCCGGCGGCTCAACAAAGCAAGGGAGAGATCGGCATTTTCAGGCAGTGCTCCCTTTACGCGGAAAAATTCTGAATGTTGAACGCGCTCGGCTTGACAAACTGCTCGGAAACAAAGAAATGAAATCCCTTGTGATCGCTCTTGGCGCAAATATCGGCGATCAATTAGATGTTCTAAAATTGCGCTATCATAAAGTGGTGATTATGACAGACGCTGATGTTGACGGCGCGCATATACGCACGCTCATCCTGACGCTCTTTTATCGCTACTTTAAGCCGATCATTGAGGGCGGTTATGTGTACATCGCACAGCCGCCGCTGTATCGCATTGAAAAAGGCAAACAGACGTACTGGATTTATCACGATGCCGAACTGTCGCGAATGCGTGAAACAATCGGAAGCGAAGTTGCGATTCAGCGTTATAAGGGTTTGGGTGAGATGAACCCGGATCAACTTTGGGATACAACGCTCAATCCGGAAAATCGCATTTTGAAACGGGTAATGATCGGGGACGCTGAAGAGGCTGATGACATTTTTGATATTTTAATGGGAAGCGAAGTCGCGCCGCGAAAAAAATTCATCCAGACGCACGCAAAAGACGTAAAAAATTTGGATATTTAGAAATCTGTGACAAAAGAGTATTACAATCAAATGATTGCCAGTGCAGCGTTATCAGTCGCAGACCATATATATAATAATGGTGCGGAGGCAATCATTGTCTCCGGTGGAAGCAATCATGTCTCACGCGCTCTTTTTTCAACCGCGTGGAGGAATTTATTTCCGGACGCGAAAAAATCTCCTTTGCCGAAAATTTTCGTATTTGACGAAGAAGGTAATAAGCTACTCTATCAGCCGATTGGAAAACCAGTGACAGAAGAGTGGAGGATAAAAGCCGTACAAACATGGATTGATGAACACCACCCAATCTTAAATGAATACAGACAGAAAAAAATATGTTATCTTGACGACTTTATTGACACTGGCATCAAACATGAGAGGATCAAGGAAATTTTTCAAGCACTTAAATTTACACAGATTGACTTTTGCTACTTTTTTGGACGTGAAATCTCGGAAGCAAAAAATGCCTATGTTTCTATACGAAATAGTGACACAGTAGATGAAATCCGTTTTATTGGGTCGTCAATCAGAAAGCGTGATTACGTCGCGTCTCTGCCAGAGGTTGTATTGGAACAACTCAATAAAAATCGGCAAGAAGCTAAAAAATTATTGCGCGATTACGTTGGCGCAATAAGGCGGACTTAAAAATGGACATCTCCATCATAATCGTCAGTTGGAATACAAGGGACTTGATGAAAAAATGTCTGGAGTCAATTTATGCGCACACTCGAGGGATCTCCTTCGAGATTTTTGTTATTGACAACGGATCGCATGACGGAACGGTAGAGATGATACGACTGGAATTTCCAAGCGTTACATGTATTGCAAACGCCGTGAACCGCGGATTTGCCGGCGCGAACAATCAAGGAATTGAAATGGCGGGCGGAAGATACGTTCTCCTCTTAAATCCCGACACGGAATTGAAAAATGACGCGCTAGCGCGGATGACGGAATGGATGGATACAAAACCCAATTGCGGCGTTGTCGGGTGCCGCTTATTAAACACGGATCTCTCGCATCAAAATTCGGTGCGACGTTTCCCTCGGCTTCTTGATCAGATCATTATTCTTCTGAAACTGCATCACATATTCCCCAAACTTCCGCCGCTCTCCCGCTATCTTGCATCTCGCTTTGATTACACAAAAGAATCCAAAGTGGATCAGGTAATGGGCGCGTTTTTTATGATACGGCTGGAGGGGATTGAAAAAATCGGAATACTTGATGAACGAAATTTTTTCAACTGGTTTGAGGAAGTTGACTTTTGCATCCGCGCGCGCGAGGCGGGCTATGAAATATGGTACACCCCTTCTGCAGACGTAATCCACCATTACGGGCAAAGTTTCAAACAAATAATGCCTTTTGCAAAACAAAAAATGTGGAATCGCAGTTTGCGCCGGTATTTTCATAAACATCATTCGGTTATTGAATACAGCGTGATTGCAAGCGTCGGTTGGATTGCGCTTGGTATGGCTTGGTGCATGGACTTGGTAAATAGTATGTTCAACCGCCGTCTTTTTTGGACAACTCTCTTTATTATAGCGTCCTTGAATCTTCTCTCGTTTTTTGCCTTTTACTCGCCGCTCCTTAATTGGTTGAGTTTCGTTTTGATTCTCATCTTCGCCGCTCTTATTGCATGGCGAAACCTCTCATGGGGAATATACATCCTCCTTGCTGAACTGATGATCTCTTCGCAAGGGCATTTGTTTGACGTGTATATCGGGGGATTCCGGCTTTCTCTTAGGATGGGGTTGTTTATAATTTTATTTGCTGTGTGGGGATTCACCCGAAAAGCTTTCTTGGCTTGGTCAAATGTCAAACTGCTGTTAAAGAATTATCAATTTTATATTATATTCGGATTAGTTATTGTATGGGGCATTGTAAACGGCATACTCAAAAACAATACTCTCGGATTTCTCTATCAAGATTTCAACGGCTATCTCTTTTTTCTGCTTCTTCCTGTATTCATCACGGCTTTTGCAAACCAAAAAAAAGTTACCGGTTACCGGTTACCGGTTATTCGCGACCTGCTCACCATCTGGGCCGCCGCGCTTGTGTGGCAATTCATCGCGGTAACGCTCCTGCTTTTTTTCTACAGCCATATTGATATATTCTGGCGAATGCTCGTTCCTTTGTACGACTGGTTCCGCGATCAGCGCATCATTGAGGTTGGTTTGTACAAATACAATTTTTATCGCGTGTTTATGCAAAGCGGAATATGGGCGCTTACCGGTTTTTTTGTCTTCATAGCGCATTTCTTAGAGAACAAACAGGAAAAAAAGAACGCCGCGAAGTTTTGGCTTCTATGCATCGTAATAATCACAATACTGCTCATTAATCTCTCGCGATCATTCTGGGTTGGCGGAGTTATAGGGTTTATATGGTTTACATATCTTTATCTCGTCCGTTTTCGCGCTCCGATTAAAAAAACTTTGCGCCATGCGTTTACTCTCGCGCTTTGCTTTATAGCAAGCTTGGCTTTAATTACTATCATACTTATTATTCCGATCGGAAAAATTCCAGGGCTCAAAGCCATCTCGTCACTGCCGAAGCGGGCAACAGAAACTGAAGAATCGGCAGTCCGTAGCCGCAAAGCTTTGCTTTTACCGCTCAAAGAAGGGATACAGCGCCACGCGCTCCTTGGCTCCGGGTTTGGCGCAACTGTTACGTATAAAACCACTGATCCGCGCTATCTTGCCGCGCATAGAGACAACCCCTACTACACTACATTCGCCTTTGAATGGGGATGGCTGGATGTGTGGTATAAACTCGGGGTTGTCGGATTACTTCTGTATCTGGCGCTGATTTTTGATATTGTTAAACGCGGATGGAAAATGTCGATAGGGTTGACAGCCGGTATCATCGCGCTTGTCGTTGTCCACTTTTTCACGCCGTTTCTGAACCATCCGCTCGGAATCGGGTATCTTCTTCTAGCAGACGCGGTGTTTCGCTCATCACAGACAAAAAAATCATAACAATCATATATGCCCAAAGTATCAATCCACTTAATAGTCTATAACGGAGAAAAATATTTGCCGTTTGCTCTTTCCTCAATTGCGAACCAGACGTTTAGGGATTTTTCAGTGTTGATTATTGATAATAATTCGCATGATGAAAGCATTGCGTTCATTGAACAATTTTTACAAGATCCATCTCATAAAGAACTCTCATCTGTTACAACACTTATAAAAAATCGCAAGAACGACGGCTTTGCGCCGGCGCACAACCATGCCATCCACTGGAGCAGAAGCGATTACGTTTTTATGATGAATCAGGATGTGATTCTAGGCGATCGCTATTTAGAAGAATTAACGAACTTTTTGGACGCGCAAAAAGAAGCCGCCGCGGTAAGCGGAATGATTTTTCGCTGGGATTTGACCACCAATTGCAAAACTGATAGCATTGACACTCTTGGATTGGTACTCACTCCTTCCCATAAAGTGGTTGAATGGCGGAATCAGGAAGATATTAAAGAGCCTAGAGAGGTTTTTGGCGTTTCAGGAGCGCTTCCAATATACAGAAGAAGCGCGCTTGAAGCCGTGAAGACGCCGATGTTTCAGAAATCAAGCAAACTCTATGGAGAAAATCGCCAAGCGACGGTTTACGAATACTTTGACACTGATTTTTTTATATATAAAGAAGATGTTGATCTTGCGTATCGTCTGCGGCTTTTGGGCTACAGCTCCTATCTTGTGCCGGAAGCTATCGCATGGCACGATCGGACTGCGGCCGCAAAAATGGGAACGATTCCAAATCGGCGCAAAAAATCATCGTTTGTAAATTTTTACTCCTACCGCAACCATCTATATTTTCTAATTAAAAATCTTCAGTTTGCGATCTTCATCCGCCACGCTCATCGTATCATTCCATACGAACTTGCAAAATTTTTCTACGTTCTATTTTTTGAACCGCGAACGCTTCGCTCATTGCCGGATATCGTAAAAAATCTTCGGAAGATGCTAAAAAAACGCCTTTTTATTCAAACACAATCCGGAAAAGACGGCTCTAAAAACGTGGAAAAATGGTTGCGGGGACGCTAATAAATAGATTGTTCAATGGACTTATCCATTTCACTCGTCAACTACAATACTAAAAATCTCGTGAAGCAATTTGTAAAAAGCGCGAGCTCATTACAGAGTTCGCTTTCGTATGAAATAATCATCACCGACAACGGCTCGCGCGACGGGAGCGCGGACTTAATTGAACGTGAAATTCTTTCAAAGTATGAAACCGTGCGGCTCATTCGCGGAAAAAATGTCGGATTTGGAGCCGGTCACAATATCGGACTAAAATCCGCCCGAGGAGAAGTCTTTATGATCGTCAATTCCGACATCGTGATGCTGGAAGACGCGATCACTCCTTTGTATCGTTTTTTAACCGAAAACACTGCCCGCGGAATTGTTGGCCCAAAACTTATTTATCCGGACTTAAGCATTCAATTATCGTGCCGCGCATGGCCCAAACTTCTAACTCCAATCTATCGCCGGACAAAACTGGGAAAAACTCCCTGGGGCAGGCGCGAACTTCTAAGATATGATATAAGCGACTACGACAAACGACATCCTAAAAAAGTTGACTGGTTAGCGGGCGCGTGTTTCATGATTAAAAAAAACGTATGGATCGCTATTGGAGGATTTGATGAACGATACTTTATGTACTGCGAAGACATTGATTTGTGCCGTAAAACTTGGGGCGCAGGTTACGAAGTATGGTACTACCCGAATGTCGCTATGATTCATTACCACAAACGCCTTTCGGCGCAGAAAAAATGGTGGAAAAGTTTATTTGATAAAACGACAAGAGTACATATCGCATCGCATCTGAAATATATAAAAAAGTGGAAATCGCGCTAATTCATGCCATTATTTATAAAAAAAATCGGTATTGATCTTGGCACTACATACACGCTTGTGCATATTCCAAAGCGGGGCATTGTTATTAATGAGCCATCTGTTGTGGCGATCACAAAAAATAACGAAGTTTTGGCGGTTGGAAACGAAGCAAAAGAAATGCTCGGACGAACTCCGGATACGATCATCGCAAAAAAACCGCTAAAAGACGGAGTGATTGCCGACTATAAAACCACCGAGGCAATGCTCCGATATTTTATAGGCAAAGCGCTTGGCGGTTTCAGAATTTTCCGCCCGGAAGTGATGATCGCTGTTCCGGCTGGCATTACATCAACCGAAAGGCGCGCCGTGATAGACGCAACGCTCGCGGCGGGCGCCAAAGCCGCATATATTATTAAAGAGCCTATTGCGGCCGCGATCGGCGCGAACATTCCGATCGGATCCGCCTCTGGACACATGATAATAGACATTGGAGGCGGAACTTCTGAAATAGCTGTGATTTCGCTTGGCGGCATTGTTACAAACACATCGGTTAGAATAGGCGGAAATAAACTTGACGAAGCGCTGGGCGAATATATCAAACGAAAGTATAACCTTGCAATTGGCGAACGCACTGCTGAAACCGCAAAAATTAAAATCGGCTCGGCACTCTACTTAAAAGAACCCCTGAAAATGGATGTAATGGGGCGAGATATGTTAACCGGGCTCCCGCGAATTATTGAGATCAACTCAAACGACACAACTGAAGCTTTGCAAGAACCGTTAAAAGGAATCATAAATGCGGTAAAAAGCGTTTTGTTTAACACGCCTCCGGAACTTTCAGCAGACGTGATGGACAAGGGGATGGTTCTTTCAGGCGGAACATCGCTTCTCCGGAATCTTGATAAACTAATCACGCAAACAACTGGAGTGGAGGCATACACCGCAGATGAGGCGCTTTTGTGCGTTGCGCGCGGAACAGGCATCGCGCTTGATAATCTGGACGCGTATAAGAGATCTATCTTAAGTACTAAATAAAGATGAAAATCGTTGGCCATCAAAAAATCCTCGCTTATCTTTCTAAAATATCGTCTGCGAACACTGTTTCTCACGCCTACCTCTTCTATGGTCCGGAGCATGTTGGAAAATCAACGATCGCGCGTTGGTTTGGAAAAATGTTAGTATGCGAAAAATCTTCTAGAGCGCCATGCGAAATGTGCCGCGCGTGCGTAGAAATTGAAAAAGGCATCTATCCAGACTTTCATAATATACAAGTTGGTTCAAATACTTCACTTATCAGTATTGATGAAATACGCGCCTTGAAACTAGCTCTGTCGCGCACATCGCTCCACAATTCTTATAAAATCGTAATAATTGATCCCATAGAGGCGCTCGGGCGCGATGCCGCAAATGCCATATTAAAAACACTGGAGGAACCATCAGGAAAAACTGTATTTATTCTGATCGCGAACGTTCTCGCTGGTATTGCAAAAACAATCATATCCAGAGCCGAACTTATTATTTTTTCCCATGTATCGCGCGCGGAAATCATAAAAGCGCTTCCCGAAACCTATTCCGGCGAACAAAAAGAGTTTATGGCTCGTATTACAAATGGAAAAATCGCTTTGGCTCTCTCGCTTACGCCGGAAATAATGCATGAAAGAGCAAAGGACGAACGGGAAATTTTGAAACTGCTTATGGCTTCTGCTCACGAGCAAATCGTCCTTACTCCAAAAACTATAGAGCGTTTGGGAGAAAAAACTATAGAGTACACAGTCAGTCTTTTACGCGACATATTGCTTTATAAAATCGGAGGGAAAAAATATGTTATTCACAGGTATCTCGCGCGCGAATTATATGACATTGGGAAAAAAATTAGGCTTTCGGCTGTTACTGGCGCGTTAAATGAACTCCTTGCAATGACCTCTGACATACGGCATAATGTTAATAAGGAACTTTTATGGAGCACGATTTTATTAAAACTTTCATCAAAAAATGCGCCATCTTTATCGCAATCTGGATATTGACAAGCGGTTGCGCGGCTTTCGGCTTCAGAATAGGAGAACCGCGAGCTTCAAACACGAGAGCGAATATTCAGCGCGACGGAAGAATTGGCATATTTAAATCAGTTGACAAAGGAAAATCATTTATCTTCAAAGGACGCATAACGGAAAAAGAAACGGTTGACAATCTCAATATTTCAAAAATTCAATTTGACCCGCAAGACACTCTCACGCTTTACCTGCTTTCAAAAAATAAGGGGTTATGGGTGAGTTATAATGGAGGTGAAAGCGTGGAAAATCTTGTTCCAGGAGAAGCGGACGCATTTGCTCTTGATCCTGAAAAACGAGGAACAATCTATCTTGCCAAAGGCGCGGAAATTTTACAAAGTAGAGACGGCGGAACAGTCTGGAATTCAATTCCTGTTGAAACTGGCGGCGATCTTATAGCGGCAATCGCGGTTCATCCTTCTCTCTCCGCGCGCATTTTTGCCGTAACGCGAAACGGATCATTGTTTGGAAGCGAAGACAACGGAGCTTCATGGAGATTGATGAAAAAAATACGCGTCAAAACGATTAAGGATCTTATAATTAATCCAAGAAATCCAAACGAAATGTACATCGCGACAGAATATGAGGGAATTTTCAAAAGCGCGGACATGGGAGTGAATTGGAACATCGTCCACGCATTAAAATCATTCAAAGGAAGCGAACGCGTGAATCAGTTCAAAATAAATCAACGAAACCCCTCGCACCTATTTCTCGCAAGCTCTGCCGGACTCTTGATTTCTGAAGATAGCGGCGGAACTTGGACCGCGCCAACGCTTTTATCAAACTCTGGCGCCGGAATAGTAACAGCTATAGGCTTCAACCCTTTGCGCGAACAAGAGCTATACTATGGAACCAAAGAATCTCTTTTTAAGAGCGTCAATAATGGGGAATCATGGAGTATCCTGCCTTTGTATACCGGAGGCGCGCCTGTTGAAATACTTGTTGATGATTCAGATGGAAATATTGTATACGTAGGAGTGGGGAACAACTAAAAATTAAAATTAAAATTTTACATTTCTATATGATAACCCAATACCAATCGCATTTTAACCAAATTATAGATCAACTCAAAACCGAACTTTCAAAACTCCGCGCATCGCGCGCAACGCCTTCGCTTGTTGAGGATATTGCTCTTGATGTATACGGCGGCACGCGAATGCAGTTAAAAGAACTTGCATCAATCAGCGCGCCCGAGCCAAGAACGATCGTCATCAAGCCATGGGACAAAAGCATAATCAAAGATATAGAAAAAGGGCTTATCAAGTCCGCGCTTGAGTTCAACCCAATTGTGGAAACAGATATTTTGCGGATACAGCTTCCGGAATTAACAGAAGAATCGCGACATAGAATCGTGAAAAAACTGCATACTATGCTTGAAGAAGAGCGCATCAAAATCCGCAAAATCCGCGACGAGGCAAAAAAAGATATTGAAATAAAAGAAAAAAATAAGGAAATTCGCGAGGACGACAAGTTTGCGGAAATAGAAAAACTGAACGAAACCACGCGCGAGTATACGGAAAAAATTGAGGAACTGGGGAAGCGTAAAGAAGAGGAAATTATGACGATTTAATCTGCCTTTGACTCCTCGTGTTATCTTTATGCGAACAATACTGATAGCGGCTATAACTCTTGACGGAAAAATAGCAAAACAGGCTCTCCACCCTGTAGATTGGACATCAAGCGCTGACAAGCGCTTTTTTAAGGTGCAAACCGAAAAAGCCGGGGTTGTGATTGTAGGATCACGCACATATCGCGCGCTCGCAAAGCCGCTCAAAAATCGTCTCACAGTTGTTATGACGCGAAATCCGCATCTTTGCAAAGAGCGCGAAGTCCCAAATGTTCTGGAATTCAAAAATGCCGCGCCGCGCGCGATTTTGGAAGAATTAAGCTCGCGCGGATTTGAATGCGCTGTTATCGGAGGAGGCGCAGAAATTTATTCGCTCTTTCTCCGCGAGCAACTCGTTGACGAACTGTATCTTACTATAACGCCGAAAATTTTTGGCCGCGGAGTCAATCTTTGCAATGATGCTGAACTGGATTATCTGCCGCTAAAATTGATTGATGTACAGCGACTTGGAGATGACGAGGTGCTGGTGAAGTATAAACTTTTTCATGACCCAATTTGACCGACAATATCAGGAAGTCCTGCGCCGTATTATGAACACGGGCTCCGACGAATACAACGAACGCACAGGGCACAGGCTCAAGGTATTGCCTGGTGTAAATTTTGAACTTGACCATGGCTATCCTCTCTTGACGCTCCGGAAAATTCCCGTTACGCTTTTTGTGGCTGAAATGATCTGGTTTATCACCGGAAGCCGTAATCCGGACGATTTTGTCAACAAATTTACAGGCATCTGGAAAGATTTTACTGAAGAAAACGGTACGATCGCGGCCGCCTACGGATACCGCTGGAGACATCATTTTGGCAGGGATCAATTGGGAGCGCTTATTACACACCTCAAAGAAAATCCAGGTTCGCGCCACGCTGTTGTTGTAGCCTGGGATCCGGGAGACGACGGACTTGGGGAGAGCGGCACGCTAAAAAAAAACGTCCCATGCCCGTACACGTTTACGGCAAATATCATTGACAACAAATTGCATATCCATAATATCGTAAGGAGCAACGACATGATTCTCGGCTGTCCGCACGACGTTGCCGGATTTTATCTGCTCTTGTGCATTCTTGCGGGAAAGCTCGGAGTAGCCCCTGGAAAACTCACGCACTCTATCTCAAACGCTCATATTTACGATATTCACTATGACACAGCATGGGAGCTCATAAACCGTACAAATAATCATGGACCGATCTATTTCACAACAGAATCTGACTGCTTTGATCGCGCAGAGTCTGGAGACGAGACGCTTGTTGCAAAAATTACCGAACAACTGTCAGCGCGTTATAACCCAATGCCGGCGATAAAAGGGCTAAAAATTGTATTGTGAAATTGATTTTGCATTTTTAATTTTGTAGAGCTAGAGGCTGGTCCGCCTTTGGCGGAAATTTTTCTATGTCTACTCTTTCAAAAACTGACATCGTCAAAGCGATTCGCGAGGGACATCTCTCCTTTACACCATCTCTTGACGAGTATCAAATTCAGCCGAATTCTATTGATCTGCGGCTCGGAACAATGTTTTATATCTCCAAAAACTCCGAGTGCAACGAAAAAGGGCGAGTTGCCCTTACTGTGGATTATATGGATTACGAAAACAAAAAAGAGAACTTCAAACTTTTAAATATAAAGCCCGGGCAATATCTTGAAATTTTGCCGTCTGAATTTGTGATCGCCTCAACGTACGAAAAAATCGCGATCAAATCAAACACCTTGATGGCGGTGATGTACGCGCGTAGCACGATCATCCGCCGCGGGCTCATTATTGAAAGCGGCATTATTGATGTCGGATACTCCGGATATTTGATGATTCCGATTGTAAACAACACAAACGGACAAATCATTCGGCTATACCCGGGCGAGAGAATTTGCCAGCTTGTATTTCATACGCTATCAAGCCCTGTATCTTCTGAAGAAACCGAAAAACACGGAGTTGCGGACGCAAAATATACCGCCTCTACTCCGTATAGTTTGGAAGCGCGCTCCGACAACGTGGAAGAAATACGGCTTATTCGGGAAGGAAAATTGGAAGAGTTAAAAGAAAAATATGGAACACTTGAAACACTATGAGTACGTTGACGCCTCGCATCCGTTTATGCAAGAGGCTTACAAAGAAGCATGCAAGTCCGGTTGCGGATCACGACAAATCGGAGCAGTGATCGTAAACAAAAAGACTATTATCGCGCGCGGACATAATGGGAGAGATCGAGTTCCATCTTCATGTCCTCGCGTTATCCAAAATCTCCCCTCCGGCATTGGCTACAATTTGTGCCAAGAGTGCGTAGAAGAAAATCACGCGGAGGCTGATGCTCTAAGGAACGCTCGGCTTATGGAGGTTGATACCGAAAACGGAGAAATGTATATATTCGGACATTGGTGGGGGTGCGAACCGTGCTTAGAAAAAGTCCGTAATGCTGGAATTACAAAAATATATCTAGTGAAAGAAGCCGCAGAGATGTTTAAAGAGAGGGGGATGTTAAAAAGTAAAACATGGTATAAAAAATATGAAACTACCAAACATTAATCTCTTTATCTTTGACTGGAGCGGCGTTGTCTCGGACGACAGAAAACCAATATACGAAACAACCGCGCGCGTGCTAAAGCAATACGGAAAACCGATTTTGCCGTTTTCTGAAATGTGCAAAGATGCGAAAGTATCTGCTCTGGAACACTATCGCAAAAATGGCATCACTGAAGATGCGGACGTACTGCTGGCGCTCTTCAGACAATACTTTCATGAAGCAGTCGCATCTGGCAATTCGCCAACGATATATCCAGATGCGCAAAACGTTTTTGAGCGGCTCATTCATGAGGGTAAGCGCATTGCGATTCTATCCGCTCATCCAACAGAGTTTGTAGAAAGAGAAGCGCGAGAGTATGGCATTGATCATCATATAACTCATGTCCTCGGCGGATCGCACAACAAAGAAACGGATTTGCAAAACATTCTAATTCGTCTTCAAATTCCAAACAAACACGCGCTATATTGCGGCGACACGATATACGACATTCAAGCGGCGAAAGTTGTGGGAATACAATCTGTTGGAGTTGCAAGCGGCTATCATCCCAAAGAGATGCTTGCGGCAGAAAATCCGGATTTTTTATTTGAGACGCTCTCGGAATTAATTCTCTCTTTTCAATGACAGAACTGTTGTGCATGTATTTTTTGTCATTGCGAGCGAAGCGAAGCAATCTCTTTGTGGCTTATTTAAGGGATTGCTTCGTCGCTTCGCTCCTCGCAATGACAAATTTAAGCTATTTCGTAACAGTCCCGTGAATAAACATATACAAGTTAAAATTATCCGCATAGACAAAACGCTTCCGATTCCCGAGTACCACACTGAAGGGTCGGTTGCGTTTGATCTTTACGCGCGCGAGGACGCTGTGGTAGCGCCGAAAGAAATCGCGAGAATTCCTGGAAACGTTATTATTCAAACGCCACACGGATATATGCTTATGGTTATCCCGAGATCTTCCACTCCGCGAAAATACGGCCTCTCCATTCCGCAAGGCATCGGCATTATTGACCAAGATTTTTGCGGACCAAAAGACGAATTGATTTTGCAACTGTACAACTTTACCGACGAGCCGGTTATAATACAACGTGGAACGCGACTCGCCCAGGCAGTGCTTGTCAAAATCGCGCTTGCGGAATTTGAGGAGGTTGATCAAATTGCTCCAAACTCGCGGGGAGGATTCGGGAGCACGGGGTAATTAAAACTATATTCAAAAATATAAACACGATATTACAAGACCAATGGAAAAACAAATAAAAGAAGCTGAATTTTTAGACGAGTTAATAAATAAAACTGTTGTCACCACGGAAACAGTTTCCAACGCGTCTGAACGAAATATAGATCTTGCGATAACCCGGGTGCCAAAAGTGCTTTATACTCTTGAAAAATCTAACATACCAAAGGATGTAGGTAGAAAATTAGCTGTGAAATCAGCAGACAACCCATATACCGCCCAAAAAATACAAACTATTTTAGGAGAAAAAAATGGGGCGGATAATCGTGTTGAAATGCAAAAAGAAAATCTTATACGTATTTTTAGTGATGCGTTACATCAATATAACCAATACTTGGCGGAAAAAACAACTTGGGGCAATAAAGAGGAACATCATGTGCAAGCTATAATACTTTTTGGAAGCAGAATGGAAAAATTACAAAAACCAAGACAGAATAGCGATATTGACTACATCATCTTAACCAATCGCTCACGGGTAACCATTGATTTACCAGATGAATTTAATGAGTATGTACAAAAAAAATTATCATATCTAGATTGCAAACTTTCTATGTTCAACTGTAAAATTCAAACCTTGAAAGAAAAGTGTTCTGGAAAAATGATCAATGATTCAGGGTTGTTTAATTTTTTAGATAAACAAAATACAGTTATTATTAGCGAAAATGAAGATCTGAAACAATTTTTATCTGACATTATTCCGGACGATTATCAACAACAATACAATCAAGATAAACATTATGCTCATCGTCCTTGACG
>CAYYGX010000021.1:1311-15904 GCA_964471805.1 uncultured Gammaproteobacteria bacterium | reverse complement strand
AGTATTCAAATTACAAACACTTCCCCCTTCACACTCATTGTTAGTAGCGCATTGAGATCCAATACTTCTTAAACAAACACGCGTTTTGCAAGGATTAAATTCATTTGATGAACAAACAACTGGCGGATTAGCATTAAGAAGACAACCAGCCTCTTTTGTATCCTGTGCAATATAACCACATGCTTCTCCTTCACTAGCAATGAGACCACCTGTTGCTTGTTGCGTACAATCAAAGGTAATGGCTACTACCGGTGTAGTAATGATAAAAAATCCAGTAATCATTATCACTGGTATGAACACTACTAACAATAAATAAAATTTTCTTATCATATCATTCTCCCTCCCCCGCAAAGCCATTTTCTGGCCTCGCGCTGGGGGCGGGTTAGTTAAAATGCTCACTAAAATTTATACAATACAACATCCGGTATCTTCCTAAAATGCTTTGCATTTACAGAGGAAACAAGGAACGCGGCATCGTCTTTAGCAAGCGGGTTAAGGATCGCGGCAAGGTCTGCGGCTTTTCGCAAGTGGTTGATGATCAGATCGGTATCAACCACGTACCGTGTTGCTTGTTTTTCTAACGCCATAACGCCTTCACTCGTTTATCTGCGTTGTCACGAATCTTCCGAACATACGATACACCGTTACCAAATTCAGAAGCGATGCCGTACGCCGCGTTAAGCGCATTAAAAAAATCTTCGCGCTGTCTTTCTTCATGACTTTGGCGAACAAAATGTATCCGTATAGTAAGCGGCTCATTTTCTATTTCAGGCAAATCAGTGTCTAAAAATAAAGCGCGCTTCGCTCTATTGTATTGCGCTCTCACGGTAATTGGCGACATATCGTTTCAACAAATTTACATCCCCCGCAAAGCCATTTTCCTAGCCTCGCGCGGGCGGCGGGTTATTAAAAAGCGATAATAATAACAGTTAAAATAATGATAATGCTAAAAAAGATGCCAAACCATATCGGATCAAGCCGCAGTAAAAATCGTTCGAAACCATTAAAATTTTCCGCTTTCCTTGTATATTCGCTAAAATATTGATCTAGATATTCACTCACATAGTCATTTGTTGCAACCGACATATAATTACACGTCTCGCTTCAAAAATTTGATATACAAACTTTTCAAGCGCGACAAATATTCAATCTTCTCTTTCTCGTATTTAACATACAAAAATACGATCGCAAGAACAACGCTAATCATTATACCAATCAACACGAAACGTTCATCTCGGCTTAAATCCCGTATCCCGAACAACAACTGTATTAAAACGATCAGAAATCCGCCTAACCCGAAAAATCCTTGTTTGAGTATTCGTCCGTACTCCAACTCAAAACGCTCTTTTTCCAATTCCTTTAACTTCTCAAATCTGAATTGCTCGCTTTGGGATATATCCATATTTACTCCCATTACGCAATCGTCTGCGTTATTTTAAGCACATAACTTACAATCGTCCATGAGATGCCGATAATCACCAAACCGATCAAGCCTGCGACAATGGTTTTCTTTGCTTTTTCAACTTTCTCGTCGTCTCCGGCGGATGCCATCCATAAAGCGCCTCCGTACATTGTAACAATAACGCCCGCGACTCCGAGGAAACCGAGCGCGATGTTCAAAAGCTCCCGAATCTGATCACGAATGTCTGAAGCCGCATCGCCTAGTTTATCTGCCGGAATTTCCCCCTGCCCGAAATCGTTTTGGCATAGCCCGCTGTTTTGGATGTCGCACACGAGCCCGATTGCGCACCGCTCGCTTTCTGGAATAGACGTTCCTAGCGTTCCGATCGCAGAGTCCTTATTCAGCCGCGCGAGTTCGTCAATACATGCGACCGCATTCACCGCGGCAACGCAGTAATTTTTATCATTGAGACAAGTAAACTGCAAAACGGATGTTTCGTCCTCGCAGTGCAAACTTGAGCCGCACCAGGTGCCGATTGCGACATATTGTTTAGGCACCACGCAACGGTTAGAAACGCACTGGAGTTGTATATTTGTTTGCGCGGCTCCTTTCCAATCAGTAAAATTAAGCGTCCCGCAGTTTGCATTCTCTTGACATGACTGACTAATGGTGCCAGAGAGCGCGAGGGCGGAGGTTGGAATCAGTAACAAGGCAAAAAACGCGGTAATGATAATAGATAAGTAATGTTTCATAGTATAGTTTAAATTACGAAATGCGTCTTTTCCTGTCATTGCGAGCGAAGCGAAGCAATCTATTTTTGGCTTAAGTAAGAGATTGCTTCGTCGCTCTGCTCCTCGCAATGACAAAAGACATTCTTCTACATGCTTTTTTACGCCACCTTCTCCGCGACTTTAAGGACGTAACTGACGATAGTCCACGCCACTCCGATGATGACAATTCCGATGATGCCTGCGACAATAGTTTTCTTTGCTTTGCCGACTTTTTCATCGTCTCCAAATGCGGTCATCCATGTGAATCCTCCATAGAGAGTTACAATCACGCCCGCGACTCCGAGGAAACCGAGCGCGATATTGATGAGGTTTCTGATCTGATCGCGGATGTCAGTTGCCGCGTCGCCTAATTTATCTCCCGGCACTTCTCCCTGCCCGAAATCATTCACGCACTTTAATTCTTGCGCATCGCATACGAGCCCGGTGTCGCAACGCTGATCTGAAGCAAGTTGATCTTTAGTTTTTCCAAAATTAGGATTTTGATTCACAACGCTGTCCGCGCATGAAACATTATTCGTAGCGCCAACGCAGGCATGTTGCGTATCATCGCATGTCAATGTAAGAGTGTCTGTTCCAAGCTTGCAATGTTTTGCTTCTGTGCAGTAGGTGCCGATTTTGCGATTTTCAACGATCGGAATGCAGATTCCTCCCAGTTCCGGCTCGCACAAAGTTCCATTAATACATTCAGATGTCTGTGCTCTCGGATTGCACTGATCGCCGGCTTTTTTATTTTGAACAATCACGAAATCGGTACTGGGCGATCCAATAATCTGCGCTGTCAACCCCGCAGGAGTACCCACCAGTGAGGTACCCACATTCTGCAAAGCCATTTTATGCCCTTGAATCGCTGAATCTGAAACATCTAATATAAGATAAATCCGCCTTGTCCCTGAAATTAAAACTGGATTAAAATCAATAGTAAACTGTGTACCAATTGAGATTCCTGTCTTTGATGCAATAAAACTATCTTGCGCGCTCCACCCGTCCGGGGATGGTATATTCGTCGTTTCCAGCCACAATGAAACTTTTTTAATATCTGTATTAACAGTTCCGCTTGCATCAACGTCAATGATAGTTAAACCGCTAATTTGTGTAAGATTGTGATCGCCTGTTCCTGACGACTGTAAATCAAAACTCTTATAGAGTATGGAACTATTTTGCGTAATCTTATTCTCGCCTTGAATTGACGTTCCAGTTGTTGTTGCCCATCCGGCCGCACCCGCCTCTTGCGGCATCAGCACAAGCGCAACAAATGCAAACGCCGCTCCTAGAAAAAATACTTTTTTGATAGAACGCATCATATAATTGAATTATGAATCATTGGTCATGGTTCAGTTAGAGCTTTCACCTTACATGAATCATGAGATGATTCGGTTATTTATAAAGCTAAAAATTATTTTGCTAGTTTCACCTTCTTGTCCATTATGTATATAACAATAAGGCTCGCAAAAAATTCTAGAAAAAATAAAATATAGACGATTGTTTTAAGAGTCATTTGAATTGTCCCTCCTCATTGCCATAACTCCCCGACACGCCGCAATATACCCAAGTGTCGCAAGAGCGAGGATTAGCATATATACTATAATAACAGAGATTTCCTTATCTAAAACCATACGTTATGCTTTTATTGACCCTAATAATTTCATACTAAACCAAAAAGACATAATAATCAATACAATCCCTACTATAAAAAACTCAAACGGAACTCCTGATGACGGTATAAAGAAACCAATAATAACCGCGCCAATAATAATTTTAATAACATCAAGCAGTAAATCTGCTAAGCCCTGAACCTGTGATTTTGTTCTTAATTGAAGCATAGTGCTTAACTTCCCACCACTCGTCCAGTATGTAAAATAAACGACGTAACAGTCCACGCAACCGCTATCGCAACCGCGCCGACAGCGGCCCAAAGCATTGTATCCCGGCCCTTTTTTACTTTATCCTCGCTTCCCATTGATGTCAGCCATTCAAACGCGCCGTACACTATCATCACAATCACAACGATCCCGAGAAAGCCAAAAATTACGTTAAGAGCGATGCGGACATTGGTCCGGAGATCGGTTACGGGCTTGCCAAAAGGGCAACCGTTTTCACCTTGTTGACAAGGAACAACGTCGGAGCCGTAGAGACATCCTTCATACCTGATGATTTTTCCTGTTGAGTCATATACCGGCGCAGGCACATCTCCGGGCGCGCAATTTTGCGCTTTTGTTAAAAAAGGAATTACAGCGAAAAAAGCTAGAAACAGAAAATATGCGATTCCAATCTTTCTTGTTAAATGATAAGCCATGCTTCAAAAACTTCTCCACAATACGCCTCCATTATACCACTACAGTAAAATAACGGTCAACTTTCACTGCGTCCCAATGTTTAAAGAGCCTGTCAAACGATCTATCACAAATGCGAGAATCGCGTAAGCGCCGAATAAAAGCGCGATTCCGATGATTGTCCAGAGCATATTGTCCCGGTTTTTTTTGACCGCCTCCGGATTGCCGCGGGACGCGATGAGCCCGACGCCCGCGACGACGAAATTCAAAAGCGCGAAAATGCCGACAGTTGCAAGAAACGCTTTAATGACGCGGGCGTAAATTTCAAGCGCGCTTCCTGCGCCAATTGGATCGGAAATTTTAATAGGCGCGGCGAGCGCGGCAAGCGGAAGAAACAACGCGCCGACTGATATGATTTTAATAATAGTTTTCGCGCGCGATGAATTAGGCATAAGCACTAAATTTTAGCAAATTTTCAGACTGTCCAAAAATTTGTTTTTTGTCATTGCGAGGAGCGTAGCGACGAAGCAATCTCTTAAATAAGCCACACCAGAGATTGCTTCGCTCCCTTTGGTCGCTCGCAATGACAATTTTAAGTCATTTCGTAATTCAAGGTTTCTTAACACGATACGGATTCTCGCTTTCGTGCACCTCGCCGCAACAGAAATAGGTTGTGTTGCTAAAGCCGCAAAATGATGGATCTGGAAGGCAATCTATAAATACTGTGTTATATTGAGGCGAGCGATTCTGTAGCTCCGCTTTTTTTTTATTTTCAAGCGCTGTCTTATTAGAATTATCTGCATCTGTTTTCGGTATACACTTATAAGTACTATTAAATTTATCCGGATACGTGCCTTTCAAATAATCACACGTGGTTTGATATGACGATTGATTTCCTTTAGGACCGCCGCACTCCCCTTGTATGCAAATTTTATTTTGATCGCACGGCGTCCCGTCGCCCCGGCTGAAGCATGGAATTTGTTCAGGCGGAAGCCCTGCTATAGCTCCCTCCGCGCATAGCCAGTTCCACGGATTTGCAAACAACACTCCTCCTCGCCCGTCAGAGCCTTTTTTCGCATCAAGCGGCTGGTTTGAGGGAGTTGTAAGAACGTACACTGTTACATTAATAACGTGCCACGAGATGAGAACAAAGAGTAGGCCGAAAAGCGCGCCTTTCATCTCGTTCTTGCCGGCTTCAACTTTTTCGCTTCTGCCACGCGCGGCGATTAAGTCAAACGCGCCCCATATGAAAACAAAAAAAATCGTCGCGCCGAGAAAGTATAACACGAACTCAAACCCTCTGCCAATAACGTCCACAATGTCGCAAAAGCCGCAGTTTCCGCTCTCGGCGCAGGCGGGCAATAATGACGGTTGAGCGAGAACTATATTTGGAATAAAAAAAATTATTGCGATTGCGATTAAAAAAAAGAATCTCATAGAAACTAAACTTTGGTAAATAGAATTCAGACTGTCCGAAAATTGTCATTGCGAGCCCTGTAAGCTTACAGGGCGAAGCAATCTCATATGTAAGCCGAAAATGTGAGATTGCTTTCTCGCCATGAAAGCTTTCATGGCTCCTCGCAATGACAGTAATGGAAGGGAAATTTTTGACATTTCACCGCAATGTGGCTGTAACCTTCTGCGCGCCGGAGGCAAGCGCGTCTTCAAGAGATTGTTTGCCGTTCACAACCGATGCGATCATTTGAATCAGCGCATCTTCCGCATCTGGCGCGGATTTGCCAAAATACCACACGCGCGCCTGCGGAGCTTGGGAGGCAAACACCGAGATTTCAGGATCGGTAATTTTTATGGACTGTTCTTTTAACGGCGAAATTTTACCGGCTGTTGACTGCAAAACAAGCAAATTCTCCGGCTGGGAAAGAAAGTTCAAAAAATGCCATGCTTCGTTTTGATGCTCGGATTTTTTTGAAACCGCTTCAACCCAATAATTAGCGATTGTGGCGCTCCCGAGCGCTCCAACCGGCACAGGCAAAGGCGCAACTCCGAAATTTACGCGAGAGGCGCGGATTTCCTGAAGGTTGTAGGAATATCCTAACATATAGGCCACCCGTCCCTGCTTAAACGCTTCAAGCGCGTGTTCCTGGGATTCGTTCCATGTGTACACTTTTTTAACCGGATCCGCAAAATCGGTGTAAAAACGAAGCGCTTCAAGCCCTATATTGTACTTGTTCTCTTCGCGGATATTGTTATGGAACGTTGCAAACCCCCGTTCTTCATCAATCATCGTAACGCCGGTTTGAAGCATGAGAGCGGAAAGAATATCGGTCGGGCGAATGAGATTGTTCGCTGTCCCAAAAGCCGCGCCCGCCTCTCTAATCTCGCCATCTTCATTCACCTGCGCGATTTTCATCACGTCCTCCTGAAATCTCTGCCACGTTTGAGGAGGATCATAAATATCGTTTTTTTCAAGAATGCCGATGTTGTAATAAAGTCCGAGCGTATCTACGGAAAGCGGCACTGCCATTAATGCCTCTTTTGCTACTGTAGAAGATGGCGCGTCCGCGCCTTCTATCCCGGTCTTGCGGAGAACGTCATCTTTGACAAAAGAGTAGTAATTCCGCTTTATATCGCGCGCATTTATTACTGCCGCGCGATCGGTTACAACCTCTTTGATTGTCGGCTCCAATTCCCCTGGTTTTGGCTCTTGTAAAATCGCGCGCTTGATTTCCACGCTCTCGGGCGCGGGCGCGATACTTTCTTCATAAAGCCCGACCCAG
Organism: uncultured Gammaproteobacteria bacterium; assembly: GCA_964471805.1. Taxonomy (GTDB): domain Bacteria; phylum Patescibacteriota; class Patescibacteriia; order UBA9629; family UBA9629; genus UBA9645. Next base: position 8,703 of record CAYYGX010000021.1, on the reverse strand, counting down.
TCATGCGGAATTGAAAATATGTCGGGCCCGCGATCTTCGGCAAGGGCTGTCAGCATCTCATGCTCATATTCTTCAAAACGCAAATTTCGGAAATGAACTTTAATAGTCGGATTCGCCTTTTCGTATTTTAGAATGAGCGGCTTCATATCAAAGGAATTGTTCCATACCTGCCAGTATTCCAAAGTAATCGGTTCAATTGACTCAATTGGAATACGCTTGCGGCAACCAAAACCGAGAGACAAGAGTATTGTAAAAATAATAACTGTCTTGATAAAAAAAGAATTGCGAGAAAACATAGGATGAAAACTCAAAATTTAAATTTGTTTAATAAAATCTGAAAAGTCCTTTCCTATCTCTTTATCGCGTAAACCCAAATACACATTTGCCTTGAGCCATCCAAGTTTGTTGCCGCAGTCAAAGCGAACCCCTGGAAATTTATAAGCGTACACAGGAGTTTCTTTTATAGAGTCCCGAAGCGCGTGAGAAAAACGGATTTCTCCATCCTCTGACGGAGTTTGCGCCAAAAGCGAGGCAATAACATGAGGAGTCGCAATATACATGCCGACAATGCCCAAATTTGAAGGCGCTAAAGAACGTTTTGGTTTTTCAATAATATGGGAAACTTTGTATACGTTTTCTTCGATCAAAACTCCGGCAATAACGCCGTAGCGCTCAAGCCATTCGCCTTCCAACTCCTGCACAGCAAAAATCGGAGCGCGATACTTTTCGTGGAGCGAAAGCATATGTTTCAAAGTTGGTTCGGTGTGAAAAATAAGATCATCGCCCCACATTACAACGCACGATTCATCGGGGAAAAGAAAATGCCGAGCGCGTAAAACTGCGTCTCCGTCGCCTAAAGGGGCTGACTGGCGGATAAAATAAAAACGCGCCATCTCCCGGATGGAACGCAGTTCGTCGCTAATTTCATGTTTGCCTTTTTGTTCAAGCCTGTATTCCAGTTCAAAGTGAGCGTCAAAATAATCTTCAACAGCTTTTTTATGCGCCGATGTAACAAAAATAATATCAGTTATTCCGCTTTTCACAGCCTCCTCAACAATATAATGAATGACTGGCTTATCCAAAAGCGGAAACATCTCTTTTGGAATTGATTTAGCGGCCGGAAGAAATCGCGTTCCCATGCCGGCAACAGGAATAATCGCTTTCGTGATCATATCATAAAAACTTTACTGTTTTTAAGTGTAGGGATAAACAAAATAGGTGTCAATGATTTTTGATTTTTTGATACTCCCCCATCGGATACTTCACGCGATTCGCGGCAGAGTGGTCGTTCAGCGCAAAAAGAAATGCCAGTTTTGCGTACATAAGTCCGGTTCTCATAAAGCCGTAGGTTTCAAATCTTCTAGGAGATACAACAAGCCGCCTGTAAAGCATCCGAAACCTATGCTCCTCTGCTATGCGGCGAATGAGTTCAATATCCTCAAAACGAAATCTGGAATCAAAGCCGCCGCTTTCGCGAAACACGTCCGCGAAAACCATGAGAGAACCCGCGCCGGCCGGGGAAAAATATTGGGCAATAAACAATACGAAATTGAAACACGTATAAAAAAAAGCAAGCCGGGCTGAAGAAAAATAAGGAAAATAAAGAGGGCACGCGATATCAAGCCCGCGGCGCAAAAACTCGCCGAGCGATTTTTCAAGAAAATTCGGCTTCAACCTTGTGTCCGCGTCCAGAAAAAAAAGAATGCTTCCTCGCGCCACTTTTGCGCCAAAATTGCGCTGGATTGCAACAGAAGGCTCTATACAAAACAAACGAACGCCTGAAAATTGTCTGACTAGTTCGCAAGTTTTATCGCGAGAACCGCCATCAACAACAATCACCTCGCGCGGACTCATTGTTTGCGCGAAGATGTCGCTAAGCAGGCTCGCGATGTAGCGCTCTTCATTTAAGGTTGGGATTATAATAGAAACAGAAGGCGTCATGTCGTTATTTTTTTGATTTTATAAAACGAATGATGATTACCGCAAAAATCGCGCCGACAAAATCGCCGAAAAGATCAAGCAGAGTATTTTCATATCCTCCGATGTCGGCTGTCGGAAAGATGGCGAGCGCCGCAAACTCAATCATCTCGTTTATGGCTCCAACGCCAAGCCCAGCAAGCGCGATCGTTGATAGAATGAGCGCGGAATTGCGCGCGGCCTCTGGAACGCGAGAAGCCATTATATGATATACAAGAGCTGTGGCAAAACCAAACCCTACTGTGTGGACAATTTGATCATAGCGAATAATCGGAAGCGCTCCTGCGACTGGAAAAATTACGCGATCATAAAGCGCGGATCCGCCGACAATAACATTGCTTCCAGATAAGTGCAGAAGCGCCCACGCTGTGAAGCCGGCGAGTATTACAGGAGGATAGCGGACTTTTTTGTTTGTCGCAAGCGCAAGAATTGTAAACCCGGCGATCATTCCCGCGTTTGTCATGAACTTGTAATTTTCCATAGTGAAATAGGCAAAACTAAAACCAACGAGAATTAGTATGGTAATAATAAAAAATAGAAATTGCGCGCGGGAGAGGGGCATGCGGGTAAAAAATTAAAAACGAGTATTCTTTAATATATTATCAACAGTCACTGACTCAAATCTTGCTTCAGGATAGACTCTGGTAAACTGCGCAGGGGCAGAAGCAACGTCTTTCCATTTACACTCAAAGGCGGAAATACTGGCGCCGCTTTTTTCTATCACGTCAATCTCAAGCCCGGTGCGCGATCTCCAAAACATAATTTCGGGAGAGAAAATTTCGAGAGAACCTTTTTTCATGCGCTCGCTGACAAAAAAATTTTCAAAAATCGCTCCCCGGTCGGCGCGCGTTTCCATTGGAGATATGATATCCGCAAGAGCATTGCGCACACCCGTATCAAGAAAATAAACTTTGAATCCTTTTTTAATTTCATTGCGAGGATTGTTTGAAAAAGAATAGATCCGTTTCATGATGAATGACTGCTCAAGCAAGGTTAGGTAGCGGTTGACGGTTGCCCTCGTCACGCCGAGCCCTTGCGCTAATTCGTTGACGGACACTATGGAACCCACTTGGAGGGCGAGCATTTTGAGCAAATCCTCAAATATCTTTGGGTTGCGGATCGTTTCAAAAACAAAAATATCTTTATAGAGATAGTTCGTGGCGATATTTTTTATAACAAACAATTTTTCTTCCACTGTTTCCGCGGCGACGACAGCCGGGTAGGAGCCAAACTGCATAAGAGGCAAAAGGTCATGCCGCTCTAAACAAGGGTAGGCTGAAGTTATTTCATGCAATGAAAGCGGCAATAGGGTAAACTCGTACGCCCGTCCCGTCATTGGCTCTTTGATTTTGTTGGCGAGATCAAACGATGACGATCCTGTTGCGATAATTTGAACTTCCGGATAGGTGTCGTGGTAGGCCTTTAGAATACTGCCAATATCTTGAATGGTCTGCGCTTCATCAAACACGACAATTTTTTTATTCTGCGTAAGCGGCAGGAGTTGATCCGGATGGCCAAGCGCAAAGTGCGCTCGCACGTCGGCAAGTTGGCAGTCGTAATACTCCGCAACAGAGCCGTAGGAATCAATAATTTTTTTGGCAAGCGTTGTTTTCCCGGACTGTCTTGGACCTAAAATGACCGCCATGCGGCTCTTAAAAAGGACCGAGGCAATGCGATGTTCAAAGTCTCGTTGAAATATCTTCATATTTACAATATAGCAAATTGCCACTAAACAAGCAATTTGTAAAAATGCCCGAAAAACCTTTATAAATAAAGTGCTTTTTGAGGTAATTTAACTTAGACAACTTCATACTCGCTTATCAAGTTATGAATTTGTTCTATCGCCTCCATGAAAAAGATAGTTAAGTTCATTATAGCAAAAGCATCGTTTGTTTCCCCATTTTTCAAATTATTGAGAATATGATGCATTAACGGCCATAACCAATTTGGCCCTTTTTTTTCTTTCATTGCATCTTGATATTCTGCATACCTCTTTATAAAATACCTTTTCATTTCTTTACTCTTTTTCTCGTCCAAACCAAGCCCTTTGTAAAGTGCTTCGTGCATACTATCAAAAACTTTTTTTTCTAAATTTTCATTACCCAAGAAACCTTCGAGCTTTATAATAGTAAGATAAAATAATGCTGTGGTAGCTTCAAGAACATAGCGCTTATCCTTATTTTCGAGGGCTAACTCTTTTAATAATTTTTTATCATTAAAATAGTCCCATGCCACCTTATAGATAAACGTAAACAACGCTTTGCCAAGTTCTTCATAAGTTATTTTAATTTTTTCTTTCATGATTTCTTTAATGAATGACCCTGTGGCAAGACCGCATGGTAAATGCTACGCAATCTATTGGTCCAAAGGCAGATTGCCAAATTCATCGTTTATATCAATATTATATGGCGGGTCTTGAACCGCAAGAATTGCTCTTTTGTTCTGCATCAATTTCTCAACATCTTTCTTTTTTGAGACATCAATACAGCTAATTCTATGATCGCTAATCTGGTCGTCCCAAATAACTCCGTATTTAAAATCCGGTATTTTTTTCACTAATGATGACATAATTGCAAACGAAAAACTAATGGCGGAAGGGGTGGGATTCGAACCCACGTTCCGATTGCTCGGAAACGGCTTTTCGAGAACCGCGCCTTCAACCGCTCGGCCACCCTTCCATAAATCTATAATTTATACTAAAAGTCGCAATTCCTCTTCTACTAAATCCATATCCTTCATAATGCTACGCAATACTTTTGGATGAAGAATCTTCGCTCCATGAAACGGCACTGTTACTCGCATTTCAAAAGCGTTTCTGTAAATTTGATGACTCCCGCTCTGTCGTACTAAAACAAATCCGCGCTTTTTAAGCACGGCGATAATTTCTTTGGCGCTCACGCGAGGCAATTTGGAGGACATACATATTACACCGCAACTTCTACGGTTGATAAACTAATGGAGCGCATCCGTTCATAAATATTTTCTTCACCTTGAATATCTTCTACATGCAATCGTATGCAATCCTGCATGTTTTTGATGGCCTCTTCGTATGTATCTCCTTGGGTATAACAACCCTGCAGTTCAGGGCATGAAACAAAATATCCGTCATCATCGCGCTCAATAATAATAGGAAAGTAATAATGTTGCATATATTTCTTATATTGCTTTTAGCATAGCAATACTAGGGAAAAAATCAACCATGAACACAGAACCCAGAACCCAGAACCTAGAAAACTTTCTGGGCTGTGGATCAACGCTCCACGCGCAAAGTTCCCTCCCAAAAATCCTTGCCGTTTAAGTTAACAATCTCCTTTTTGTCAGCCATAAAAAGAGACAAGCGATATGTATGCGCGGCAATTTCTGCGCGATCGGTTTTGATAGTAAAGCGAAAAACAGCAGTCTCGCCCGGGAGAATCGCGTCTTTTTTCGGCTCCAAAGATACAGAGGCTGTTGCTGTATCAAGCCAATCGTAAGCGTCGTAAAACGGGCTCACGCCGCCTTCGCCAGTTGAAACTTTCAGACCCGTTTTTCGCCTTATCCATGGTTTTAATCCCTCATTTTTAATCCGCACTTCAACTTTGAAAGGCGTCTTTCCTTGTTTAATTTTTGACGGAATCGTATGAGAAACGATACGCGCCTTGTAATCCGATTCTTTTACGGAAACTCGCGTCTGATACAGCCCGCCTTTTACTTCCGCGCCGTCTTTTGTATACAACTGAAAAGTCAAAGTCGCGTCTCCTTTGATTTCTAAAGTTACAGGCACGGAAAAAGTATGCGCGACATCTTTTGGCACTATGTCGCTATTCTCTTTCCGAGTTTGCGTTTCTTTGACGAGCGCATACACATCGCCCTTTCCCCACTTTACATCGCTTTTATTCTTAAAACGAACGGAAACAACAAAACTCGCTCCTGAAATTACCGAAGGCGGAGATTCAGCGCTCATCCATAATGCGCGCGGATTTACAACGGCAACGGGCGAAAGCGGAAGAACGATCTCGCCGTTTCGCTCATATGATCCGGTTACAATCAGCTCTCCTATCTTATGAATCGCAATAACCTCTGGAGAAACTTCAGTTACATCTGAAAGTTTTTGCTCGCTAAAAAGCGAAATAAAATCCTGAACGCTTGCAATCGGCCGCAGAACTCCATGCGACACGATATAAAACACTCCTTCTCGCGACTTGATGAATTTTCCATCTTTGATTTTCTGCTCGCCGCCATTGTAATATCGCGCAAGCTCCTCGGGAGTAATGTCGCGAGGCGCGATGTTTGGATAATTTAATGCCGCGATTTCGGAGTGTATAGAATACTTAAATCCGTTCTGAATAAAATAAAACTCGCCATTCGCCGCTTTCACTAGCGCTCCTTGAGGATACACGTCGTCTTTTGTAATTTGAACCGCAGGAGGATACGAAGAGAGTTCATTTGAATTTACGATCTCCACTTCTTCAGGATTAAATCCTAGAAGGCGGAACGTTTCATCGCCGTCAATTTTTCTTTTGCGGCCGTTAACGAGAAGGTATCGTTCACCAGTTTCATTCTGTACAAGAGAATAATTTGAAAATTTAATTTCAGGACCGTCCGGATATTCTTCCAAAACTGCTCCGGAAACCGTTATCGCATCGCCTCGGTCGCGCTCCGAGAGAAATATGGAATAAGAGCCGTACCGCCGTTTCGCGCTTCCGTCAATCAGCCAATACGAATTCCCGTCAGTCAAAATCGCGCCGTCCGGATACAAAAGCGACCCCCAGTACTCGTCCCAGAGTTTTGCGAAAAAATAGTTGCCGCCGATGTTATTGCCGGCGCCTCCGCGGTACGGCGTATAATTATACAAGTTTGCGGTTGCCTGATTTACAGGCGTGATCGTAAAACCGTCTTGTGTTTTGAAGACTTGCCCTTTGGCTCTTATGCCGTTTCCGCCGGCTTTGCGAATATAATCGTTTTGCACGCTGGCAAGAGCGTCAACCTGACGCGCAAATCCTTTGTATTTTTGAATCTTTGGATCTTTAACATTGCATCCTTCGCATACCCCAAACCCTGCGGCAAAATCAAGGGCTTTTTGGAGTTTCATAGGATCTTTATGATAACTGCATCCGCGCACCAAACATTGCTCATGATCAAGTTTTGTTAAAATAAACTTCGGGCTGATTCCGTTTGTTTGCGCGGCGGTATGGATAATTTCAGCCGCGTTTTTTAGGACTCCGTCAACTGTATCGGAATAATTTTTAAGCACGCTGTCGTGTTTATCTAAAAATGACTCTATCGCGCTTAGCGACATTGAATCTTTATCTTTGAGCTCAAAATCAGTGATGATGTTATCTGGATTGAAGGTAAAGGCGCGCGCGGAAAATACTGGCACCGCAACGAATAGTAATAACAAAAAAAATAAAAATTTTGAGAATTTCGTCATAATGC
>CAYYGX010000021.1:0-1295 GCA_964471805.1 uncultured Gammaproteobacteria bacterium | reverse complement strand
AAAACATCCGACGGCTTTTCAATCGTTTTAAAATTCCATTCGCCAAAACCGCCGTTTAAATTTACCGCCCGAACCCACTCTTTTGCGGCAGACCACTTGGCAGAGTCCTGATCTGTTTTCCTGCCCTTGACTTCCAAAATCAAATAACGATTACCCGCAAACTTAATTATGAAATCCGGAAAGTAAGTATGGAGCGATCCTTGCCAAAGATAGTAAATTTCAAATCCGAGATGGTCGTTTTTAGCCCACGACACCAATCCAGGAATCCTATCGCGTTCAAACTCAAACGCTAAACTTCCTTCCCATTTGCTGTCAGCAACGATATGGCTGATCTGACTCTTTTGAACGGGCTGGGTTGGCTTGCTCGTATACCATACAAACGATGTTGCAGTGCTTCTTATCGGACGCACAGTGTCAAAGATAGCAACGGGATCCTCGGAGCTGGAACTTTTTATAAACTGCCCGAGGTGCTCTACAATCTTTTGCAGATTAAGCGAAATGACTATCCGTTTGAACAATTCTGTATGTGCGAACTTTGGTACTTTAAGTATCAGTTTCTCGGACGTAATAAACTCGTCAATAATTTTTAAAAGTTGGCTTATATGGCTTGACGGATCGCCTGCCCAAATTTCTTTGAACCGCTCGCGAAGCCGAACCGCGGCTTGGAGCTTCAAGGTTTGAAAACGCTTTTCTTCTCCAAACTTCATTTGAAAATCAAGCTCGGTCATTCGGGTTATGTCATGCCTGCCGTCAATGACTGGCGCAACTTCTACCACAGTTGGCGCGTCCTCGGTTGAAAGCTCAAGCGGTATTAATTTGCTCCAGTCAATATCCAAAAAATAATTGAGCTTGTAATCAACCCGGAGCACATGCGGCCAGCGAATCTCCAACGCGACACGCTCCGCTATCGGGCCAATTTTTGTCTTTTGCGATGGCGGCTTTGGCGGCACGCCGGTGTCTTCAACTGGCAGATACGCAAATGGCACGCCAAAAACAGTTACATACTCCGGCTCGGAAAGATTATCGTAGTCAAGCCGCCGCAAACCGCGCCCGATAACCTGCTCGCATAAAAGCTGGCTCGTAAAAGCGCGGACGCCCAAAATATGCGTTACCGTCTGCGCGTCCCATCCTTCGGAAAGCATATTTACTCCGATAACGCACTGAACCTGCGCCCCGGGCTTGTCCTCCTTGCCTACAGTATTCACTTTCTCGCGAAGCTCCTCGGCAAGTTCCCGCTTATTTTTCGCAAGTCCCTCGCCTTCTTCGGCTTCAATTTTATCAAGCGCGTCCTGATC
>CAYYGX010000020.1:13400-16341 GCA_964471805.1 uncultured Gammaproteobacteria bacterium | reverse complement strand
ATATGAGACTGTAGAATAATGTCTTTTGTCATTGCGAGCGAAGCGAAGCAATCCCTTAATTAAGGCACAGTTCAGATTGCTTCGTCGGCTAAAGCCTCCTCGCAATGACAAATTAAGCTAGTTTCTACAGTCTCAATATACTTTATGTGTGGAATAATCGGCTATAGCGGCCCTCGGAGCGACGCTGTAAAACTCGTTGTTCTGGGATTAAAAAAACTTGAATATCGCGGATACGACTCATGGGGAGTTGGTTATGTGCATGCGGACGGAACTTTTGGAGATCCTGTTAAAGAGGTCGGCGCTATCGGCGAACTTTCTTTTGATAGTCCAGTGTATAAGCGGCTTACAGAAGAACATGGCGCGTTTGCGGTTTTGGGCCATACGCGCTGGGCCACGACCGGACGCGTCAACAAGATAAACGCGCATCCTCATTTTTCAAATACAGGACGCATTGCCATTGTGCAAAACGGCATTGTTGAAAATTTCAGCGAACTCAAAAAATTTCTGACGGCTAAAGGTTTTCATTTTAAGAGCGAAACCGACACTGAAGTAATCGTAAATCTTATTGAGTGCGAATTGAACCGTTTGAAACGTAAAAATACTCTGTCCGCAGTCCGCTCCGCATTCAGGCGTCTTGAAGGGCGAAACGCCATTGTCGCGATTTTTGAAGACACAGGCGAGATGATAATTGCACGCTCCGGCTCGCCGCTCATTATCGGGGTCGGAAAAAACGAGTATTTCGTGGCATCGGATATTCCGGCTTTTCTTCCTTATACAAACAAGGTGATTTATTTGGACGACGGGCAGATTGCGAGAATTAAGAAAAAAGAAGAGAGAACTATTGAGTTTTACGATATCAAAACCGGAAAAGAAATTCAGCGGCGCATAGTAACTGTTGACCTTAAACCAGAGAGCGTTGACAAGGGCAAGTTCAAACATTTTATGATTAAAGAGATTATGGAACAGAAGGATACGATCCGCCGCGCTGTTTGCCAAAACGATGACGAGATCATAAAAATTGCCCTGATGATTAAAAATGCTTACGGAACATTTTCTGTTGCGTGCGGGACAGCCGGATACGCCTCTATGGTCGGCGAATATCTTTTTTCGCGTATCGCAAAAAAGCATATCAACTTTGTTGTCGCGTCAGAGTTTGGGTCGCATGTATCATTTTTAACAGCGAGCACATTAATCCTTGTTACATCGCAATCCGGCGAAACAGCTGATGTTTTAGAAGCGATGGATTTGGCTCGGAGAAAAAAAGCGCGCATAGTATCGCTTGTGAATTCCGCCAATTCCTCGGTTGCAAAAAAATCTAATCATACTTTTTGCCTGAACGCGGGGCCTGAACGCGCTGTCGCTTCAACCAAAGCGTACACTGCCCAGATTGCGCTTCACACAATGCTCGCATACGCGGCCGCGGGGCGTCTTCAAGAGGCAAAACAGATTCTCATTAACGCGGCGGGCCATGTAAACGATATGTTAAATCCGCGTTATGAGCGGTACTTGCACGATCTTGCCCGCAGTCTTAAAAAGAGCTCGGACATGTACGTTATCGGCCGCGGGCTTATGTATCCTGTCGCTCTTGAAATCGCGTTAAAAATTAAAGAGGTTAGTTACATTCATGCAGACGGGCTTCCTGGAGGCGAGTTAAAGCACGGCACTCTTGCTTTAATTACAAAAGACACGCCCTGCATCGCGGTTGTCGCAAACGATGAAAATAAGCTCGCCATTCTTTCAAATGCAGAGGAGGTGAAAGCGCGCGGTGGATACATTATCGGCATTTCTCCGGAGAATAATTCTGTGTTTGATTCTTACGTCCGCGTGCCGGACGCTGGCACTGCCGCCCCGATTGTTTCAATAATTCCAGGGCAAATCCTCGCATATCATTTTGCGGTTTTGCGCGGGCTGGACCCGGACAAGCCTAGAAATCTTGCAAAGAGCGTGACGGTGAAGTGAAGTGGGTGAAATTTGAAATAAATTTTTGAAAAAACTGTATGAGGTAACCAAAATTATATGAAAAAGGACAATCAACAATCGCAAATCGTTATTTATCAAAGCAAAGATGGCCAAGCAAAGGTCAATGTTCGCTTTGAGGGCGAAACAGTGTGGCTTTCGCAAAAGCTTATGGCGGAACTGTTTGAGGTTACGACATCAGCGATCAATCAGCACCTTAAAAGCATCTTTGAAACAGGTGAATTAGACAATAAATCAGTTATTAAGAAATTCTTAATAACTGCCAAAGATGGCAAAACTTACGAAACAAAACACTATAATCTGGATGTTATTATCGCTCTTGGCTACCGCGTTAATTCAAAACGAGCCACGCAATTTCGTATTTGGGCGACTGCGCGACTGCGGGATTATATTATCAAGGGTTTTGCGTTGGACGATGAGCGGATGAAACAAGGCGGAGAGCGGGCGCGATACTTTGAAGAATTGCTCCAGCGCGTCCGCGATATTCGTTCCAGCGAGCGCAATTTTTATCAAAAAGTTACAGACATTTACGCCACCAGCATTGATTATCGGAAAGATGATGAGCTTACAAAAAAGTTTTTTGCTACCGTACAAAACAAAATGCACTATGCCGTGCACGGGCATACCGCCGCGGAAATAGTATCTTTGCGCGCCGACAGCAAAAAGCCGATGATGGGACTCTCCAATTTCAAGGGGAAATATATTACTGCCGAAGACGCAAAAATCGCCAAAAATTATCTTTCCGAAAAAGAGCTCAAACAGCTTAACCTGATTGTATCTTTGTATTTGGATTTTGCCGAACTCCAAGCAACCAACGAACGCCCCATGAAAATGAATGAATGGGCAAGTAAATTGGATGAATTTTTGAAACTAAGCGAGAAAAAATTATTACTTAACGCTGGCAAGGTGAGCACGGAAAAGGCGAGCGAAAAAGCGGAAGATGAATTTGCGAAACATAAAAAAA
>CAYYGX010000020.1:8884-13382 GCA_964471805.1 uncultured Gammaproteobacteria bacterium | reverse complement strand
CTATGGCACTATTCAAAATCCACAATTCGGCAGTCAAAAAATTAGTCGCGCGCGACCTTAATTTGGAGCGCAATCTTCAAGAACTTTTTGAAACGAATTTGGAAGAGATTTTGAACATCATTTTTTTGGCTCACGAATACTCGACGAGTTTTGGTGGCAGAATAGATACGCTCGGCATAGATAAAAACGGTTCACCGTGCATTATCGAGTATAAGAAAAATCAAAACGATAATGTTATCATTCAAGAGCTTTCATATTTGCGCTGGCTTTTAGACCACAAGGCCGATTTTGAAATTTTATGCCAGAACAAAAAAGTGAGCATAGAAATTGACTGGAATTCGCCCCGCGTCATTTGTATTGGTGAAAGCTACAACAAGTTTGATCTTGATACGGCAGATATTCTACCAATCAATGTTGAACTTTTGCGCTACCGGATTTATGACGAAGATATTTTGTATCTTGAACCAGAAAATTATCAGAAAGTCAGAATATCCACATCCGGCATAGTTAAAAAATCAAAGCAAGACAAAGAAAAAACGGAACGATTGCAAAAAATCTACTCAGTGGACGACCACCTTGCTGGATTTGATCAGCAAACAGTTGTCTTGTTTCAAACTCTGCGCGAAAAAATCCGTTCGCTCGACGAAAACATTATTGAAGAAGCCAAAGCAAAGTATATTGCTTACAAAACATCAACAAACTTCACCGATATTGTCGTCAAACAATACGGCCTCAAAATTTTTCTCAACGTCAAAAGCGGACAGCTCAATGATCCGCAAAAACTCGCGCGTGACTTAACGCAACCGAACCCTATAGGACATTGGGGCAATGGAGATTACGAGGTGAAGTTAGAGAAAGAAAGCGAACTTGAAGCGGTTTTTGCGCTTATCAAGCAAAGTTACGATTTGAATAAATAAATATGGAACTTACTTTAACAAAGTTTGGTTTGCCGATAGAGATGGTATTTGTTCAACAGATATTCTTGTCTTAAGAAGCAAGTCTGAAAAAATCATTGTTGAATTATATGCTTTGATACTACGAAACGATGAATTCAACGCGGAAGTACTGAAAGGTGCTCAATTACCACGCGTGAGGGCATTCATTGCGACCAACTTTCTTTAGAAGAACTTGAATGTTGGACATAGGGCGGCGACATAATAGGCTGGATCAGCGCGAATTGCAAAAATCTGTAGACATGCGAAAATACAGTTTATAATACGCGAGCGGATTGAATATAGATATTAAAGGCGGCGGACTTCACCAAAAGAAGGGTTGGCGGGTTTGCCGAAAAATTATGACAAACAGCGAAATCATTTCCAAAATAAAATCCGACAACGCGCAGAGCATCATGCTCCAGTTTTCTGATCTGCACGGAATAGCAAAAAGTTTTACAATTCCGGTTTCAAAAGCCGACGACGCCCTTGACTCTGGAATATGGTTTGACGGATCAAGCATCACTGGATTCACGCGCATCGCCGAGAGCGATATGTATCTGAAGCCTGACATTTCAACTTACGGCATTCTTGAATGGCTCACAAATAGCGAAGGAAAAACCGCACGATTTATCTGCGATGTCCACACTCCGGAGGACGAACCGTTTGCTGGCGATCCGCGCTATGTTCTTAAAAAAGTTATGGAAAAGGCGCGCCTTATGGGCTATGTGTACAAAACAGGCGTAGAACTTGAATTCTTTTTATTTGAAACCGAAGATAGCGCCATTAAACGCGAGTCTGCTGGAAATGGATACTATTTTAACGCAGACACCGCGCGCATTTCGGAAATCAAAAAAGAGATATTGAAAGCCCTTAGCGCGTTACACATAGATGTTGAAGTGTCGCATTCCGAGGTCGCGGAAAATCAGCACGAGATTGATTTTAAGTATGCGGACGCTGTAAAAACAGCCGACAACGCGATGACGTTTAAGTTCGCGGTAAAATCCATTGCCGCAAAATATGGCATGCACGCAACCTTTATGCCCAAACCGATTTTCGGCGTGAACGGCTCCGGTATGCACACGCATCAGAGCTTTTCTAAAATATCCGACGACGCGAATGCGTTTTACGACGCGCGCGATCCGTATCATCTTTCTGAAATTGCAAAACAGTTTATCGCAGGTCTCTTAAAACACGCTAAAGAATATTCTGCGGTTATCGCCCCGACCGTCAATTCCTATAAGCGCTTGACTCCAGGCTTTGAGGCGCCGGTTTATGTATGCTGGGCTTCACGGAATCGCTCGGCACTTGTCCGTATCCCCAAGACATTCAAGGATAAAAGCCATGTCGCAACTCGCGCTGAACTTCGTTGCCCGGACCCGGCAAGTAATCCATATTTAGCATTTGGAGTGATGCTTTCCGCCGGACTCCGCGGCATTGAAAATGCCTACACCCTGCCCGCTCCTTCTGAAGAAGACGTGTTTGAGCTTGATGACGATAAACTGGCGCAGAAAGATATTGAGAAACTTCCTGGAACTTTGCTTGAAGCGCTTTCTTATTATTATAAGAGCGATCTTGTAAAAGAGGCCCTCGGGGATCATTTATACAAAGAATATTATACTGCCAAGTACGCCGAGTGGGACGAGTTCCGGAGGGCGGTAACGGACTGGGAAATTAAGAAATATTTGGGGGTGTTGTAAGAATAAATGTGTCGTGTGATCGGCGTTGATAATAATGAATATAAGATACACAAAGCCAGAGAAACAACAGATGGAGTTAGAGAGCTGGATTTTATTGTTGGTTCAGCATTTCAGTTGCCGCTTGAAAACAATTCAGCGACTGTTGCTTTTTCTCAAGGGGTATTTTATCATTTCCCCGATCGGGAGGCAGGGAAAACGCGCGCAATACGAGAAGCTTACAGGGTTCTCAAAGATGGAGGACGATTTATTTTTGAGGACATCATCCGTCTTGTTGATGAAAATACCTTGAGTGATAGAGTGAGAAAAGATGTTGTAGAGCGCATGCAGTGCAGTTATTTAGAGTCAAAAGAATGGTATAAAAAATTGCTGGAAGATGAGGGGTTTGATGTGATTGAGATGATGGACTTGAACAGTCAACTGCAAAAAACGTATGAATTAGTGCTGAATACGTTGCGTGCCGCGAAGAATGAAGTTATTGCAGTATCAAACGCAGAAATATTTAATGAATTCAATCACGCGTGGCAGACAATGGTTGATACGGCTGGAAAAGAAGTCGGGTGGGCATTATTTTTAGCGAAGAAAAAACCACAATGAGTAATAATCTGACCGAACACACAAAACCAATCTCTCCGCTTGGCATCTGGGATTACGATATTCGCGCACTGGATTTAACTCGTCCAGCTGTTGCTCGGTGGTATCTTGAGCGGAAGATAGAGTACAACGACTGGAAAGCCATAGAGTACGAGCTTCTCAAACGATATTTGCCGGAACTCGCCATTGATGAGGATAAAAAAAAATTTCTTACTAATTTCATTGCATGGTATGAATTTACTCACCAAACTGCAAATTTCGTTTTTGCAAGTCGTCGGCGCGTCCGATCTCGGTGAACAGTATATTTGGACCGGAGGCACGGCGCTTGCGCATCGTCTTTTGCATCGCTATTCAAGCGATTTAGATTTTTTTTCCGAGCATCTCGAAGCTCCTGAAATTTTTTTTAAAAATGAAGATATACGCGTTGAGTTTGTCTATTTCCCATTTTCTCCGCTGAAACAACAAGTAAAAGATAAAGAATTTGGAATACGTATTGATAGCGTCCTTGACATAACGGTAAATAAAACGCTTTCAGCCTATCAGCGGCGAGAGCCGAAAGACGCCTATGATTTGTACCGTTTATGTAAATATGAGAAATATGATTTAAAAAAATTGACTCGTCTTGTGGAGAAAAAATTTGGCGTTGCTATTGATTATACGTCGCTTATTACTAAACTTATATTTACAACAGAGATTATTGATTCCATTATGCCGATTCTCATACATTCTGAAGAAAATTTGAAAAAGGCGATTCAAGAGTTTTTTCAGAGTATGGGGAATCGATTTTTGATGTCAGTATTATTTTGATTCAGCCATGAACAAAAAACAAAAAGAAAAACTGCAGAGTTTGGAGTCAATCATTAATGAATGCCGAAAACTGCTTGCCTCTGCCGAGCGAATGCTTGCGGAGATAAATGGAGAAGAACAGGAGCCAGAGACGAAAAAACAGAAAATTGAAACACCCCACTTTTTAGCTGACAACCATATTGAAGGCGAGGATGTGATTGAGGGAATTTTTAACGGGCGCGAAATGCAATGTGAAAACGGCGAAATTTATCCGGTGCCGGAAAATTACGCGTCAAAGTCCAGAATTCTTGAGGGCGATCGCCTTAAACTCACAATCACGCGCGAAGGGCGGTTTATTTTTAAGCAGATCGGGCCCGTGCCGCGCGAATCTCTTAAAGGTTTTCTGCATTATGCTCCTGAAGAAGATCAGCATTCAGTTCTTGCTGAAGGAAAATCATACAAAGTTCTCGCGGCGCCTGTAACATATTT
>CAYYGX010000020.1:3627-8874 GCA_964471805.1 uncultured Gammaproteobacteria bacterium | reverse complement strand
GGAAATAGGAGACGAGGCGCTGATTACCGTGCCTCTTGGACGGGGCTCTTCTTGGGCCGCGATCACAGCTATTCTAAAAGACGGCGCCGAAAGCGTTAAAACTCCAGTCGCGTTAAAACCAAAATTGGAGGAGATTTAATTCAATGACCCTTTACCGCAAGTACCGTCCGCAAACGTTTGCGGATTTTGTGAATCAAAAAGCGATCAAGGGAACGATCCAAAATCAGATCATAAGCGGAAAAATACCGCACGCTTATTTGTTTACCGGGCCGCGCGGGGTTGGAAAAACAACAATGGCCCGCCTTATCGCAAAAGCCTTGAACTGCGAGAAACGAGAGGCCGGCACTTATGAACCTTGCAACTTATGTTTATCATGCGAAGAAATTACAAAAGGCATTTCACTGGACTTGGAAGAAAAAGACGCGGCGTCAAACCGCGGCATTGACGAAATCCGCGCGCTTAAAGATAATGTGCGTTTTTCGCCAACCCGCGCGCGATACAAAATCATCATCATTGACGAAGCGCACATGCTTACAACGCCAGCTTTTAATGCGCTTTTGAAAACTTTAGAAGAGCCGCCGCTACACGCTGTGTTTGTGCTTGCCACAACCGAGCCGCAAAAACTTCCGGAAACAATCATCTCGCGTTGTCAGAGGCACGACTTTAAAAAAGTGAGCCTCGGCGAGGTCGTTTCGCATCTGAAAGCAGTTTCGGAACAGGAAAATGTTTCAATCCTTGACGACGTGCTTTTAGCCCTTGCTCGGCGCTCCGGCGGATACTTGCGCGACGCGCTTTCGCTTCTCGGGCAGGTTATCGCGCTTGGAAGCGCCGGGCGGGAGATTACGTTTGAGGAAGCAGAGCTTGTTATTCCCCGTTCATACAAAGATCGCGCAGAAGAATTATTGTCTCTTATTGAACTTGCGCGCGCGCGCGAGGCATTTGCTCTCATTGAAGAGATAACTGACGCTGGAGTTCAAAGCGAGCAATTTTTATTTGACTGCATAGATTGCATCCGCGAGCGGCTTATTACCGAGCTTGATGATGATAAAGCGCGTTTTCGCTCTTTCAAAATGCTTGATATTTTCATCAAGCGCGCAGAGGACATTAAGCGCGCGTCTTTTTTACCGCAATTGCCGCTTGAACTTGCGGTCATTGAGTGTATCGGAAAAGAAAATCCTTCCAATGATAGCATCAAGATCAAGACCGCGGTTTCAGAAACTAGAACCCTCACTCTTGATCATATAAAATCGCAATGGAAAAATCTCATTGAAACATTGCGGACTACGCACACGGCTCTTACAGTCGCTCTTTCATCATGCGCGCCTCTTCGCTTGGAGGGCAATCGGCTTATTCTGGGGTTCAAATTTCGTTTTCACTACAGCATGATCAAAAACGAGAAAAATCGTCTATTTTTAGAAAATACTCTCTCGCGGATGTTTAATGAAAAGCTAATTATCGGAGGCGAAGTGATTGCGGAAGATCAAAAAGGAGAGTCGCAAGCAGAATCGGATCGTGATATTAATGAGACGACAGAGAACGCAGAGAAAGTTTTTGGCATTGTGTAATAAATACATCAAATTTATGTTTACCGGCATTATTGAAACTATCGGCGCAGTGGAAAAAAATCGCGGCGGGCGGTTAGAAATTGAAGTTGGCAATGAATTTGGGAAGGATATAAAGCAAGGAACGTCCGTTGCGGTGAATGGGGCCTGTCTTACAAATGTCAAATGTCAACCCCGAAAGCTTTCGGGGTCAAATGTCAAATGTTTATTGTGTTTTGATGTTGTTCCGGAGACGTTTAGCAGAACAAATTTAGGATTGCTTCAAAAAGGAGACAAGGTGAACTTAGAACGCGCGCTTAAAGCGGACGGGCGTTTTGAAGGGCATATTCTCGAGGGGCACGTTGATGAAAAGTCAAATGTCAAATGTCAAATGTCAAAATTAAAGAAGGACTGTACTAAAGATATTGTTATAGCCATAGAAATACCCAAAAATTTAAAGAAATACATAGTCCCCAAAGGATCAGTCGCCGTTGACGGCATTTCTTTGACTGTCGTTGATGTTCTAAAAAATTATTTTACGGTCGCCGTCATTCCCCATACAATGGAAAATACGATCGCGAAGTTTTACAAGAAGGGGAGTCTCGTGAATATAGAGGTTGATATAGTAGGCAAGTATGTTCAAAATTTGCTTAACCCTTACATTAAAAAATAATGCTTATGCTCCAAAAACAATATCAAAATATCATCCCGCAAACGTTAGCAACTTTTCGCGAGAGTAAAATTGGCATTGTTGTCGGGCTTTTTAATCGCGATCTGACAGAATCGCTGGAGAAAAAATGCATCGCAACTCTTAAGAGCGCGGGCATTTCAGAAGATTCAATAACAGCAGTGTCTGTGCCCGGAGCTTTTGAAATTCCGCTTGCGTGCCAGCGTCTTGCAAAACAAAAAAAATATGCCGTTATCATCGCACTGGGCGTGATCATCAAAGGCGACACGTATCATTTTGAATTAGTCGCAAACGAATGCGCGCGGGGAGTGATGGAAGGAATGCTGAAGTACGATATTCCGATTGTGTTTGAAGTTTTAGCCGGAAGCCGCGAGGATATGGAAAAGAGGTGCAGAGACGATGAATATAATAAAGGAATTGAGGCGGCAAATATTGCTTTGCGGTTACTGTCCATAAGTCATCAGCCATAAGAATATGTTTCCTTTTATCGCAAAAGCGATTCAAGATATAAAACAAGGCAAAATGGTGATTGTCGTTGACGACGAAACCCGAGAAAACGAGGGGGATTTAATTATGGCGGCAAAATTTATAACGCCGGAAAAATTTGCGTTTATGCACGATTGCGGACGAGGTTTGATATGCGTTCCGATGGAAAAAGAGCGCGCAAAAAAGTTAAACTTATGGCCTATTGTTCCTGATGAGCTGAATACCGAATTTACTAAGTGTAAGTTTATGGTGTCTGTAGATTATAAGAATTCTCCGCCAAAGGCGGACCCGCCTCTGGCGAGAAAGTTCAATGAATATAAAACAGGTGTTTCATTTGCCGCGCGAACGCGTACGATTCAGAAACTCGCTAATGCAAAAGTAAATTCCGATAATTTTGTCCGCCCTGGACATATTACGCCGCTTGTGGCCGACAACTGGGGAGTGCTCGCTCGGGATGGACATACTGAAGCGGCGGTTGATCTTGTGCGTCTTTCAGGCATCGCGCCGCGAGTGGCGGCGCTTGTTGAAATTTTGAAAAAAGACGGCGCTATTGCTCGGGGCCCATATCTAAAAACTTTTGCGCGCAAATATGGGCTTACGTTAATAACAATTGCGGAGTTGGCAGATTATCGCAAATGTAATGAACAACTGGTTGAACGCGCCGCGTCAGCTCATCTTCCAACTCGTTTCGGAAAGTTTATTGTGCATATATATAAAGAAAAAATAACAGGCAAGGAGCACCTTGCGCTTGTGATCGGGAACATTGACAACAATACGCCTGTTTTAACCCGCGTGCATTCGCGATGTTTGACTGGAGACGTATTCCATTCCCTTCGCTGTGATTGCGACAGTCAGCTCCACTTTGCGCTTGAAGCGATTGCGAAACGCGGAGCCGGGGCGCTTGTGTATTTGAATCAAGAAGGGCGCGATATCGGCCTCACTGACAAAATAAAATCTTACGCGCTTCAAGAGCTTGGATTAGACACAGTAGAAGCAAATATCAGGCTTGGCTATAAGCCGGATATGCGCGTTTATCACATAGGCACGCAGATTTTGAAAGATTTAGGAGTGCATAAAATGGAGCTTATGACGAATAACCCCAAAAAAATCGCTGGACTGGAACAATATGGTTTGGAGATCGTACGCCGAGTGCCTATTATAGTTTCTCCTAACGAGCACAACAGAAAATATCTTTTCGTGAAGCGCGATAAACTCGGGCATCTTTTGCATTAATATTCCAAATAAAACCTATGGATAAATTTCATGAACACTATATGCGCCGTTGTTTAGAACTTGCGGGAAATGCAAATCCGCATCCTAACCCGTATGTTGGCGCAATTCTAGTTGATGAAAACGAAAAAATTATCGCAGAAGGGCATCATCGCATGGCTGGGAAGGAGCATGCAGAGGCGCATGCCCTGCGCAAGTTCAACCCCGAAAGCTTTCGGGGGCAAAATATAAAATTATATGTCAATCTTGAGCCGTGTTGTTACAAGGGGAGAGTAGATTCATGCACAGATGCGATTATTGCCTCTGGCGTTAAAAGAGTTATTGTGGCGATGAAGGATCCAAATCCGCGAGTGAACGGCAAAGGTATTGAAATTTTGCGGCGCTCCGGCATCAATGTAACGGTTGGCGTTCTTCAAAAAGAAGCTCGCCTGTTAAACGAACAGTTCGTTACATTTTACGCAAAACGCCGCCCATTTATCGCTTTGAAACTCGCGACAACTTTGGACGGAAAAATCGCAACACGCTCTCACGACTCTAAATGGATTACATCTCTAAAAATGCGCGCGTACACGCGGTCGCTCCGCGCCAGTCATCAGGCCATACTTGTCGGCATCAATACTGTTTTGAAAGACGATCCGCATCTTGGAGTACGAAGTCTAGGTAAACGAGATCCAATGCGGATAATTCTGGATTCAAAACTCCGCGCGCCGCTTAAAGCAAAGGCTCTCCGAGATAAAAATGTTATCATCGCGACAACTCCGCGCGCCGCGCAGAAAAAAATAAAATCCCTTGAAAAACAAGGGATCTTTGTGTGGGTTTGCGCTCCAGATCGCCGCGGCTTTGTGCATCTTCCAAAACTTATAGAACGGATGCGCGATCATGGTATTATAAGTTGTTTGGTTGAAGGCGGAGGGCGCGTTGCGTCTTCTTTTTTAAACGAAGGACTGGTTGATAAAGTATACTGGGCCATCGCGCCAAAAATTCTTGGAGATGAAAGATCGGCTTCAGTTGTTTCAGGGCGCGATGTTTTAACAATGAGGCGCGCTTTGCAACTTAAAAACGTACACTATAGAGAGATTGATGATGATATACCTTGCGAGGGGTATATGCGCTAAAACTTCACAATAAACACCGCGCTTTGGTCCAAAATATAAATTTTCTTTTCTTCCTCCTCAACCGCAAAGTCTTTAACATGCGAGAATTCCTCGGCTGTAAGTTGAGTTAAGAGCCTTCCGTCTTTTAGAAGAATAACAATACGATTCGTGCCAGCATCCAAAATATACAGATACTTAAGATCAAGAT
>CAYYGX010000020.1:0-3617 GCA_964471805.1 uncultured Gammaproteobacteria bacterium | reverse complement strand
GGGAAATTGTGAATTCAAAAGGTTCTTCTACGCCTTTGAAAAATTTGAGTATCTCGCCGTTTTTTTTCAAAATCCAAAGAGTGCTGTCTATTGCGAGGTCCATTGCATCATCAAGCGATACAGCGGCGCCTTCCTTCAACCACGAAGTCTCTTGCGTGAAACCTGTGATTGCGCTTGTATATTTGAAGATTTTATCATCCGGCGCCACAACATATAATTTATTTTGATAGATTTCAGACGCAAGCGGCTCTCCTTTCCATCCGCGATTCCATTCCAGAGCTTTCATAGTTTTTTTCTGAATCTGTAATTCCGCGAGCCCTCCTAGTTCATGGTATAGGATAATGCTCCCCCCGGTTTCATCAATAGAGCGGCTTATTTTACCTATTTCTCCTATTGTCGTTACATCTAATTTTATTGGTTGCGGCGAGGAAACAGATAATCGGTGTATATTCCCGCTTTGCGTGTCAATTAAGAAAAGCTCATCACCTTTGCGAATTATGTCGGTTGCAGAAATGCCGATTAGCTCCGCAACAAGAGTTGGATTCGTTAGCCTAACTCCTTCAGCAAGCAACAATCGCGTTTTAAGTTCTTTTTCTAACACTTGCTTTTTTATAACGTGCTCTGGCGTGTCTTCCGAAAGTGAGGCAATAAGCGCGCTTGTTTGAAGAAGAAACTGTTTTGATTGATCTTTATTGTTAATAATCAGCTCGTTCTGGGCATCTATAAACTGTGCCTGTATAGTAGAGACGTTTTCCTCAAAAGTTTGAATTGCTACCTGTCTTTGATTTTTTGCAGGATCATCGCCATTATTGCCAGTTTTTATAAATCCAGTAAGTTTTACTGCTCCGATAAAGATAAAAGCGATAACAATCGCAAGAACAATTTTTTTGTTCATAAAGGATTTTTTGTCTCTGCCTCCAGATTTTTTCCCAGATTTTTGGTAGAGACGAGTAGTATTTTTAATATACTGAATCTCCGGCTCTTTTTCAGGAATTTCAACTTTCAGAGATTGCGCAACATGTTTTACTGCCTGTTTTTGTATAGGAACCGTCTCTTCATCCTCAACTGCTTTACTAATAACTGCTCCAAACATTTTTGTCCCTGGAGCTTTTTTCAGGATATTCTTTAATTCGGAAATCGTTTGTTTAGGAGAGTTATCTCCCGAGATTTTTCGCAATTTTTCTTGAGAGACATAGTCTAGAATACTGTCAGAGACAAAAAGGATCGCAGAATCTTTTTGGAGCGTTCCGCTGTAGATATTGCTGAATACTTTCACCGGGTTGACAGCTTCGCTTAAAGTATTTTCCGTAATTTGTATAATTTCATCAGATCCGTTGTCTCGTGAAATCAAAAATGCGCTTATAGAACCGACTTTCGCAAAATGCACCTCTTCGTTGCAGGATGCCGCAATAAGAAGCGAGGAGTGGAGAAGCCAGTCATTTTTTGTGTGTTTCAAAGTTTCGCTAATGCCAAAATTTACTTTCTGAAGAGCATCTTCCAGGGCTTTTTCCGATTCTCTAGCGATAGAATGAAAGTAATGATATTCCGAGTCCTCAATAATATGTTTTATGATTTTTTTAGTTTCTTCTCCAGCCTCTCTGATTTCAAGAAGAATCGATAGTTCTCCTAAGTTTTCATCGTATTTTGAAATATGAATAGAAAACTCACCCGCTGTTTGGTGAGCATTTTCTAAAAGTATTGCGGAAGAGTATTTCATTGAGTTTGACAATTATTGTTACGCTCTCTATTATAGTATAGAGCGTAATAATGGCAAATATGTTTGAACAAATTTTTGGTTCAAAAACACGGGTGCAGTTGATTACTATTTTTTTGAGGAATCCTGATAAGGGATTTTATGTTCGGGAATTATCGCGCATTACAGGACAGTATATTAATTCTATACGTCGTGAACTTGAAAATTTAGAGCATTTCGGACTTCTAAAGACAGAAAGGAAACTGAAAAAGAAGTTTTATCTTACAAATGAGACGTTTTTTTTACTTTCAGAATTGCAGAATTTATTTTTAAAAGGACGTGTATTCCTTGAAAATGATCTTACAAATGCGCTGAAAGAGGTTGGAGATATACACTTGCTTGTGTTTACTGGAAATTTCACTGGAGTTGATACGCAAACTGACGTGCTCATCGCGGGAAATAATATTGACATTGATCGCTTGCGAGAGATTCTTGAAAATTTTTCATTAACAGTTGCGCACGAGATTCGCTACACAGTGCTTTCCGCTTCTGATTATGAGTATCGCCGTGAAATCTCTGATAAATTTTTACAGGAAATTTTTCGGAATAAAAATATCGTGTTGGTTGATAAATTTGGAACATGGTAGCGGGGGTGGGATTCGAACCCACGGCCTCGTGGTTATGAGCCACGCGAGCTGCCTCTGCTCCACCCCGCGAGAATACTTGAGAAGAAGTTTACATTTTACATCTATGTCTGTCAAGAAACTAATTCCTCTTACCGAAGATCGCGCGCAATTACGGGAAAAAGTTGCATCTGCGCTTCGGTATTATGAATTGCCGAAAGAAATCACTATTGATGTTTTAGAAGAGTGGATTAATGAAACAACCACTCCTCTGCCGATTATCACGCGCATTTTTAAGCACGCGTATTTTGAATCAGAGGTAGAGGCGGAAACGCTTTTGAGTTTACTCACTCGCCTATGGAACGTTACGCCTCGCCGAGAACTAAACGGACTTTCTCCAGAGCAAAAGCTCGCAACCGAGCTCATAAATCCAAAAGATGAAACCTGAAAATAACAGAAGCCGCTATCATTATAAAATTGCAAGCGCAAAACCGCGCTCAATACTCATTAAAAATGCGCCGTATCTTATAAGCGCAAATGAAAGAGATGAGGTTCAGGTGCTTACTGACGCTTCAGTATATATTGAAAACGGAGAAATTCGGGCGGTAAATGCCTGCGGCAGTATGACGGATCTAGTAAAAGAAACACCTGATCTCATCTATGATGCCGGGGCGAGAGGCGGTGTCGTGCTAACTCCTGGATTTGTAAACGCGCACGCGCACCCGACTATGTACCTCATGCGTTCCGCAATGCTTCTTGATTACGGACAGCATCTTGATGAAACGATTGCAAAGATGCCGCTTTGGCAGAAGCATATTCAAGGACGGGCGCTTACAACATCCATTTTGGGCGATCTTACTGAAGAGCAACGCGGCGGCATCACGACAACCGTGAACCATAATGCCGTATTCAAGGAGGTTGATGATGCGGCAGAACTCACCGGTCAGCGAATCGTGAATTGCGTGAGCGCGATTTCTAACACCGATCCAAAGAGCAGTTTAGATACGGCGCTTGCATACTTTCGCGCCGGTAAACGCCGTCTTTCAAAAGGAGGAATCGCGTTTCATTATCTATTCAAGGTTGACGAAGACCTACTTTCCCGTATCAGGCGCGCCCAGGAAGAGGACGGGGCGCTCCTCACCATTCACTTTGCCGAAAGCGAGGGTGTTGCGGAGCAGTGCGTGCGCAGATTTGGGGTGCGCGAAACGAAACTCCTTGAAAAATACGGTCTTTTGAATGAATTGACCCTGCTTTCGCACGTTCTGCATGTAACAAACCAAGAGATTGAGGTTTTAGTGAAT
>CAYYGX010000019.1:11501-16503 GCA_964471805.1 uncultured Gammaproteobacteria bacterium | reverse complement strand
GATAATAAACGATAAAAATCATGAAGTTTTTAATGAGGATATAAACGAGATATCTGGAAAGATTAAAGGCGATATTTTGTATTTAGATCCGCCGTATAACCACAGACAGTACGCGACAAATTACCATTTATTGGAAACAATCGCCAAATACGACCAACCCAAAATTCACGGAAAAACTGGCTTGCGAGAATATCAAAATCAAAAATCGCTTTATTGTTCAAGAACACAAGCAAAAAAAGCGTTTAACGATTTGATTTTGAAAGCAAAAGCAAAGTATATCTTTTTAAGCTATAACAACGAGGGTTTAATGACTTTAGACGATATTCAAGAAATAATGAGTTTGAGGGGTAAATACGGCAATTTTACGAAAGAATATAACAGGTTTAAAGCCGATAAATCAGAGAATAGAAATTTTACAGCGAATAAAACAACCGAGTATTTGCATTATGTAGTTTGTAATTAGAAAAATTATGCCAATACCAGAAGATATAAAAAGGAAAATACAGGAAAATCTAAATAAGAAACTCCAAGAAAAGAGACGAAGTTTTGCTTGTCCGATTTGTGGAAATAATAATTTTATTCTCGCAGACGGATTTGTTAATGATTTATTGCAAGAAACAATGGGTGGCGGTCTTGTTATCGGCGGACCAGCAATTCCTGAAGTTGTTATTATTTGTGGTCATTGTGGTTATGCAATGAAATTTTCTGCTGGTATTTTAGGACTACTTCCTGAAAAAACAGAAAATGTTGATAAAGAAAAAAACGATGACAAAAAATGATCAACAACCAAAGTTTGATTCTCAAAATCCTGTAATTTATGATAATACAAGACCGGAGGTTATTTCTGTTATGCCAGACACACTTGATAATAAATTAAGAGATTTTGAGGATTGTTTGGCAAAGAAAGGAAATATTTTTGGTGATTTAGGTTTAATTTTGGCATTCCTCGGTACATTATTGACGGTTCAACAATTTAAAGATTTTTTAAAAATTTCGGCAGATGTTTGGCAGGCTATTTTTATAGTATTTTTAATTTTATCGGTGTTGAAATTTTTCCGTGATTGTTTTAATGTTTTTTCCAAAAAATCTATTAAACGAGAGGAAATATTAAAACAGTTGTTGGACGAGACAAGAAAAAAGAAATAAGGTGGCGCGATAGTTTTCAACTGACACGAAATTCAGCAATAAAAAAAAATAAATAAAACATTATGAACACATACAACTGGTACTCACAACTTATCAAACCGAGCTGGTCGCCGCCGAGCTGGCTCTTTGGGCCTGTGTGGACGGTGCTGTATGCGATTATTGCGGTTTCTTTCGGTACAGTATTTTACAAAACATTCACTAAGCAAATTCCATGGATTGTAGCTTCGCCTTTTGCTCTCAATCTTATTTTCAACTTTGCTTTCACGCCCTTGCAATTCGGTTTGAAAAATAATCTTTTGGCGGCGATTGATATCTTGCTGGTTCTCGGTACGCTCATTTGGGCGCTTTATGCTATTTGGAACGCAATGCCTGAACTCCGCTGGGTCTATGCCAACATTCCATATTTGCTCTGGGATTCATTCGCAACAGTTTTGCAATTAACAATTACTTATTTAAACAAATAGGCAGCGCGCCAGACAACACTGGCACAAATTCCGTCGGCGTTCAAGCGGGATTTGGATCGCGTAGAAAACATATGCCACAATCTGTACTTATACAATTAGGGCCGTTTGC
Organism: uncultured Gammaproteobacteria bacterium; assembly: GCA_964471805.1. Taxonomy (GTDB): domain Bacteria; phylum Patescibacteriota; class Patescibacteriia; order UBA9629; family UBA9629; genus UBA9645. The sequence goes on along the minus strand of CAYYGX010000019.1, from coordinate 14,784 downwards.
CATCCGCTGGTACGGCTTTTTTCTTGGCATCGGCGCGATTGCCAGTTTTTTTTACGCAGAATGGATTGAAAAACGGCTAGACGACAAAAAAATCGTGAAAGATTTATTCTTTCCGCTTGTCGTATTTGGCTTCATCGGCGCGCGTCTGTATCATGTTCTAAATGAATTTCCGTTTTATCTTAAACATCCCGCTCTCATTCCAGCTATCTCTAATGGAGGACTTGCGATTCATGGAGGGCTAATCGCGGGCGCGCTATATCTTTGGCGATACGCGAGAAAACAGAGCATCTCTTTTCTAAAACTTGCGGATATTTTAATGCCAGCGCTTTTGCTTGGACAAGCCATCGGACGGTGGGGAAATTTTTTTAATCAGGAACTCTTTGGCGCGCCAACAAAGCTCCCGTGGGGAATTTTTATTGACCCTATAAACCGACCTGAAAATTTTCAGATGTTTACGCGCTTTCATCCGACGTTTTTATATGAATCTTTATGGAACCTCTGTATTGTTGGAATTATTGCTCTTTGGATAAAAAAACGACCCCCTAAAAAAAGCGGAATCGTTTTTGCGTTTTCGCTCATTGGTTCCGGGGCTGGGAGAGCGCTCATTGAATTTTTGCGGATTGACGAAGTTCCGATCATCTTTGGCATACGACTGCCTCTCCTTGTTTCTGTTCTGATTTTCTTCGGCGGCGCGGCAATGTTTTTTATTATCTTAAATCGGAAACAATAAGCGAACTTTTATACAGCTTGGCCTTATGAGGCGGAATGCGGGCGATTTTCGTTTTCAAACCGAACTCTTTAATTTTTAGCGGCAGTTCACGGACAAACGACTCTTGGTCGTAGCCAAGCGCAATAATGTCCGGCGCTATTTTTTTTACCGACTCGTATGGATCGCGCTCGTCCCCGAGTATTGCCTCGTCAACAAAATTGAGAGATTGAACGCGCGCTCTGCGTTCCTCTTCGGTTATTCGCAATTTCCGTCCGCGCAATTCTTCAGCCCGCTTTTGACGGGCAACCACAACTACAAGACGCGCGCCCAGTTTTTTTGCTTCACGAAGATAACTCTCATGGCCTTCATGTAAAATTTCAAACGTTCCGGTTGCCATAACTGTCTTAAACGCAATCAATAACGACCGCCAATTCTGCGGCGTTATATTTTTTAAATCCATCGCTTCTTCCAGAGTAAAGTTTCCGATCGCTGTTCTGGTAAGCTCCTCTACATACGCGCCCGTCCCAAGTTTATCTCCGATATCATGGGCAAGAGAACGGATATATGTTCCAGACGAACAATGTACTTCAATAGTAAGTAGCGGATAATTGGCGGTGAGCAGTTTAATATCGTAAATCTCAATTTCCTGCGGTTTTAGCTTGACCGTCTTTCCTTCGCGCGCCAACTCGTATGCCCTCTTGCCTTGTATCTTTTTTGCCGAATAAATAGGAGGTGTTTGATATTGCCGCCCGATAAAACTTTGCACTGCTTTATTAATTTGCGACTCATCATTGAAAATTGAAAATTGAAAATCAGAAATTTTCCCGGTTCTATCATACGTGTCGCTCACATCTCCCAACTTCAAAACCGCTCTGTATCGCTTATCAAGCCCGGCAAATTTTCCAAGGTTCCTCGTTGCCTCCCTCCCTACTCCAACAAACAAAAGACCGTTCGCAAAAGGGTCCAGTGTTCCCGCGTGTCCTATCCGCCTCTCTCCTGTGATGTTTCTAAGCGCGTCAATCACATCGTGCGACGTAGGACTAGATGGTTTATTTACGAGAAGGTATCCCGTATTCATAAATGTTATATATGAGGTTCTGTTTAATTAGGAACATAATCTGCGACATCTTGAAGTTTATGTTTTTTTGCGACCGACATCGGCAACCAAGTTTCAGTATCAATAATAATAAAACGCAATGAATTTTGATGTTCCGTATCTATCACTGTTACAACATTGCCTCCGGATAAATCATGTGCGTATATGCCGAGAACCGCCAGTCGCTTACGCATCAGATAAGCAAATGCCTGCCGTTCCGATTTAATTGAATCAGAAAGTTCTGTGAAAGGAATAATATCTGAAATGTACTCAAAAACAGACCACTTTCGTCCGTCTTTAAAAATGACAAATCCTACCGGCTTTTCAATGGGTAAATCCTCTTTATAAAGCTCTTTATATAAAGCCGCGGCGCGCCGATTAATGCTTATTTCATTCAAAATAGTTGATTCTCGCCACGACTCGCTTGCGTCTTCCAACCTGTGTTCCTTTTTACTCTCCCGATACCGTGCCATGGATATATGGGAAGTAAACGGTCTGTTTTTAATAAACAACACCTGTTCTTTATCTTGCGGAAGGACCACTCGCATCACAAATTTATCACGGGCGTCTCCAAACCCTGGTTCGTCAGAAAACGAATGCGCTTCTCTTTCCTCTATTTCAGGAAATTCACGAGAAAGCTCCGCAATCTTCTCTGATAAATCAACAGAGTACTCACCGAGTACGCCGATGCTTGCCCATGGTCTTTGAATAATACGTATATCCAGCCGCGCTTTTTTATACTCATAATTTGATTGTTGTTCTCGCGCTTCACTCATAGCCCTCTAAACTCACGCCCACAATATGCGACACGCCTTCGTCATCCATTGTTACGCTGTGAGTAATGATAATAAATTGCGTGCGGGCGGATAATTTTTTAATGATATCCGCGAGTCGCTTTGAATTCGCCTCGTCAAGCGCCGCGTCTATCTCGTCCAAGATCACAAACGGCGGCGGGTTGGAAGTTATAATCGCGCATAAAAGCGCAACCGCGACAAGCGATCTCTCGCCTCCTGAAAGCGCTCCTGTATGCTTTATTTTTTTACCCGGCGGATGAGCGGTGATTTCAACTCCTTCGCGTTCAACAACATTTCCTTCATCGTCCTCTTTTTGTATCGTAATTTCTGAAAGTTCTCCGCTACCGCCTAAAAACAGTTCATTGATATACGCGCCGAAAGCGAGATTCAAATTATGAAATTTCTCCGCAAACTGCTTTTTAATTTCGCGCTCAAGTTCAAGGCTAATTTTTTCAAGCGAAGCGACGGCAGAGTCCAAGTCCGCTGATTGCGCGGTTAAAAAATCAAATCTTTCCTTTACCTCCTTGTATTCCGCAAGCGCATGCTCTAGAACCTCGCCAATTAAAGCCGCGTCATGCTCCAAGCGGCGCAGATCCGCCTTCAGCGCGCGGAGATCGCTTTGATTCTGAATTGTATCTTTTGCATTAAAAATCTCCTCTGACATGGTCTCGCCTACTTTCTCAA
>CAYYGX010000019.1:0-11481 GCA_964471805.1 uncultured Gammaproteobacteria bacterium | reverse complement strand
GCTTGCAGTAAACCGAACACATGGCTTTTCTGCTCCTCTGCCCCGCGATACGACTTCTGCAATTCCACTAACTTCAAACGCCTGGAATCCATCTCGCGCGTTAACTCCCGGCGTTCATCTTCACATTTTTTGATTCCGGCCTCAATTTTCGCAAGTTCTATTTTTCGCTCGGAAATAACGAGTTCAACATCTTTCAATAACTGCTCTGTAACGCCAAACTCGCTTTTCTGCAGTTTCAATTTCACATCCTCATATTCGGAGCGGCTTCTTCTCTCGGCGCCGGTTATCATTCCGCGTTTTTCCTCAAGAACCTTGAGTTCAATTCTCGTTTCGTCATGAGCCGCTTTTTGTTCGCGATACAATTCTTCCCGTTCAGTAATTGAACTTGCGATGTCATCGCGGCGCAATTGTTCTATAAACTCGCGCAATTCTTTTTTAATGCGCGAGGAATCTCCTAATTCAACGATTTCCTCAAGTTTCTCAATCACTACTAACTTGGAAAATGCCTGATGATTCTTCAACTCCAAAATAGTCTGCGCGATTTTTGAAATCTCCTTTTCTCCCGCGACAAAACGCGCGGTTATTTGAGTAATTGATGATTCAAGTTCATAACTCTCTTTACGGATAGCTGTAAGCAGTTCTTCAATATCTTGCGCGCGTCTGCGAAAGAATGCGATATCAAATTTTCCCTGGCCCAAAAGACGCTCGCTCGCGCTATTGTGAACTTCACGCAAACTCTCGCGCGCGAGATCGCGCTCGCGGGACAGACGCGATATTTCCGCCATAATGCGCGCGTCTTTCTCTCCATGCGAAAAATCGCTTGTTGCCCGCTCAATGTCTGATTCCAAATTCAGCGCAGAGGTTTCAGCTTTTTTGAATTCCTTTTCCAATTGTTGAAAATCGTTATGTTTGCGAGCTAGCTCCGCGTCAAATTCAAAGAGGAGTCCGTGATAATAAATTCTGTATTTTTTTGAAAGGTCGTCCATAATATTTTTTCGCCGCGCATACTCTCCGGCTTGTTTTTCAAGATAGGATTTTCTAGGGGCTAGCTCTTTGAGAAGCGCGTTTGTTTGCGAAATTCTCTCGCGCGATGAGGTAAGTTTCAGCCGCGCTTTATGAAGTTTAATCTGATATTTTTTAACGCCGGTCGCTTCATAAAAAAAATCCATGCGATCCATAGGCGAACGGCGCAGAACCTCGTCAATCTGCCCCTGTCCGATAACAGCGTAATTGCGCTCTCCGACATTTCGCTCTGCAAGAAACAGTTGAATATCCAAAAGACGCGCCTCGCATTTTTGCAGTTCGTACGAGGATTCGCCGTTTATGTAGATTTTACGGCGAATTTCAATTTCTGGGGCGTCGATGTTTCCTTTATTATCGTTTTCATTTCTTAAAAATCGTATTGTCACGGCGGCGCGGGAAAGTTTGCGCTGTTTTACCGATCCGCCAAAGATAACATCAATCTGGTCTTCGCTCCTGACGGCTTTCAGGCTCTGCTCGCCCAAAACCCACCGGAATGCGTCAGCAACATTGGACTTTCCGCTTCCGTTTGGGCCGACGATTGCGGTTATGGACTTTGGAAATGTAAAAGTCGTTTCAGCGCGAAACGATTTGAAACCCTCAAGTTGTATAGATGATATGCGCATGAGTACAGCTCAAAATTTAAAATATCGCCCCAGTAAAGCGTCTTTCTTAAACTTCTCCATATTTTTCTTCACTTGTCTGTAAAACGACGGATAATGAATTCGGTTGATCCATCTGCCGCGATATCTTTGGCGATACGGCTTTTGCTCGTGGTGAGCGAGTTCGTGCGCAATGACCGCGAGAATCGCGGACATTTTTTTTGGTTTGCGAAGGCGGGCAGTGTAAATATCAACTGTAACGATTTTTGTTTTTAAATTAGTGTGCCCAAGCCTGTATGCGCGTTTTACGTCAGTAACCGCAACTTTTCTCACGAGCATCGGACGGAATGTGAAGCCGCGCATCCCCAAGACCGAACACGCGCAAAAAAAAATACTTCTAACCTCTGACTCGTGAAGCATAATTGACTAAACCAAAAATTAGTTATGGTAAAAATGGTCGCGCAACAAGCTCATTAACCATTCCCGCATCAACTAATCGCCGCACATAATCGTCAAACAATATCATGCCCAACTCCTTGCTTGTTTTAATACTATCAGAGATGAGTTGAATTTTATTTTCTTTAATTTGATTTCTAATAGCAACTGTATTGAGTAAAATTTCTAAAATAAGAACACGCCCCCCTCCAATTCGCGGAACAAGACGCTGTCCGATAATTGCAACGAGCGCATTCGCAAAATGACTTCTTATTTCCCCCTGTTCGGTTGCAGGGAAAAGATTCAACATACGGTTGATAGTTTGCGCGGTGCTACTTGTGTGCATCTCGGCAATCACCAAACGACCAGTTTGCGCCGCCGCCAATACAAGCCGCATACTTTCCTCATCTCGAACCTCGCCAACTATAATAACGTCTGGGTCTTCTCGCAAAGCCGCGCGGAGCGCATTTTGAAATGAAGGAGCATCTCCACCCTCTCCAATCTCCCTTTGTTTAACTAATGAATGTTTACTCTCGTGAATAAACTCAACAGGCGCTTCAAGGGTTAAAATGTGTTGACCGCTTGTTTCGTTGAGATAATCCACAATCGCTGAAACGCTTGTGCTTTTCCCCGACCCTGTTGGGCCCGTCACTAACAACAGTCCATGCGGTTGTCTGATTAACTGTTTGATTGTATTCCGACAATCTGAAAAAATATCCAAAGAATCCAACGATAGAATAGTTTTTGAAACATACCGTAATGCGATATTAACCCCTTGCCGCGCGCGATATATATGAATACGAAAAAATGCGCGATCTTGATACTCAACAGAACAATCAATCTCGGTATTAAAATTTGCCTCAAATTTTTGAGGAATCAAGTCATGCGCAATCACCTCTATATCGCGCTCCTCAAGCGCGGGCATATCTTTCATAAAAATAATCTTGCCGTCAAGGCGCACTGCCGGTTTAACTCCGGCGCCAAGGTGAATATCAGAAGCTTGATGATCAAGCGCGTAATTAATAATACGCTCAAGGATTTGGTGCATATGTTTGTAATTTTAATTAGATTTTATAACAAATGCTTTAATAATTCAACTACTGATAACACCTTCACGTTTGGAAGATGCTTCGTTAGGAGTATCGTATCCGTCACTACGATTTCAGAAAAACCCGCTGATTCTAATCGTTCATACGCTGAACCTGAAAACACGGCGTGCGTTGCGGCAACGTATATATCTTTGCGAGCGCCGAGGGCAATAACTTCATCTTTTGCAGAGCAAATAGAGCCGCCGGTGTCAATCATATCGTCAAACAAAATAACAGTTTTATCTTTTACGTCTCCAACAAGATGCGTGTGGGAAACTTCATTATGCGCCGGGCGGGTTTTGTGGAGAATCGCCATTGGGCAGTTAAAAACGCGAGTCAAACGGTCAGCGAGTTTCGCGGCTCCTGTGTCAGGAACAACGATTACAGGATCAGATAATTGTTTTTTCTGAAAATAGTCCGCAAACAATTGATAGCAGTGAAGATTATCAACCGGGGTCGTAAAAAATCCCTCAATCTGATCAGAATGAAGATCAAAAGTGATAATGTTCGTTACGCCGGAGGCAACAAGAAGTTTTGCTACAAGTTGCGCGGAAATCGGCTCTCCTAAACTCGCTCTGCGATCTTGGCGCGCATATCCAAAGTGCGGAATAATCGCGGTAATGCGCTCCGCGTCATGGCGACGCAAGGCATCTGCTAAAAGATATGTCTCCATGAGATCATCGTTTGCTCGCGAGGTGATCGTCTGCAAGATGAAACATTCTTCGCCCCGCGCGCGTTCTTCCAGTTTTACATATGTCTCGCCGCAGGAAAATTTTTTGATCTCGCACTTTCCAAGCGCAAGATTGTATCGTTTTGCAATTGATTTTGCAAGCGATGGATGCGAAGTGCCGGAAAATAAAAGTGGCATGTAAAAAATTCAATTTGAATTTTGAACTACAAATCAACTAACTCCAATCCTATCTCTTCGTTATATTTCCTCCCGATCTCTTCCTTCGTGGCAACCACAATCAGCTCGCACGCCGCCGAGACAATCGCTTTTGCAAGATGCCCGCCGTACGCTCGTGAGAGCTGACTGCCAAAAACCCCATGCAGATGCACTTTGTCTTTGGTAATGATACCCGTGATGCTCAAAATTTCAAGCGGCTTACGGAATTTGCGCTCGGTATACTTTTTGCCGGCAACCGAATAATGCGCGAAGCGAGACGACTTTACCGCGCCTATGCCGATCGTGTAGCCGGAGAAAATTTTATGTTCTTTAACAAACGCCGTAAGAGACGCAACTATGTCTTCATTCGGAGCGATTGAGACGAGGTAGGTTTGTGTTGGTGTGAGAGTGTGATATTTCATATACGAGATAAAAGTTCAAAGTACCGATCTCTCGTAATTCCGGCGGTGCGTAAATTATTCTTGATAATAAAAACCGGCACCTCTTTATACGTCGGGATAACGACCGCCCGAGAGATGCCGAGCTTCACATAAATAAGATGATCCCCGCTTTGCCTGTCAAACACGAAACCGTCTAACTCAAAAACTTTCTGTAATTTCATGTAAGAAACAGACGTAATTTTAGGCATACTGAAACGGAATCATAGTATCTTCAAACATGAAAAATTTTGAAGCATGCAATTGATGATTATCTGTTTCGCCAACAATATATCCAGCTTCTTCCAAAATTTCACGCAATACTCCTCGTTCCCTTGCTGATTCCAAAAAACCGGCCATTGCGTCTTTCAAATTTCTCTTGGCTTCTGAAACCGAGTATCCGCAACTTGAAACATCAAACTCTGGGCTGTGTGCCACAAACATGTTCCCCTCTTTTTTTACTTGTGTGGTGAATAAAATTTCTTGAGGCATACGTGTATCTTATAAAATCCGCGCGGTTTCGTCAATGTAGGCCAATTTTCTACAACCTTGAATTACGAAATGCCCCAAAACTGTCATTGCGAGGTAATCTTATTTAGAGCTTAAACAGTAGATTGCTTCGTCGCCCATAAGGCTTTCTGGGCTCCTCGCAATGACAGAAAAGTACATTTCGTAATTCAAGGTCTATAAACTCTTTTGGATACCGCCGCCATATTTTTTTCTATACGCCTCAATTACCGGAAAAACGGAGCTTACCAATGCCGTTTCCGAAAGCGCGAGCGCGTCTTCTACAGTAAGCCATTTATGATTTGTAAACTCTCGGTCGCAGAGTTTAATTTGCGAAACGTCCTCAACCCACGCGACAAAATTCAAAAATATAAAATGCGCTTTTCGGTGAAACCACAGGGGGAAAACTTCATCATTCATGAACAAAAACTCAATCCGATCCGGCACGGCCCCGATTTCCTCTTTCAACTCTCTCCGCACGGCCTCTTCAATGCGCTCGCCATATTCTATGTGTCCTCCGACGATTGTGTATCGGCCATTCCATTTTGGTCCGGTCACAAGCAAAAGTTCGTTGTTTTTGTTTACTAGAACAACGCCAGTCACAATTTCAATAGTATTATCGTAATTTTTGACTGTCATATTTTCGCATAAAAAATTTTCCCATATTCACGACAAAAGCGGCAATCTGCGCGCTTCCTGAAAGATATAAACTTGTCTCAAAGCCGATAAGCGGAGCGAACAAAAACGCGGTGCGCCGAAAGCCAAAATCAATGCCTGAAATAAAAATACCGATCCTAGCTAAGAAAATAGTTGCGGCAACGGAAAGCGCAAGAAGAGTGTCTACAAATCCTGCGGCCGCAAACGCGGTAAGTATTGACAACTCCAAAATCCAATCAATTATGCGATCGGCGACAACTCCTCGTTTTGATGTTTGATCGTAGATTCGCGCTATCGTTCCGTCTGTTGCGTCCAAGAGAAGCGATATTAGAAACAGGCTAATTCCAAACGCAAGATAACGGAACCCAATCAAAAATGCCGCCGCGATACCGAAAAATCCGCTAAGAAGCGACACATGATATGGCTTGAACCGGCAGTGATTATGAAAAAATCGCGCGAGCGGCGAGAAAAGCCGCGTGTAGGCGCGTTGCAAAGGAGGATAATAAGAAAACATATAACCTAAATTTCAAAATCGTAAATCTGGATTAGCGCGCAGAGTAAAAGCATCATCGTACTTTCCAGTATACCGCGCCTTCAAATACCCGGCAATCCCGATCATGCCGGCATTGTCGCCGGTTAAAGAGATCGGGGGAAAATATACAGTAAAATCATAATTATAGGCCGCTTCTCTAAACAACTCGCGCAAACGGCTATTTGCCGAAACGCCGCCGGTAACGATAATGGAGGAAATATCGTTCGCAAGCGCCGCGCGCGCTGTTTTTGCGATCAGCACTTCGCAAATCGCCTCTTCAGAAGAAGCGGCAAGATCTGGTATCAGCGCGCGGAAACCGTCATCTCCATATTCTTTTTTAAGTTTCTCTACTCTGTATAGAATATGGGTCTTCAATCCGGCAAAACTAAACTGAAAATCGTCCGAATTTATCATTGGGCGCGGAATATCGTAAGAGTCGCGCCGTCCGCTTTCCGCCAGTTTTGAAATTTCAGGTCCCCCTGGGTATGGAAGCCCAAGCATTTTTGCAATTTTATCAAACGCCTCGCCGGCCGCATCGTCTCTAGTTCTTCCGATATATTCATACGACCCGTATCGCCGCCGGAAACAATAAGCGCGAGCGCCGGAGTAGAAAAAAAACGAGCCGTAAGCTCGCTTTCCGCATTTTTTCCGTATGAAACAACTCCACCCGCAAGAACCGAATAAATATGCCCTTCAATATGATTGACGCCGATAATCGGCAACCCGCTGGCGTATGAAAGCGCTTTTGCGGTTTCAACGCCAACAGTAAGCGAAACCATGAGCCCGGGCCCGTAAGTAACGGCGATTGCGTCTACACATAGAGCGAGCGCTTTTTTTACAATCGGTATTATCATTTCAGCGTGCCGGCGCGCGGCAAGTTCCGGCACAACGCCTCCATAACGCTCATGTGTGGCGATCTGCGAACCGACGACGTTTGAAAGAATGCGGACTGAATCACCATCTCCCTCGCAAACAGCGGCAGAAGTTTCATCGCATGAGGTTTCTATCGCTAGAATGCGCATAGACGCTGAATGTCCAATGACCAAACTCTATTGGATATTAAATAGTTCTAACACCTCTTTTTCCAACTCCAGCAAATCTCTGCCAAGAATTTTGCATTTAATTCCGTGTTCAAACGTAATCGGTTTATATGCGGCAAAAAGTTCTAGAAGAAGAATGTTAGAATTCCCGGAATACGCAAGTATCATAACTGCGCCGTTGAATTCTGAAAAAAGGAGAATTGTCGCTTCGCGCGGCAGATATCTCAACACGTCCTCAAACACTTTATCAATCAAAACAGGTTCGGCTCCGGCGCGCGCGTAATCGTCTGTTGCAATAATTGACCAGTAAAGACGTTTCAAAGTGTCTTCTTTCAGCCTCGCGAGCACTCGTCCCCACAGTTTCATAAGCGGTAAAGATTTATTGTAAAAGAGCTCGCGCACGATTCGCTCACGGTCAGCTTTAAGCGCCATTAACCGACCTGCTTTTTCAAGAGTCTGCGGAGCGAGAGTCGGCGCGCGGAAACTTTCAGTGCGCTCAAGAATCCCTGCAAGAAGCGATGTTGCAACAGTTTGCGTGATGTTCTCGCGCGCGCAGGCTTCCATAAAATCAAACACAATTTCCGATGTTGAACTTTTTGTCGGTTCAACAAGATTAATTTCGCCAAACAGTTCATTTGAGGCTCTATGATCAATGTTTATAATCGGCGTTTCATGGAAAAACGCCGCGTTCCCTTCGTACACGCTTCCAAGCGCATTTAAGTCCGCGGCGCCGAGCGTGATAATTAAATCGTATTCAAAGCCGCCTTGTCCAACGCGCACGTCATCAGGATTGAAAAATCCATTTTTTGGAACAATATAAATGTCTAACTTGCTTTTTTGTTCATCAACTGTGTAGTAAAATTTATCAAGCCCCTGCTCGCGTATATCAAGCGTAACAACAAGGCGGCGCGCTTGTTTGAGTCCGGATGTAACCGCCATGTTTTCAGTTAAAAATTCATAAATATCAGAACTTTGTTCAATTGTAACTTGAAACTGTTTTTCGTATCGTTCAAGAACGCGTGTGATTGAATATGCCGCGCCTAGTGTATCTGCGGAAATCTTTTTGTCAAGCGCAACCACTACCCTCCTTGACTGTTTAATGTATTCCATTATCTGTTCGTAGACAGTTAGCGCCATATGAGAAAGATATAATGAACATGGCATATTAGCAGTAATTCCAAAACAGAACAAGTCTTGACTGGGTCACTAGTTTATGATACGGTTTTTTGTCCCGCAATGGGGCAACAGGGCGCGACCCCGCGTTTCCGAGCAATATCGGAAAGGCGGGGTTTTTTATTTATAATACGGCAATTTTTCTATAATTTTATTTGTCTCGTCTTTTGCGTCAAGTAAAACACCGAGTTTGTCCCAGTCTCCGCTCAAAAACACCTCGCGCGCGAAAGGCTGTTGAAATGAACAATGAATTCTGTCTACTCCGTCCGTAACTGTCATAGTTTCAAGGTCTATTGAAATTTTAGGTTCTCTATCAGCTGTAACTCTGCTCATCAATTTTTTCCAGTTATCTGGTTCTAAAATAATGCACGGCAAACCGTTTGCAAGAGCGTTTCCAAAAAATATCTCCGAGTAACTGCCAGAAGAGAGGATCGCGCGGATGCCATATTTTATAAGCGCATGCACCGCGTGCTCGCGAGACGAACCAGAACCAAAATTTTCCCCGGTAAACAGAACAGAAGCTCCGTGATATTTTGGATCATCAAAAGAATGAATTTTTCCAGCTTTCTTTGCCGTGGCGCGATCGTCTTCAAAAACATGCGCGCCCAACTCATCAAACGTAACGGATTTCAAAAATCGCGCCGGAATGATACGGTCGGTGTCTATGTTGTCATCTGGGAGTATAATTGCTCGGCCGGTGGTTACAGTAAGTTTTGACATTTGAGTTTTAAGTTTTGAGTTTTAAACCTCTCGCGCATCCACCACCTCTCCCGCGATCGCGGAGGCGGCCGCCATCGCAGGGCTCATCAAGATAGTGCGGCCTGTGGGGCTCCCTTGTCTCCCGCGGTAATTCCGGTTAGAAGTGGAAGCGCAAATTTGATCGCCAGCGAGCCTGTCCGGATTCATCGCCAAACACATAGAACACCCCGCGCCCCGCCACTCAAAACCTGCTTTTTTAAACACCCAGTCCAATCCTTCACGTTCTGCCTGTGCTTTTATTGCCGCAGAACCTGGGGACACCAAGGCTCTCACTAAATTATTTACTTTTTGCCCTCGCAGTATCTCGCAGGCTTCCCTCAAATCGCTTAGCCTGCTATTCGTGCACGAACCGATAAACACAACATCTATCTTCTTGCCTTTAATCGTTTCGCCTGCATTAAATTTCATATACTGAAGAGCGTCTTTATCGCTCTGCGATGCCGGCTCTGGAATTTTTTCACTCACTCCCATTGCCTGCCCCGGGTTTGTCCCCCACGTAACCATCGGTTCAAGATCGTTTGCATTTAGTTTAACAACGTCGTCGTACTCCGCATCTCTTTCTGAAGTAAGAGAGAGCCACCATGATGCTCGTTTTTCAAACTCCTCTCCATGTGGAACGAATTCCCGCCCGCGCAGATACTCTACAGTAGTTTCGTCTGGATTTACATAACCGCACATCGCGCCGCCTTCTATAGACATATTGCATATCGTCATTCGCTCTTCCATAGAAAGACTGTTAATAGCTTCTCCTCCATACTCGTACGCGTACCCCATACCTCCTGAAACGCCAAGCGTAGAAATTATTTTCAAAATAATATCTTTCGCGTAGACTCTTTTATTAAGCGTTCCGCCTATTTCTATGCGCCTTACCTTGAGCTCATTTAACGCCAGTGTTTGAGTCGCAAGAACATGGGCAACTTGCGTTGTGCCGATGCCAAAAGCAATCGCGCCGAATGCGCCGTGCGTGGACGTGTGAGAATCGCCGCACACAATTACTTTTCCCGGCTGTGTTAAACCGGTTTGCGGGCCTATGATATGCACGATGCCTTGCCGTGGATCGCCAAGCTCAAAAAGTGTGATGCCGTATTCTTTGCAGTTGCGTTCAATATGTTCCAGCATCTCTTCGGCAAGCGGATCTTTAAGCGGACGGCTTGTGTCGTCTGTTGGCACAATATGGTCAACGGTCGCGTAGGTTAATTCCGGATGCGCCACGCGCAACCCCCGCTCTTGCAGGATCGCAAACGCCTGCGGGCTCGTAACTTCGTGAATCAAATGTAGCCCAACCGCAACCTGCCACTCGCCAGTTTTAAGTCGGCGGACTTTGTGGAGATCAAGGATTTTGTTGTAGAGCGTGTTGTGAGCCATGTTGACAAATTCTGCACTTCTTCTTATACTGCATATACAATAGCGATAGGGTAAGCCCAAAGATGCATTCGGCCCCTTTTTAACGGGGTCATCCCCGCACACTCGAGGATAAAAGAATCTCTTTGGCGCCTGTCGTTATTTTAATTTTGCAACCCACTTACGAGATACGTCATCCCAACTGGTTTCCTCTTTATACACGACTCGTTCACTTAAACAGGAGGAGAGTGTTGTGTTGTGATGCATAAACTCATCACGAAACGCTCCGGCAACAAAATCCGCCAAAGTAATGCAAGAATCGCTCTTACTATCAATATGACGGATACGAAGCGTATGCCATCCTTGACGCCGCAACACCAGATCCAACGCGTCTATCTGCTCCTGATTCGTATAATGACGGTCAAGACGCAATTCGTAGCGCCACGATTCTTCCGAATAATGCCGCAGTAGCGCCTCTAGGACTTCAGATAAAACGAAACCGTAATTTTGCGGGGAATCGGCGATGGCGCGCATGCCTGTTTTTACACCAATAACGAATATATCCACCTGCTGATTTTTCAAGAGCGCGCATATCCTCTCACGCTCTTTCTGATGTGCGGTTGCGTACTTAAATTCTCTCTGCCCCCGATCTTTGTAGCGTTTCCCCTTTGCCGCTAACGTTTTTCTCCACACTTTTCGCGCAATAAACCGCAAACGATCCGCGTGTTCCTTTGCAACAAGCGCAACGACGACAACAACGCTTTTTGGATCGGCAAGCGACCCGCTTTCGTCTTCATAAATATACAACGTTTTGTGCGCCATGTTGATTCATTCTGTATTATTTTCTGATGTATGTACACAGTCGGCGTACATTTTTCTATGAAAATTGTCAACTGGTGGCAGATAAATTTTGGGACTGTTGCGAAATAGCTTAAATCTGTCATTGCGAGGAGCGGAGCGACGAAGCAATCCCTTAAATAAGCCACAAAGAGATTGCTTCGCTT
>CAYYGX010000018.1:1921-16741 GCA_964471805.1 uncultured Gammaproteobacteria bacterium | reverse complement strand
AGTAATAATTATTCTTACTTCCATTATACAAAACTTAAAAATCTCGTCAAGTAATAAAACACAGAAAAATCAAAACATCACCGCTTGGGCTCCGCGAAACTTGGCGCGGTCGGTATCGTTATACACGCGCACAGTGCCGTAAACGCCGTCGTAGCCGGGCTCAATATGAATACGCCCATCGCGAACTCTCTGTATCCCCTCGGCGATTTCCGGAAGCGTCAAATCGAGAAGCTCGTCAATTGAAACTTCCATAAGAATAGCATACTCGTTTTTGGATTCGTCTATGAGTTTATTATATTCCTCGCGCGCCTTCTTTGTTTCCGATTTAGCTCCGAACACATTTCTTATGATCTCGGATAGCGGAACGATTTTTTTGAAAGGCGGACGGTGTAGTTCTCCGTATGCGCGCGCCTCGTCAATCGTTCGCCCTGCAAGACAGTGGACGCGGTATTCAACGCCGAGCGTGAGCGGCTTTCGGCATTTCGGGCATAACGTTCCCGCGCGCTTCGTTTCTTCAGGCGAAAACACAATACCGCACGCGCGATGGCCGTCGTAATGATACTTTCCTTCTTCCGGATAGAATTCAATTGTGTAGAGAATATAATTTTTCGGGAAATTTTTTTTGTCTAACCTAGCGCTGTTTTTTAACGCATCTTTTATATTTTGATAACTCGCCCGCTCAAGCTCATACACTGTTGCCTCGCGCCCAACATTTCTCCCGGAGTGCGCGTCCCCGTGCGAAACGATCGCGTACGAATCCAACTCCGGAACTCTCCAGTTCATTAAAGGGTCCGATGAAAGCCCTGTTTCAACCGCGAAAATATGCGGGGTCATTTCTCCAAAACACTCGCGTATTGAATCAAATCCGCTTTTGGATCCAAAAACCGAAAACCACGGAGTCCAGATATGGGCCGGAATTACCATACACTCCGGGTTTGCCTCAAACACGATTTTTGCGAGTTCTTCAGATGAGATTCCTAAAATCGGGCGCCCGTCAGAGGCGAGATTCCCAACTTTTCCGAGCCGCTCCGCGAGACGGTCAACAGTTTGCATGTCCGGCGCGGTAATTAAAATATGATTTCGTCTGCCGCGCCCGCCCTGCGAATAAATGCAGGAAATTTCCTGCGTGAACATAAACACTGGAAACTCACTGCCTCTCGCGTCATCTTTCAAAACAAAAAAACCTTCCAAATCGGAAGGAATCAATTTTTCTTTGAGTTCTCTCAAATACTTCGGATGCGTAAAATCGCCTGTGCCAATCACCTGTATGCCCTTCACGCGCGCCGCTTCTATGAGCCCCTCCGGGGAGAGCTCCTTACTTGTAGCGCGCGAGTATTTGGAGTGAACGTGGAGGTCGGTTACAAGACGCATAAAATTCAAAATTATTTGTACTATCCGTATAGCCTCTGTTTTATATTTTCAACCTCCAGCCTCAACCGCTCTTCGGCCTCAAGCATGCCGCCGATTTTGTCGCACGCGTACATCACAGTTGTATGATCGCGCCCGCCAAGTTGCAAACCGATCGTCGGAAACGAGAAATTCAGTTCCTGTCGCATAAGATACATTGTAATCTGCCTTGGAACCACAAGCTCGCGTTTCCGGCACGTTCCTAAAATGTCGTCCAACGACACAGAGTAAAACTCCGCAACTGCTTCCATAACGCGTTTTGGAGTAAGCGCGCGCTTGCTTGGATCCGCGAGAAAACTCGCAACAACATCTTTCACAGAATTGATCGTCGGCGTTTTTCGCGAGAGCTCGTACCATGCGATGATTTTATTTAGAGCCCCTTCCAATTCTCTGATATTGTTTTTGATGCTCTCCGCAATATACACGATTAACTCACGCTCAAGCGTGAACTGCTTCTCTTTGCACTTGCTTTCAAGTATCGCGATTCTGGTTTCAACGTCCGGCATTTTAATGTCCGCGATCATCCCCCACTCAAACCGCGAGATCATGCGATCTTGCAATTCCACAAGCGCTTTTGGCGGGCGATCAGAGGTGATCACCATTTGTTTGTTTTTGCGATGCAGTTCTTCAAACGTATGGAAAAACTCGTCTTGCGTTTTTTCCTTGTCAATCATAAACTGCACGTCATCAACTAAAAGAATATCAACTCCCCTGTATGTAGCCCGAAACGCGTCAAACCCTCCGGAACGCGCGGCTGATACAAAGTCGTTTGTGAATCGTTCAAAATTTAGAGAGAGCACTTTTTTATCGGCGTGGTTTCTGCGTATCAACTGTCCGATTGCGTGCATGAGATGGGTCTTGCCAAGCCCGACATCGCCGTAAAGAAAGAGCGGGTTGTATCTCGTCCCGAGCTCTTCGCAAATGGCGCGGCTCGCTGAATATGCAAGTTCGTTTCCGCTTCCGACAATAAAATTGTCAAATGTGTATCTCTTGTTAAAACCGAACTCGTCCACTTTTTCCTGTATAATCACGCCGCCGAGCTTTGGATGAGAGAGAGGATAAATTGTCGCGTCCGGCGGCTTTATCACTTGGCGGGCTGTTTGAATCTGATATGAGATGCGTTTAATTTTATCTTGAGAAACATTATTCAAGGCCTTCATAATGTACGCGTTATAGCGTTGTTCCATCCATGATTTTGTAAACGCGTTTGGCACCGCAATCGCAACTTCGCCGGTATCTTCCGCAATTGTGATAATAAAGGTATTCTGAAACCATGTTGTGAAATTCGCCTTGGAGAGCATGAGTTCTAATTCTCCAAGAGCGGACTGCCAAATTTTTTGTGGGTCAAGCATTGATGTGCCCGCAATATAGCATATTTTTTTTTTATCCACAAGTATCATTTTATCCCTATAATATGTGGAAAAACTGCGCATAAATTTTTTATGTTAAACCAAATCAAAACTCTTGAACGCATTCTTTATAAAAAAAATTCTGCTTCCAACGTATACCTTGTCGGAGGAGCTCTACGCGATAAGCTCATGAAACGAAAAATTTGCGATTGGGATCTGGTTGTTACAGGGGTGCCAAAAGATCAACTGGAAAAAATTCTTGCGCGTCTTGGCGCTTTGCGGCTCGTTGGAAAATCGTTTGGAGTGTATAAATGGAACGATATTGATATCGCCATCCCGCGCCGCGAAAAAGGGTGGGGAACTGGAGCAAGGCGCGACGTAACCGTGCAATCGGATTATAGGCTCTCAATTGAAGAGGATTTAAAAAGGCGGGACTTTACCATAAACGCCATTGCTTATGACATACGAAAAAAACTATACATTGATCCGCATAGCGGACGGAGCGATATTCAAAATAAAATCATTCGTACTGTCGGGGATCCGCGCGAACGTTTTTCCGAAGATCACTCCCGTCTCCTGCGCGCGATCCGCTTCGCAGTTGAACTGAACTTTGCGATTGAACCGAAAACTTATAAAACGCTCTCTAAAATGATCGCAAAGACAAAAAACGTAACAAAAGAAATCGCCGCGGCTGAAATCGTGAAATCGTTAAGCGCCGCTCCGTCGCGCGCGTTGGAACTCTTCAATTCAACCGGCCTAATTCCAGTATTATTTCCTGAACTCGCGCTCATGCAGAAATGCAAACAGCCGAAAAAATGGCATTCAGAAGGAACTGTGTGGGCTCATACGCTCCTTGCGCTCCGCGAACTTGAAAAAAACAGGAAACATCCATACGATCCAACTCTTATACTCGCGCTAATTCTCCACGACAGCGGAAAAGCGCAAACAAGAAAAAGGCAGGGAAATAAAATCACTTTTTATAATCATGCGAGTGTCGGCGCCCGGCTTGCGCGGCGGATGATCAAACGGCTCAAACTGGAATCCGCTGGAGTAGAGAGAGAACAAACCTCGTGGCTCATTAAACACCATATGATTGCGTTTAGCGGCGATCCAAAAAAACTTCGCAACATCACTATTGAGCGATATTTTTTAAGCGATCGTTACCCGGGAGATCACCTGATGACGCTCATTGAGTGCGATTCGCGCGCAAGCGTGCCATCAAGTCCGGATCGCGACAATCTCCGCGGGTTGTCAATTATTCGGAAACGTGTCGCGGAAATTAAAAAAAAGCCGCCGAAAGCGCTTTTGGACGGAGAGGAAATTATGAAAATTTTGCGTATCAATCCCGGAATAGAAGTCGGTAAAACAATCGCGCAACTCCGCGAATCGCAACTTGCCGGGCGAATCAATACAAAAAAAAATGCGCGCGAATTCCTTCAAAAATCATCTGTGAAATCCCAAAAGCGATGATATTGCGATATTAAACCCCAATATATAAAACAGAATAAGAAGAAAAACTGTGATAACAGAAAGCGCGATATACGTGCTTTTTTGATTATGACGAAACACGAGCGTGAAAAAAATAATCGCAAGCTCCATGGCCCAGATTGTTTAAGACGCTCGTTGATGAAATAAGCCACGGCAAAAATCCAAATGAAACAACAAACCATGCTTTTCCAAACGAAAACCCTTGTATCAACGTGCCAATGATAATCGGAAACAATACAACGCCAATAACGATACCCGCCCACACCGCGCGATGCTCATAGACTGACTGTTGTTTTACGCGCTTCGGCAGTTCTTTCTCTGCCAAAATTTTTCTGTCAATGCGGATGAGTTCATACATCGCAAATAGAATGCCGCCAAAAACAAGAAACCAAAGAACGGTGCCGATAGTAAAGATAGATTGATGCATAATGGCAATTTCGTAATTTATGACTTTCTAAACTCCGCGATCGCCTCCCCGACGTTTTTCTGTTTCCACAGGTATGAACCGACACAAAGATACGTTGCGCCGGCGGCGATGATGCTCGTGGCGGTTTCAGGGTTTACTCCTCCGTCAACAGAAATCGGAATCGCAGGAGCTTTGGCGCGAAGTTCGCGAATTTTTGAAAGCACCTCTTCTTTGAAAGAGCGCCCCGCAAATCCCGGGTCAACGCCCATGAAAAGTATCATATCTATTTGTGTTAGCTCATCAATGATTGCTCTCACAGGCGTATCAGGATTTAATGCAACACAAATCTCTTTCCCTTGCTTATGAACGCGCGCCGCGCACTCGCTTAACTCTTTTTGAGAGCACGACTCTTTGTGTATAATGATACGCCGAACTCTGGATAGAGCAAGCCATTGCGGTAAAACTTTAAGCGGCTCTTTCACCATTAAATGAATTTCATAAACGAGTAGCGTTGTAAAATCATTGAGGTCATCCGCGCGCGACCATGTGATATTGGGGACAAAAACGCCGTCCGCGATATCAACCTGCACAAGATGCGTTTCCGGCGATTCTTTTTCAACTCGCTTAATTTTTTCAACAACGCGCGAAAATTCTTTTTCAAGAATTGCGGGAATAATCTGGATCATGTTTTTGAAACTGGCAGTTTATAATTCAGATCAGGATTAATATCCATAATTGCGCGTTTGCGTAGTTCTGGATCAATCCGTATATTAAGCATCTGCTCCCAGAAATTGAGGGTGCGGTCAAACCATAGCCCGCGAAGAGGATGTTGTATAAATGCTTTTATCTTTTCCACTCCATAAGTTTTATTCAACCATTTTACTCCTTCCCAATCACTGTAATTTAATACTTGTGTGATGATATATTCTGCATCGCGTTCTGAATCTAACTCATCAATAGGATACGACCAAAGAGATGATTGTAAGAATGTAGGAATGTTCATAACATTTTTTGCACGCTAAATACTTCTTGTCTGATATATTTTTTCACTTCCTCCCAATTAAACTTTGCAATAGGATCAAAACGGTTATGGGCGGTATTATCTCCGCGTTCCGCGTCTTCAAAATAAAGCAATGCCTGTAAACCGACATAGAGGTTGTAACCCGGATATTTTGCTGTTACCGCTTCTAATATCTTTTTAAGGCCCATATCTTTGATTAAAAAGTATAAATCAACAAAGTCCCTTTTTGTTCCTCTTTGCACTATTGCGATCATCTTCATCCCCGCAATATCTTGGATAGAAGCAACAAAGCCAAAATCAAATTCCAACAGTTTAATAATGTGATAGGGATATAAAAAAAATGTAACTTCTATACCACCTATCTCAACCCCCAAGAATCCTTGGGTCATTTGAGATAATTTCACATTTTCTGCACCAAGTTTACTAACGAGCGCATTTTGCAGATCTCCTGGCGCGAATGATTCCTTTTTGTAAAAATCAAAATCTAAGGATTTTCGATGCCCGATTTGGAGCGCCAACGCCGTGCCGCCCGCCAAATAGAAGCCCTCTTCTTTGAGAAAGCCTAGCTTGGGAAGAAGCGCTTTTCGTTTTGCATCTAAAATTTTCCAGTACAGGTCTTGCTTCTGCATAGCATATTGAGCCGCTTATAGTTCAATACTCTTAATTTTTGCGATAACGAAATTTTTTTAAAAAATTATTGACAGATCATCCTCTATATTATGGCAGGGATTCATCAGTTTCCTCAAAGAATGTTTTTGATTTTCTTTCAATTGTAACAATGTCTTCTTCTGTTATTCCCAAAACGTCACGCGCAATAGTAGATAATTTTCGTACATCATTCATCCATTTTATAGCCAAACTTTTTGTCAATCCTTTAATTATTGATTCCTTTACCATAGGAGTCCTCAAAGTGTCTTTGGAAATTGCTAGTGCATTTATTGGTTCAAGCCAATCCTCAATTTTAAGAACTCCTCCGATGAAAATTTCAGGTAACTTTTGTTTTAACTTTTCTTGAAATTCAATAGAACGGATTACATCGTCAGGAATGTTAAATAACTTAGTTAGATAAACTATCTCTTCAAGTCCTCTACCCCAACATGAAATAACTTTAAATCCTTTAAGAAATGATTCTATAACTACTTTTTGATCTAGATCATAAATAGAAGTCCCAGTATCTTGTAGTAGCGTTCTCGCACTATCCAGTAGCCATTTTGAAGATATCCGGGCAATCCTTTTTTTGTTGCTTCTTGAATATCTGGTGAAACAAGATCCTTTTGACTCAGTCCTAGTTTGTCAAGAAGTCCAAGAAATATCATAGACCCTCTTCCTTGTAGAAGAATGGATTTCCAAATTTCTTGCAATGAATGTACTACTTCGGGAGAATGTCCGATGTCTTGTGGAAAATTTTTTTGATCGAACATTCTAAGTGCTCCTATCGTATCTCTTTGATCAAGATATTGTTTTAACCTTGCTATTTCCGATTCTGTTGCCAAGTCTTTATAGGTTTCTGGACTTAATGTATGATCTATTTGTCTTTCTCCTATTATATTTTTCATAATTTTTATAGATAGACATTACTACAACACCAGACTCTACTGTGAGAAATTCTTAGTGTCGCAAGAATGTCCTTTTATTACGATTATTTAAAAATGTGGCAGTGATCCTCGTAAGCATGTTTTAATTTTATGCGTGGCGTGAACTTTGTTAAATTATTCCATTTTTAACCTCCCTCACTTTCCCATTACCGAGCAAGCAAAGCGTCCCAATGCCAGTACGCTACTCCTTGCGATAAAAACAACTCTTTTCCCTGCGAAATAACCGAGGCGCTCGCCGATCCCCGCACTGCGCTCATCGCGCGGATTAGAGACGAGCCGTGGCGCGGCGTAACGGTTGCGGTACTTTTGATCTCAATAAGATGCAGGCGTTCATTTATTTCAAGAACCAAATCAACCTCAAGCCCGTCGCGCGTGCGTATGTAGTATAAGGTCGGGCTTTCTCCATAATGTAAAAATCGCTTCCAAAAATCGGTAACAACCATTGTCTCAAACAATGCCCCGAAATGCGGGCTATTCACGAGCGTTTCTTTTGTGTGAATCCCGAGAAGATACGATGCGACTCCTGTGTCATTAAAATACATTTTAGGGCTTTTTACAAGACGTTTGCCGATATTTCGGTGATACGGATACAAAAGATAGAGTTGATAACTTGCCTCAAGCGCGGAAAGCCACCGCCTTCAGATTACCCTGCATATTTAATATGTCAAGTTACATTTGAAGGGTTTGTTCAACCCCCCGCACCTTCCCAAACCTCCGTCTGTGCCGTTCTGGAATCGGCGAGGAATATGGTTTTAGAAATTCGTCCACGATTTCCGTGGCTTCTGCTGAATCAATATAACCCGCAGGCAAAGCAATCGCGTTTGCGTTGTTGTGTTCGGAAACGCTTCTTGAAACCTCCCTATTCCATACAAGCGCGCAGTACACGCCTTTCACTTTATTTGCGGTGATTGAAACTCCGATGCCGCTTCCGCAGATCACGATCGCTCTGTGCTCCTCCGGACGCGCCGCGACTTTTTTTGCCGCGGCATAAGCGAAATCCGGATAATCGTCGTCTTTATTATAAATATACGCGCCCATGTCTTCAAAATCAACTCCCCGCATAGCAAGATGCGCCTTAATTTTTTCTTTGAGTTCAAAACCCGCGTGATCCGCGGCAATGTAAAGCATGGTTTTATTTTAATAGGAGTCCTCTAACTAGCGCATAAATAAGAGTGTTGAAAAAGGCAGTGAAATAATTCGAGGGTCATCTACCTTTACTTCTTCTCCTAATGTTACTAAAAGCCCGAAAGGCGCGTGATAATGAGCTTTATCAATAAACGAACGTAGCCCATGCGTATCTTTATAATCTATATGGCGTCTATATTTTACCTCTATAGGAATGCGCTGTTCGCCAATTGTTAAAATAAAATCTACTTCAGGCTCCGAACCTCTTTCTGGAAAATGCGCAACATCAAGACCGGTGATTGATTTAAGGAAATATCCGGCGGCGCTTTCTGCGATATGCCCTGCAAGATCAGAAAGGTGCGGCGATTGTGCCAATCCTGCAACAGTCAGCGGAATTACTTCCTGCAACCATGCGGCGCGCAACGCATGATCGCACAAACATAGTTTATACCACACCCTTCTCTTTTTTTTAAGCCGCAGTTCTAACGGTTCAATAAGACGAATTAAAAGTGTTCCGTCTAAAAATTTGAGATAGTTTAAGACACGATTCCAACCGATATTCGCATTCATCACATTTTTTAATTCATCAACATAAAAGGCAGGAGACGGAGCTTGCCCAATATAACGACATACGAAATGAAAAACTTCTTCCAATAGATGCTCGTCGCGGTGTTGTCCTCTTGCTCCCAAACGCAAATCATGCTGAATTGCTCGTTTTACAACATTCTCAATTAACTGATCTCCTACTTCTTCCCAAGGACTAGAAGGGTTGATCTGTGCCACTGGATATGCTCCTCTTTCGGAAAAAGCCGCAAAAGCCATCTCGCGAAGCGGCTGATTTCGCTTTCCAAATTCGCGAAGTTGAAACCAAAAATCTTTCTCTTTTAACGGCGCTAATCCGTTTAGAGGTAAAAATGGTTTCAGATTTCCAAACCCGCGAATTTCTGCAATTTCCCGCAAAAATAGCGGCCCCATGTCAAGTGTGTGAACTCTCCCAGCCAAACTATCTTTACCAACATCAAGACGTAATGCGGAACTTCCGATTACGAGCACGCGTGGTTTATAAATATCAATCAAATGTTTTAATTGCGGCCCCCAATTTGATAAATTTTGCACTTCGTCTAAAAAAATATACGCCGGCTCATTGTCCAATGCCGCTTTATTCAGTGTTTTGCCCAAAATCTGTTCTGAATACCAGCGCGCTAAATCAAGAATTGAATCCCCTTTTAGTTTAATGAGAGCCGTCAGGTCATCAAATTGCACGCGAAAAATTCGCTTTGACGACACACCCTCATCTAAAAGCGCATGAATCACTTGAATGAGCAATGTTGTCTTCCCAATTTGGCGGGGACCTCGCAGTATCACTGCTGGAGACAAACCTCCCTTTAAGCGATTATAAACAGGATGATAAGCCCATCGGCGTATTGGAGGTATGTTTGCTACTCGTTCACCTCTCCACCAAGGATTGTTATCACGGATGGTTATTTCTAAACCTTGGGAGAGTAATTGTAAGAGAGATTCTTGCTTCATAAATATATCCTTGCTCGTACTAGTTACTTAATTAATAGTTATCTTCACTTCACTTCTGTACGACTCTCCGTTTTTATCAATCAAAATCGCGTACATTGTATATGGCCCTGAAGGCGGGGGCGCTACCCACTCCACCCCGATAGGCTCTGCGGAAATGCCGCGCGCGCTTCCGACAATCATAGGATTTCCATTTTTGTCATTATAATACACGTTCACGAGATCCGCCAGTTCGCTTTTGTCCACAAACAACCGCACTGTAAACGGAAAATGATCGCGCGCTATTACTGCGTCTTTTGTGGGAGCAAGAATTGTAACGCCCGGAGTCGCCGGAATAAGCGGACTTGTCTGCTCTGCGGACTTTCCGCGAGAGAGAGTAATCTCAACCTCCTGTTTGGCGCGGTTTCCTGCGTCATCAAACGCTGTAACGGTAATAATGTGCGCGCCATCCGGGATAGATCCAAAATACACTCTTCGCGAGTATGGCAGAAGTCCGGCGCTTTCACGGAACTGCCCGTCAAACGCATACTCAACTTTTGCAAGATGGCGCTTTGCAGTAACATCAATTTCAACGAGCACTGAATCGTCGTTCAATTCCGCGCGGGGAGCAGGTGAAAGAATCGCTAAATATGGAATGTTTGCCGGAACATGCACGTCGTCGTACTCGGTTGGCGGTTTGGCAAGTTTATCGGCTGATCCTGATTTTTCCGCCCATAAAGTTATGCCCTTTTCCCACTCAACGTATTGCGGATCTGTTGATGGATCCGAGGGCGCGGGACCAAGCGGAGCAGATTTATCTATATAATGAAGAATGCTGTGAAACTCGGCAAATGACCGCTCTTCAATGTATTCATCTGGCGTGTATTCAGTCGCAAGCTTGCCGCTTACTTTATCAACCTTAACTTTTATCGCGCCATCAAGCGCGCCGTCTAGTATCGGCTTTCCTGTAACCGGAACCTCTGGTTTTGGAAACGGAATAACCTCTGTATTTTTGAGAGCGCCTTGCATAAACGCATTCCAGATCGGCGCCGCGGCGCGCGACCCGCCGTCCCCTTTATTCATAGGCGAATTATCGTTGTTCCCGACCCAGACTCCAGCGACGATCTCTCGCGTTCCGCCGATAGTCCATGCGTCGCGATAATCGTTTGTGGTTCCGGTCTTTACAGCGACCGGACGATCTTTGAGCACAAGCGGCCCGCCCTGTCCAAACACCTGCGCGCGAGCTGAATTATCTTGTAAAATATCAATTACCATACGCGCAGAGTTTATAGGAAACACGCGCTCGCCATCGCTTTCTTCCCACTCTTCCAGCACATTGGCATTATTTTTTTCAACACGCATGATTGAAACCGTTTCTTCCCGCACTCCATCATTTATAAGCACTGCAAAAGCGCCTATGTGTTCAAGAAGTTTCACGCCGCCTCCTCCAAGAGCAAGCGAAAGCCCGACTTTGCCTGGGTCAGTAAGAGTTGTGTATCCAAGCCGAGCCGCGTAATCAAGCACGGTTTCAATGCCGGCCAGGTAGAGCGCCTTTACTGCCGGAATGTTTAGCGATCCTGCAAGCGCCGCGCGAATTTTTACCGGGCCACGAAACTTGCTGTCATAATTTTGCGGCTTATACTCGGCTCCATCGCGCGGATCAAAATCGGTTTCAACGTCATAAAGAATCGTGTTCGGCGTATATCCTTTTGTAAACAGCGTCGCGTACACGATCGGTTTGAAAGATGAACCGGGCTGGCGATTTGCAAGCGTAATATTAAAATTCCCCTCATGATCAGCATTAAAATAATCGCGGGAACCGACCATCGCGAGAATCTGCCCGGTTTTAGGATCAATCGCCACGAGTCCGGCGTTATCCGCGCCTTTTTCGTCATTTATTTTCGCGCCTTCAACAACTGTCTTTTCCGCGATCTTTTGCAGATCATAATCAAGCGTTGTTATTACCTTCAAACCATCGTGTTCCAGCGCATAATCTCCGTAGCGATGCGCAAGAATTTCCTTTACATACATCACAAAATGCGGCGCCTCTATACGCTCCGGGGATTTTTTGAAAACGATCTTCTCCATGCCCGCTCCGTTCCATTCGTCTTCGTTTATGTATCCTTCATTAAGCATCTGTTTTAATATAGTGTGCTGACGCTCGAAAAGCTCATCAGTTTGAGAACCAAAAGGAGATAGCCTCGTTGTGGCTTTAGGGAGCGCGGCGAGAATGGCGGACTGTGAAAGCGTCAAATTTTTCGCGCTCTCTCCAAAAAATGTCTGCGAGGCCTGTTCAATGCCGTACGCGTTTGAACCATAAGGAATCTGGTTTAAGTAGAGCTCAAGGATTTCATCGCGCGTAAAAGCTTTTTCAATGCGAAACGAAAGAATGATCTCCTTGATTTTGCGGGAAAGCGTTTTCTCGCGCGTCAAAATAAGATTCTTCACTAATTGTTGGGTAATAGTTGAACCACCAGGAGAGGACTCTAAACTATGGGTGCGCAGAAGCCCGAGAATCGCTCGCGCAATTCCTTTGAAATCAATCGCGAGATCGCGCCTGTAAAAATCCTGATCCTCGGTTGCTATCGTCGCCCATTTCACAAAATCCGGAATCTCTGCTAAAGAAATGCGCGTTCTATTCTCCTCGCCATGAATCGTGTATAAAAGATGTTCGCCGCTACGATCGTAAATTTTCGTGCTTTCAGGGATTACAATCGTGCCTTTTCGTATTTCTTCAACAGCAGGAAGATCGCGCGAATATATGTAAAAAAATCCTGCGATCAGCACAACAGACGCGATGCCGCCGATAAGAGTCAAAAGAACCAGCCGCCTGGGGAGAGATTCGCCGCTCCTATGCAGAGGAACGCGAAACTGCCGAGGCGCGCGAAGATATCGCGACGTTTTTGGTGAACCGATTTTTCTCGTTCGCCATGTGCGCTGTGTAAGAGACATAATGATTGTTACTATACATTTTTTACTTATTCATGACAAGGAAAACGTGATATTGTTTCAGTCAATTTACAAAACGCCGCTGATGAGCTATTCTATTGACAATGGATACGTTGCAAGTAAAAAACTTTTGGATCAAACAATCTGATAAAGATTGGCGAGTAACGAATGGGCTGTTTAAGTTAGGGCATTACGCGCACGCCTTATTTTTTTGCCATTTAAGTTTGGAAAAATTGTTAAAAGCGATAGTTGTGCAGAAGACAAAACAGCATTCTCCGTACACGCATGATTTATTGACTTTAACGCAAATTGCGGGGTTAAATTTAGACGAAGCGCAAGAGATGCAGTTTAACGAAATTACCACTTTCAATGTGCGCGCCCGGTATGATGATGTTAAACATCGGTTTTATAAAAAAGCAACTAAAACATACACAAAAGAGTATATAAAAATAACAGGGAAATTGCGTATATGGATCAAAAAAAGTTACCTAAAAAAATAGAAAAATTAGTGCAACGCTACGCCTCGTATCTAAAGGCGGATAATCTTTTGATTAAAGATATATATATATATGGTTCTTGGGCAAAAGGAAACGCGCATAAAGACAGTGATATAGATGTATGCGTAATTTCTCCGGATTTTAAAAAGATAGACCCATGGAAATATTTATGGAAAAAACGATTAGACGCGGACACATTGTATATCCAGCCAATCGGCTTTGCGCCAGAGGACTTTGTGGACGAAAGCCCGATTGCGTGGGAGATTAAGCGGACGGGGGTAAGGTTAAGTAATGCAATAAAGTAAAGTTAATATATAGGCATAACATTTCAAAAAGTCACTAACGATTCAAAGAAGTTGGTTCAAGTTTCAAACTTGAACCAACTGTTGATTAAGTGGAAGGCGGCATTGCGCATCAATCAATTTTATGGAAAAGACAAGTGAATATATACAAATACCAAAAATTGAATATGGAAATAGATTTTTAGATAAAGAACAGTGGAGAAATTATATTGAAGCATGTATTCTTTTTATTGATAATGGCGGTGTACGAGAAGAAAGGAAAAATTGGTGCATGTATTATTGTAAAAAGCTTCATCAAAATTTGGATGATGCCCAGTCAGGAGCATTGGTGGAAGAAATATGCGCGGAATATTTAAATGATCAAGACCGTATCGCTCGGCAGGTAGCAGAGTATCTGAAAAAATTTCTAGTAGGGAAGTTATTGATAGACGATTTGCAAAAAAATATTCCAGCAAAGTATGAAATAGATGAGACAGACTTATCGTTACATGAAGTGGCAGAGGAAAGGCAGATGACATTGCGATCACGGATAGATCATTTGGTTGGTAATTACATTCAAAGACAATACACGGGCAGGAAGTCAGAAAGCACATAGAACTTGATTTTTTTCTGCGGTTTTGCCCATGGTAGTTTATACCTATACTTTAACGAAACGACAAAAAAATTTATTTTTTTTATGACTCATCACACCAAAAACATCGCCCTCGCGGGAGAGGGCAAAAAGCGCATTGAATGGGCAGAACGGGAGATGCCTGTTTTGCGGGCGATCCGCGAGCGGTTTCAAAAAGAAAAGCCGCTTAAAGGCATACGGCTTTCAGTGTGTTTGCACGTAACAACCGAAACCGCAAACCTTGTATCAACTCTTAAAGCCGGCGGCGCGGATGTTGTTTTGTGCGCGTCTAATCCGCTATCAACGCAAGATGATGTTGCGGCATCGTTAGTACAAGATCACCACATTCCAGTATTTGCAATTTGCGGAGAGAACAAACAGACGTATTATAAGCACCTTAAAGCCGCGTTAGCACATAAGCCCAATATCACTATGGACGACGGAGCCGATCTTGTGGGCGCTCTGCATTCCACGCACAAACATCTTTCAGTTTTCGGTTCAACAGAAGAAACTACAACCGGAGTAATAAGATTGAAAGCTCTTGCCACGCAGAATAAATTAAGAT
>CAYYGX010000018.1:0-1911 GCA_964471805.1 uncultured Gammaproteobacteria bacterium | reverse complement strand
CGCGCAAACAAAACATCTCTTTGACAACCGCTACGGCACCGGACAATCAACCATTGACGGCATTACCCGCGCGACAAACATTTTGTGGGCCGGAAGAAAAGTAGTAGTGTGCGGTTATGGATGGTGCGGGCGCGGGGTTGCGATGCGTGCCAGAGGTATGTCTGCGCACGTCATTATTACTGAAGTTGACCCGTTACCCGCGCTTGAAGCAACAATGGATGGTTTTGAAGTTATGCCGATAGCTGAAGCGGCGAAAATCGGACAGGTGTTTATCACCACAACCGGCAATACCTCTGTTATTCGCAAAGAGCATTTTGTTAAGATGCAAGATGGCGCAATCGTAGCGAACGCGGGACATTTTAATGTGGAGCTTGATTTAGAAGTTCTAAAAAAAATATCAAAGAGCGTTCGTATAGCGAGAGAGCATGTAGAAACCTATACCTTAAAAAACGGTAAACGCGTTTACGTCCTTGGTGAGGGGCGTTTGGTAAATCTTGCCTGCGCCGAAGGACATCCCGCGCAAGTGATGGATATGTCGTTTGCGGGCCAAGCGCTTGCGGCGGAATTTTTAGCCAAGAATTACAAGACGCTTGAAAATAAGGTCTATCCTCTCCCGGAGAATCTGGATAAAAAAATCGCTGAACTGAAACTCGCCTCCATGGGCATCGGGATTGATTCGCTGACGAGCGAGCAGAAAAAATATCTGAATTCGTGGGAAGCGGGGACGTAAAAAGTTCAAAGTTCAAAGTTCAAAGTTCAAAATTACTGAAAGCATGTTTGAAGACACCGTAACCGACATCATAAAAAAAGCCCGCGAGGGACGAGGGCTTTCGCTCCGCGCGCTTGCGGATCAAATTTCGCTGTCGGTTCAAGAACTTCAAAAAATAGAGTCAGGGGAAACGCCTCCAAAAGAAACTTTCTTGAATGCGCTAGGCTTATCGCCTTTCAAATTTGATGCGCTGAACAAAAACGTCTTTATGCCAGCAATAATCCCAGAAATTATCGGAGAAAATTTGCGACTCAAAACTTTAGAAGTATCAATCGGAGGAATTATCTCAAACGCTTATATGCTGATACACGAGAATTACGCGCTTCTTGTAGACTCTGTTGGCGCATCCGAAGATGCCATGAACTTCTTATCAAACAAAGGATTTGAAATAGAATTTCTTCTTATCACACACGGACATTTTGATCATATCGCAGGCATTGAACGCATTAAAGCAAGGTACAAAAACATCCGCATTATCCATGGCGGAAAAGATGTTCCATGCGACACGCGATACGAAACAGACGGTTTTAATATTGATGCGATTCGCACTTTGGGCCATACCGAGGACTCGGTATCTTATTTTGTAAATGAGAGAATCGCCTTTGTCGGCGACACGATTTTTGCCCGCTCCATCGGGCGGCCAAACTATAGTTTAGAATCGCTACTCAAAAATATACGCGAGAAAATTTTTATCCTGAACGATTCTATGATTTTGGCTCCGGGCCACGGGCCGCTTACAACTGTCGGAGAAGAAAAAAAATATAATCCGTTTTTTTAATATTCAACCGTCACAAACTTCCCGTCTTTCACCTGCTGAATAACGGCCTCGCGCGATCCCTCGCAATCGTCGTTCAAAGAGATTCTGCCGGTAACGCCAGAAAAATCTTTGATGTTTTTCGTAAGCCAGATGCCAACTGTCTTTGGGTTTTCCATATCACTTTTTGCCAACCCTTCCGCAAGTATGAATAAGGAATCATAAGCGTTTGCCGCGATAACCGGAGGATCGTATGAATAAGCGGCGGAAAACGCGCGCTTGAACAACTCTGTTTTCAAATCATCGTCAACTACGGATGACGGCGACCACGCGTAGTTTGAAAAATACACGCCTTCAGCAAGCGACAAATCTTTCAATTGCTGATTGA
>CAYYGX010000017.1:15364-18889 GCA_964471805.1 uncultured Gammaproteobacteria bacterium | reverse complement strand
GGCGGCGGCAGTAGCGGATCCTCAACAGTAGAGGATTTACAGAAAAAACCAGTTGTAAAGACGCCGGCAAAACCAATCGTCTATGCTCCAATCGCTCCCTCAAAATCTCCATCGCTTTTGCAAATTGAACGCATATTAAGCGAAGCAAAAGTGCTTATCAAAGGATCGGTTGATGAGGTTCTCAAACTTGTACAAATTAAAAAAGACGCAGGGCTTGAGAAAAAACTCGCAGTAATCGTGAATAAGGTGGTTGGTAAAACAAAATTGAGCGCAACCGAACGATCAACAATTGACGCTTTCGTTGTCTACGGCACGCCTGAAACCAAAGCGCTCGGAGGAGGAGAGCGCGCCGGAGTCATCGGAAGTTATCAATCTGCATTCGGATCATTGCCAAAAACAGAAACTGCGTGGGCTGATGTCTTAAAGATCGCCAACGGCCGCTGGCCAAGCGCGACTTCAGCAAATGCCGAAGTTCGCGCAAAGAAAGCGTTTGTTACAATCTACAAACGCGAACCGGAGAACAATCCAAACGATAACGCGGCAGTAACAATTATGGCGTACGGATTGCGCGGAAAACGGAATCTTAAAAACGAAGCCGTAGCAGTGAAAACGCTGGAAGCTATTAAAGGCCGTAAATCATCTACCTTTACGTCATACGAATGGGACGAGATGCGCGCGATCGCTTATAGCGGGGCAAAGAGGTAAAATTAATTTTTGAAAAGTTAACATTATCTAAAATTTATGGCATCAAAAAAAGACACTCTAATTTGGCTTCAATGCGGAGAATGTAAGCAAAGAACATATCATATTTCCTTTAGTAAAAAGAAAGAAACAAAATTGAAAGAACTATCAAAATTTTGCCGTCATTGCCGCAAACATACGCCTCAAAATCAAACCAAGTGATATGCCGGAAAATGAAAAAAAAACGCGCGAACCAAAAGAGTTCCTCCCTGCGCTTCTTATTATAGTTATTATAAGCGGCATTCTCCTTATTGCGGCTTCGTATTTGGCAAAAAATTAAAAAGAGACAACTGATCTCTTTTTAATCGCTCACACTTTTAATGAACTACTCCGTTAATTGTTTGCAGAATTTTTTCGCAATGCCTTTTGCGCCTGCAATGCTTTGCTTTTTTCGCCGCGCGCTTTAAATCGCTCTACTCGCCCTGCAGTATCCATCAGTTTATTCTTGCCAGTATAGAATGGATGGCAATTAGAACAGACTTCCGTATGCATTGTTTCTTTTGTTGAACCTACATTAAGAACGTTCCCGCATGAACAGGTGATTGTTGCCTTTGCGTGATATGCTGGATGAATTAGTGATTTCATATAAAATATCTTTAAGCAAAAATCTAGCAAAAAATGCATATCTTGTCAAAGTAATCATTTTGCGCTACCATAATTCTCTAATCTCATACACTCTTCAAGATAAAGATGAGTGGAGTACAAAAACTATGAAAATTCCAGATATTCTTGAACTCCTAAAGGCAGGAGCTCACTTCGGACATAAAAAATCAAAATGGCATCCTTCAATGGAGCCTTATATCTTTACAGAGAGGAAAGGTGTGCATATCATTGATTTGAAACAAACGATGGACGCGCTGGTTTCTACCGCAGAATTTGTAAAAAAGACTGTTCAGAACCGAGGGATAATTTTATTTATCGGCACGAAAAAGCAATTAAAAGATATCGTGAAAGAATCGGCTATAGCTTCTCAAATGCCATATATTACAGAGAAATGGGTCGGCGGAACAATCACAAACTGGGCGATTGTAAAAAAACAAATAAACAAATTAAGAAAAAGACGCGAGGAAAAGGAAAAAGGCGAATGGGCAAAATACACAAAAAAAGAACAGCTTATTTTGCAAAGCGGATTTGAAAAATTAGAGAGCATATACGGCGGAATCGTAAATCTTGAAAAAATACCGGACGCGCTTTTTATTACAGACTGCAAAGAAAGTAAAACCGCGGTGCGCGAGGCAGAGGCGCAACATATTCCGATAATCGCTATCACAGACTCAAATGTTGACATTCGCCCAATCGCTTATCCGATTCCGGCAAACGATGATGCTATCAATTCAGTAAAGATGATTCTTAAAACAATAACAGAAGCGATCGTGGAGGCGAAGAACTCATCAGAGAATCCTCTTCCAGAATCGGCTCCGGAGATTAAACCATGATTGATATACAGCTCGTTAAAAAACTTCGCGATGAAACCGGGGCAGGGGTCGTGGATTGCCGCGAATCTTTGGAAAAGGCAGATGGCGATATTGCCAAAGCAAAAGAAATTTTGCGCAAAATTGGCGTTATCATTGCGACAAAAAAAAGTTCTAGACAAACAGGCGAAGGCGCGATTGGAGTATATATTCATACAAATGGAAAACTAGCGGCTCTAGTATCGCTTCGCTGTGAAACCGACTTTGTCGCGAGAAACAATGAGTTCAAGGAACTAGCAAAAGACTTGGCGATGCAGGTCGCGGCTATGCAACCATTGTATCGCTCTTCCAAAGATGTCCCAAATGAAGTCATGGAGGAAGAATACGAAACAGTGTGTTTGCTAAATCAGCCTTTTGTAAAAGACGATACGCGATCAGTGGAATCCGTGATACAGGAAAAAATACAAAAATTGGGGGAAAACATTGAAGTAGGGGAGTTTGTAAGAATGGTGGTATAGTTTGAAAAAGGATGGATATTTCCAAACAATAATTATGCTCTACAACCGCATCCTTCTTAAAATCTCCGGCAATCTCTTTAGCGGCGAAAATGGCTTCGGACTTGATTTTACGGCGATACAAAATATCGCGCGGGAAATTATTGAAGCTCATAAAGAAAAAACGGAAATCTCTATTGTAAACGGCGCGGGAAATATTTTTAGAGGCAGAAACCGTCCTCCAGCATTTGACCGAATCGCGGCCGATCAGATCGGATTCATGGCAGGGATTCCAAACTCTATTGCGCTTTTGGAAACTTTGAACGGAAACGGAGTTGATACCCGCATCATGTGCTCCTTTGAAATTCCAGGAATTGCGCGAAAGTTTGATCCTTTTAAGGCAAGATATCTGCTTTCTCAAGGGAAAATCGTGATCTGTACAGGCGGAACCGGCGAGGCATTTTTCACTCACGACACTGCCGCTGTTGTGCGCGCGCTAGAGATCAAAGCCGACGCGCTCTTTAAGGCAACTGACGTTGACGGCGTGTATTCGGATGATCCAGATGTAAACCCAAGCGCAAAACGATATAAGACACTTTCTTATACTGACGCAATCGCAAAAAATCTGCGCGTTTTAGACCAAACCGCCTTCACGCTCGCAAAAGAAAATGCGCTTCCGATTGTTGTTTTTAAGTGGGTTCCCGGCTCCCTCGCGCGCGTCTTAAAAAATCCTTCTCTTGGGACGGTTATATCGTGAAGTATTCATAATTTTAACATATGGAAAATGAAAGTCCTGAAAATTTATTAAAACGAGAACCTATCAAAACGCCTGAAAAAAAATTAACTTCAAAAGATCATTTCCAAAGAATGATTTATCC
>CAYYGX010000017.1:3962-15306 GCA_964471805.1 uncultured Gammaproteobacteria bacterium | reverse complement strand
AAGATACGATCCATCAGATAACGAAACAACTTACAACAATCTTGCTAGAGCTTGACTTAGCAAGCGATGCGGTCGCAATAGAGGAAGAAGACCTCATAAAAAGTGCGAAACCGTAATTCGTGACTGAAAATTTGTACTATGAAACGCATTGCCATCAACGGCTTTGGCCGCATCGGCCGGGCCGCGTTCAAAATAGCGCTGGAGCACAAAGACGAGCTTGATGTAGTAGCCATCAACGATCTCTTTGATACAAAAACGCTCGCGTATCTTCTGCGTTACGACAGCGTGTACGGAAAATACGAAAAAGACGTAAATTTTGACGAGAAGCATCTAATTGTTGAAGAAAAATCGTATCCTGTGTACGCGGAAAAAGAGCCGCAGAAATTGCCGTGGGGAACTCTGAAAGTTGACACTGTTATTGAGTCAACCGGAATCTTCACAAGCGAGGAGAAAATGCGCCTGCATCTTGAAGCCGGAGCAAAAAAGGTTCTGCTATCTGCGCCTCCAAAGGGCGCGGGCGTTTCTACTCACATTCTCGGCGTTTCGGATATCGCGCGCGATTCTAACCCATTAAAATCAAACGCGTCTTGCACAACAAACAGCATCACCGCGCCTATGTATATAATGCACAAACGTTTCGGAGTAAAAAAGGCGCTTCTCACAACTGTTCACGGTTACACCGCGGATCAAAATCTAGTGGATGGCCCGCATCGCGATTTTAGGCGAGCGCGCGCCGCGGCAATCAATATCGTCCCGACGACAACAGGCGCCGCGATTTCAACTACAGAAGTTATCACTGATTTGAAAGGAAAATTTGACGGCATCGCGCTTCGGGTGCCGGTTCCAGCGGGCTCTGTTTCTGACATCACGATGGTGCTTGCAAAATCGGTTACGGTTGAAGAAGTAAATAACACATTCAAAGAGGCCGCGAACTCCCCGCGTTACAAAGGCATTATCGGAGTCTCGGAAGATCCGATCGTGTCAAGCGACATCTTAAAAACCTCATACTCCGGCATAATTGATCTGCCGTTTACAAAAGTTGTTGACGGGGACTTGGTGAAAATTCTGTCGTGGTATGATAATGAATGGGGATACGCCTGCCGTCTCATTGAATCGGTTATACAAGGAGCATGACAATACCGGATCTCGTTTTCAAAAATCTTGAACGCAAAGAAAACGCTCAAGCATTAGCTCAAATACAAGAGGACGGATATCGCTTTATCACATACAAAAAACTTTACAAAAAGACCATTCG
This sequence comes from uncultured Gammaproteobacteria bacterium, assembly GCA_964471805.1. Taxonomy (GTDB): domain Bacteria; phylum Patescibacteriota; class Patescibacteriia; order UBA9629; family UBA9629; genus UBA9645. The sequence goes on along the minus strand of CAYYGX010000017.1, from coordinate 14,051 downwards.
GTTTGCCGAGGGTCTTTTTCGTTTGGGAGCGCGCGGAGGAGACACGGTGGCAATCTTTAGCGAGAATCGGAGCGAATGGGTGATTGCCGATCTTGCTATTCAAATGCTCGGCGCGATTACAGTTCCGATCCACTCTGTGTTTCAGGAAAAATATGTAAGGCATATTCTAAACGATTGCGGCGCCAAAATCGCTGTAATCTCCGACAATCATTTATTTGAAAAATTGAATCATATCCACAATGGTCTGCCGCTCCACACAATTATTTACTGCGCAAAAAATAAAATTCTCGGCTTAAATCAGAAAAAACATTTTCACTTTACAGATTTTACGCGTAAATATAGTAAAATAAATCCGATGAATTTGCTTTATTCATCAAGTATAGCAACAATTATTTACACATCCGGCACAACCGGCATGCCAAAAGGCGCGGCTCTGACGCATGAAAATATCGTAAGCAATGTGGAGGCGATACAGCGTGTAATTCCATTGCGTATGGATGATCGGCTACTTTCAATACTGCCGCTCTCGCACGTTTTTGAACGCACTGCTGGCTGTTATGCGCCGCTTGCTTCCGGAGCATGTATCTTTTATGGAGAATCCTCTCGCGATCCGCGGGCGATCCCGCATGATCTGAAGCGCGCCCGTCCGACCGTTCTTCTTGGCGTTCCTCGCATTTTTGAGAAAGCGCATGAGAAAATACTTGCAAACAAAATGTTTCACATTGTAAAATATCTTCCTTGCGGCGGCGCTTTTCTTTCGCGCATAATCAAAAAACGATTCGGCGGCGCAATTCGTTTGTGCGTCTCCGGCGGAGCGTCTCTAGACAAGGCAATCGGCGCATTTTTTCACAAATACGGACTCACTATTCTTGAAGGATACGGCCTTACAGAAACCTCGCCTGTCATTTCATGCAATCGCGAAAATGCGCATCTGTTTGGCTCGTGCGGGCTCCCTCTTGATAATTTAATTGTGAAAATTGCTGATGACGGAGAAATTATTGTGAAAGGGCCCTCTGTCATGCAAGGGTATTATAAAATAACTGAAGCGACTCAAACGGCATTTACTTTAGACGGATTTTTCAAAACCGGAGACTTTGGTTCAATTGACGCTAACGGATTTCTCCACATCACCGGGCGCAAAAAAAATATCATCGTGCTCTCAACCGGAAAAAACGTCCAGCCGGAAGAAATTGAAACCGCGCTTAATGCGAGCCCGTTTATAACGCAGGCGATTGTAGTCGGAAACGGAAAGAAAATGGTAACAGCGCTTATCGCGCCAGAACGAGAAATGTTAAAAGCCGAAGGGATTGTAGAAGAACAAACTGCGCATACACGCGTTCAGGAAGAAATTAATCGCATTCTCGCGGATTTCCCTGAACACGAGCACATAAAAAAAATCGCGCTTCTTAAAGAGCCGTTTTTAGTGGAACGCGACGAACTCACGCCCACGTTAAAGCTAAAACGAAATGTGATTGAAGAAAGATATAAAAATGTGATTGAGGAGATGTATAAAGTATAAAACGGCTTGTATCAAGTATAGCGGCGTGATACAGTAACGAAATGTCCATCCTTCAATCTTTCGCCCTCGGCATAACGCAAGGGCTTACGGAATTTTTACCGATTTCAAGTTCCGGACATTTGATTCTTATTTCGAAACTGTTTCATTGGCCTCTTCAGACACTAGGCTTTGACGCGGCTCTACATTTGGGCACTCTTTTTGCAACGCTCTTTTATTTCCGCTCTGATCTACGGCGCATTTTCATCGCAATTTTCGCGCGCAAAAATCCGTCATACAACGAAGATCGCCGACTCGCGCTTGCAATAATTTTAGGAACTATTCCAGCTGGAATAGTTGGCGCGGTTGCAAACGACATTATTGAAACTCGTTTTCGCGCGCTTGAAATTGTCGGCGCAAATTTGATTATCTTTGGGATAATGCTCATAGCCGCGGATTTCTTCGCAAAGCGAAATAAACAAAGTAACACAAACTCTTGTGTAGGTCCAATGCGCGCGCTAATTATAGGATGCGCGCAGATATTCTCTCTCATTCCTGGCGCTTCGCGTTCCGGAGTAACGATCACTGCCGGAATTTTTTCCAGACTGTCCCGGGAAAATGCCGCGCGATTTTCATTTCTCATAAGCATCCCGCTTATCGCGGCGGCAGGGGCATTTAAACTTCGCGATCTTTTTGCGAGCGGGGATATATCAGTTAAAATACTGCCGCTTGCCATAGGATTTGTAAGTTCAGCTCTTGTCGGATTGATTGCCATTAAAATTTTGATGAAAACTCTGTCGCGATTCGGGCTCGCGATATACGGAATATATCGGATTATCGCAGGATGGCTCATCTTGCTTTTTTTATAGATACAGCGTAGATTTGCAACCACCTCACTTGTTCTTCAATGTCAAAATTTTACCTCACAACTCCAATTTATTACGTCAATGCCATTCCGCACATCGGACACGCTTACACAACTCTTGCCTCGGACGCGATAGCTAGATACTATCGGGAAAAAATCGGAGAAGACAGCGTATTTTTTTTGACAGGCACAGACGAGCACGGAGCAAAAATAGCCGAAGCCGCGGAGCGCGATGGAAAAAATCCAAAATTATTCTGTGATGAAATAGCTACGCTTTTTGTAAGCACATGGCAGAGACTTAATATATCTCATAATCACTTTATCCGCACAACCGATGAATATCACGAAAAAGGCGCCGCAGAATTTTTGCGAGCATTAAAAATTAAAGGCGCGCTCTATGAAGGAGACTACACAGGGCTCTACTGTAACGGATGTGAAAGTTTTATCACTGAAAAGCAGTTGAGAGAGGACGGCTTATGTAAAGATCATTTGCGAAAACCGGATCGGATCGTTGAAAAAAATTGGTTTTTTAAACTTGACGAGTATCTTCAAAAAATTCAAAAGTTCATAGAACAAGGCGCGATGAGGGTTCTTCCGGAGGGGCGAACTGAAGAAGCGCTGGGGCTCTTTCGCCAAGGAATGGAAAATTTTTCTGTCTCGCGCCCGAACGTAAGATGGGGGATACCGCTTCCATGGGACAACACTCAAACGATGTATGTATGGGTGGAAGCGCTCTTGAATTACTGGACAGCCATAAGCAAAGTTCAAAGTTCAAAGTTCAAATCTCAAAGTTTCTGGCCGCCGGATTTACAGATCATCGGCAAAGACATCATTAAATTCCACTGCATTTACTGGCCCGCAATGCTCCTTGCATACTACGATGGAGACGCGGAAAAGATTCCGAAAACGATATTCGCGCATGGATTTTTTACTGTAAACGGGCAGAAAATGAGCAAAACGCTTGGCAACGTCATTGATCCGAACGATCTTTGCGATCGCTACGGGAGAGACGGCGCGCGTTATCTGATACTTTCGCAATTTCCATTCGGCTCTGACGGAGATATTGGGGAGGGCAAATTTGATGAAAAATACAACGCGGATTTAGCCGACAACCTTGGTAATTTAGTTTCTCGCCTTTCAATGTTATGCGCCAAAAAAATTGACGCAACGGCGCGAGAGAATTTTTGGAGGAGAACGAAGGAACGATTTGAAGCAATGTATACCTATCACAATGACGGCGATGACGGTTATGGAGAGCGTATGAGAAAATTGGAACTATTTGAAGTGATGCAACGCATATTTTCCGACCATGCCCTTCTTCAAACAGAATTAAACGACGAAACGTGGTATCCAGCAGTCGTGTCAGCGCAGTCAATCAACCGATATATCACCGAGACAGAGGTGTGGAAAAAAACAGATCAAAAAAAAATCGTTTCGTCGCTTTCAGTTGCAACCGGAGCACTGCTCGCGCTCGCGCGCCATCTCAAACCATTCCTCCCCGCAACATCAGAGCAAATTCAAAACTGTTTTGATATAGATAACCAAAAAATCACAGTCGCTGAACCGTTGTTTCCCCGCAAGTAGTTTTGAATTTTGACATTTGACTTTTGAATTTTTCTTTATGTTCTCCAAACTTTTCAGCCGCCTATCAAAAGATATGGGCATCGACCTTGGAACGGCAAATACTCTTGTATTTATGAAAGATAAGGGCATCGTGTTGAATGAACCTTCTGTTGTCGCTCTGAACACGCGCACCGAGGAAATTCTCGCGGTCGGCGAAGAGGCAAAAAAGATGGTTGGCAAAACTCCATCTCATATTGTCGCGATCAAGCCTCTTCAGGACGGAGTCATTTCTGATTTTGAAGTTACGGAAAAAATGTTGCGATATTTCATAGAGAAGACGCACAAGGAAACGCGCGGATTTACGCCGCGTCCGCGGGTTGTGATCGGCATTCCTATGGACGTAACGGAAGTTGAACGAAAAGCGGTTGAAGACTCGACTCTTTCCGCGGGCGCGCGCGAAGTCTATCTTATTGAAGAGCCGCTTGCCGCCGCGATAGGCTCGCGCATTCCAATAAACGAACCGTCCGGCTTCATGATTGTTGACATCGGCGGAGGAACAACAGAAATTGCGGTGATTTCCCTTGGCGGAATCGTTTCTAAAAAATCGCTTCGTCTTGCCGGCAATGAATTAAATGAAAATATATTGCGCTATGTGCGGGAAAATTTTAACATTCTGATCGGCGAAAAAACTGCCGAAGAAATAAAAATCAAAATCGGATCTGTATTGCCTTCAAAAGAAATTCTCGGATACAAAATTCGCGGGCGAAATCTTCTTGACGGACTTCCGACTGAAACTACGATCACAAACGAAGAGGTGCGCGAAGCGCTTCTTCCTACCATAACAACAATGATTGAAAATATCGTCAGCACTATTGAAGCAACGCCGCCGGAACTTGTCGCGGACATCCATGAACGCGGCATCATGCTTGCCGGAGGCGGCGCGCTTTTGCGAGGGCTAGACACGATCATCTCACAGCGCACGCGCGTGCCTGTGCATATTGTTGACGATCCGCTGACGGCCGTTGTGCGCGGTACAGGGCTTTTGCTTGAAGACATCCACCTTTTGAAACAGGTAAAACTGCCGTCTGCCGGGTTGTAGTATGAGCAATTACGAAGATTTTAAAAATAGGTTCAAACTACTGGCAAGCAAAAATCATCATTTGGTGGTTAATACACTATCAAATATTTTCACGATGCGATTGATTGGCAACAAAACGCATGGCGATTTGGCAGAAATCGGCATGGTTGAGTTTATCAACCAGTTTATGTACGACTTTAAGAGCATTCATGTTGGCAAAGACTTGTTCCGGGCAAAAGAGCACGAAGAAGACATACTGATAATAAACGAAATCAGTAAAACAAAATTTCCAGTCAGCTTAAAAGCATATGGCGATGGACCGCTTCAGCTCTCCACCGACAGTAAGCAAAAAATGTTCCCATTTCTTGAAAAACGCGGGGTGGAGATTAAGGGCGTTAAACAAATAGCCGAGATTTTCAAATCAGCCGAATTATCTGAATTCGGAGCCATTAATGTGATGCCGTTGATTTATGACGAAACAAACCAACGGTGCAACATCATGATCTTTGATCATGAAAAAGCGATGAACAATACCACGAGAATTGTATTTGTAGGAAAAGGACAAAGATTCGACTTCATATCAGGCAAGGTTATTCATAGCAAAGGGCGATCACATCCGATTTACATGTTTGTTAACGCAAAAAATAATTATATATGTGAAGTGAGATATGGCGGAGCTTCTGCCAATGCATTGCAACGGGGTCTATGGACTCATACAAAAAATGCGGTAGATTATTTTGATTCTTTAACAAACGGGTGGATAGATTATTCTCACAACCACACCCTCGTAAAATTGTTTAGTTTGGCTCTCAACAGTTCGGAACAAGGGCACAAGTTGGCAAACGAGATTCTGCAAAAAGACATTGAACGACTGAAACAACTATGATCACAACGCAACAGCTCAACATTTTTGGAACTAAAACACTCGCCGTTCCAAAGACGGAGGGGATCAAGTACGCAGGATCAAAATTAAAAATACTTCCGTACATTGTCCGACTTCTAGGCGAACTTGACGGAATAAAAAATGCGCTTGATGGATTTAGCGGAACAACGAGAGTTTCACAGGCGCTTGCCCAACTTGGATACAGCACAACAGCCAGCGATATTTCATCTTGGTCTGAAGTTTTTGGCGCTTGTTATTTGAAATCAGAAAAAGAGGACAAGTTTTATCAAGAAATTTTGGATCATTTGAACAACTTAAAGGGATATGATGGTTGGTACACAAAACACTATGGGGCGGAATTAGATGAAGGCAAAAAACCGTTCCAAGCTAAAAATACTAGAAAACTAGACGCAATCAGAGATGAAATAGATAAACTAAATTTAGCATGGGAAGATAAATGCGTTATTTTAACAAGCCTGATTTATGCTCTTGATTCTGTGGATAGCACACTAGGTCACTATGTATCCTATTTAGCAAAATGGTCTTCTAGATCGCATAATGATTTGTTTCTAAAATTGCCAAAAAGATTTAAAACCGGCAGAAAGCATAAAGTAATTCGCGGGGATATTTTTGACACAATATCAAAAAATGAATTTGATTTTGCGTATTTTGATCCTCCGTATGGATCAAACAATGAAAAAATGCCGCCAAGCAGAGTGAGGTACGCTTCTTATTATCATATCTGGACTACAATTATCAATAACGATAAGCCAGAATTGTTTGGAAAGGTTAATCGCAGGGCAGACACGAGGGATTTGGTAGCTGGTTCTGTATTTGAAGAATTTAGGAAAAATGAAAATGGATCTTTTATTGCTATGGAAGCCTTAAAAAAGCTAATCCGAGAAACTAAATCTCGCTATATTCTTCTTTCATATAGTTCTGGGGGGAGAGCAACAAAGCAAGAGTTAAATGACATAATGCATGAATCAGGCAAATTATTAAAAGCTGTTGAAATTAACTACAAAGTAAATGTTATGGGCGGTATGCGCTGGACAAATGAATGGATAAATAGCGATAACCAACATCACGAATACCTATTTTTAATGGAAAAAGACAAATAGTAAGGAGTCTTGTAACCATCTCGTAATATGTTTCTCACTAAAAAAATCGCGATTTCTTTTTTTGTATTTGCTCTTGTTGTGGCGCTCTATCATCTTGCGCTCCTCTCTCCGTTTGATAAAGCAACGCGCGCGATCTTAAATCCTATGCAGGCGCAAGCAATAATTTTAGCGCAAACCGCAAATACCGAACTTTCCATTGCGCTTTCTTCAAAACGCGCGCTTTTGACGCGAGTCCGCATACTAGATAAAAAAGTGCAGGAATTAACATCAGAAATTCTTGCTCTGCAAAAAATAAAACAGGAGAATGAAGAGTTGCGGGCAATCTTAAAATTTGGAACCGAAACGCAATTCACCCTTCTCACGTCGCGCATAATTCATATCGCAAATAAAGATGGAGAACAGGCAATCCTTTTGGATAAAGGCGCGAATGATGGCATTGCAAAAGGAAACGCGGTTGTTGTTCTAAACGGCATAATCATCGGAAAAGTAATAGAGGTAAGCGCTGAAGTCGCGCGAGTTCGGCTGACTACTGATAATAAAAGCGCGATTCTTGCAACGGTCGGCGAGGGCGCTAATTTTGTTGCCGGCGTTGCGAGCGGAAGCCAAAATACATCAATACAATTAGACTTGATACCTAAAAATATCCCTTTGTCAGAAGGCATGCGCGTTTACACAAACGGTTTGGAAGAAGGAATCCCATCGTCTCTTTACATCGGCTCTATAGCCGCGCTTGAGGAGAGCGACAATGAAATTTTCAATGCCGCGGCAATCGTCCCGCCGTACTCAATAGAAAATTTTATCACCGCGTCTGTAATCACACGCTCATGAATCGCATCCGCGACGCTATTATTATATTGTTTGCTATCACGGCGCTTCTTCTTCTTGATATTTTTTTCTCCGGGCTAATCCAGCCGTTTAATGCGATTGAGATCATACAGATTGCGATCCTGCTTATATTCCTTGAATCTTCTCTGGAACACGCATGCATCGCCTCTCTTATTTTGGGCGGACTGGAAGATTATTCTGCTTTGCGATATCTGGGGTTGCAAACCATTATCTATCTCATTGCCGTTCTTATTATCGCATTCGTCCGCAGAGCGATTATCACCGACGAAAGTAAAATAACGATTCTAATAAGCGGTGTTCTCTTCTTTACTACTGTAATGATCTCGCAGATGCTTTTGAACTGGACCATAAATTATGAAGCAGTCTTTGAAATTCTGTTTGGGATTACAATAAACAGCGCGTTTGCGGTTTCCGGGTATTTTATTATAGAAAAAATTCATAAAGAAATTGATAAACGTTTTTTATGAAAATCAAAGACTTTAATAAAAGAGCGTATGAAGGGACAGAATATTCTCCGTCGCTCTCCTCGCTTGATACTCTGCATAAACCGTATGATAATATGCGTATCCGCATTATGCGCGCCGGAATATGGTGCGTTCTTCTTCTCTTATTGGCAACATTAAGTTTTTTAGAGATCATTCACGGCGAGACTTACAGAGAACTTGCGGAACAAAATCGCATCCGTGTAAAGGAAAAAATTCCTCCGCGCGGCATCATTTACGCGAACGACGGCACTCCGCTTGTGGTGAATGCGCCGGAGTTCACACTCCTTGCAACGCCTTTTGACATTTACGCAAACAATTTTCCGATTGAAATAATTATCGCAAAACTGGAAGAACTCTTTGGAAAAACTGACGATCTTATAGAAGGCGCAAAACGCCTTGCTTCATATTCGTATGTGCCAGTCATCTTAAAAAAAAATCTCTCTTATGAAGAGGGCATAAAACTCGTCCCGGTCATCGCCGAATGGCCAGGAGTTTTTTTACAAGAATCCTTTAACCGTGAATATCCCTATAAAAATCTCTTAGCTCACGCAATAGGATACACAAGCGCGGTAAAAGAAGAAGACATAACGCGCGATTCGTTTTACTCTTTTTCAGACGCGCGGGGCACAAGCGGAGTAGAGGCATGGTATGAAAAAGAACTGCGAGGCGTAAAAGGAACGCGCGAAGTGCAGGTAAACGCGTTTGGTAAAGAAGATCGGATTATTTCAGAAACGGATCCGCAAAAGGGCGAAGACATATGGCTCTCAATTGATCTTAGCCTCCAAGAAATGTTGACTGCTCGCATAGAGGATGAGATGCAAAAACGCGGCGTGAAACGCGCGGCCCTGATTGCGATGGATCCTAGAAACGGGGAGATCCTCGCGTTAATTTCACTGCCGGCGTTTGATAATAATTTATTCACAACTAACTTCAGCCAAAAAAAATTTCAACAGATAATTTCTGATGAAAATAGCCCGTTGTTTAATCGCGCAATCGCCGGCGAGTATCCGCCAGGCTCAACCTTTAAGATTATTGTCGGGTCCGCGGCGCTTGAAGAAGGAGTAACAGATGAACGCTTCAGCGTGCTTTCAACAGGGGGCATCAGAGTTGGCGAGTGGTTCTTTCCGGACTGGCTTCCAGGGGGACATGGAATAACTGACATCAGGCGAGCGATCGCATGGTCAGTGAATACATACTTTTACACAATCGGAGGCGGAGTTCCAAATCGCGAAGGATTAGGCATAGATCGCATAGTCTCATACGCAAAAAAATTTAATCTTGGAGCAAAAATAGGAGTTGATCTCACAGGGGAGGGGAGAGGATTCCTTCCGACAAAAGAGTGGAAATTTGCCGTCAAAAACGAACGTTGGTATCTTGGAGATACATATCATGCGAGTATCGGGCAGGGAGATATTCTTGCAACTCCATTGCAGATCGCGCTTTATACAAGCTTTTTTGCAAACGGCGGCGTATTATATCGGCCTCATATAGTGAAAAAAGAGAGCGTCATTATTGACAAAAATTTTATTTCCGCTCACAATGTTGACGTTATTCGCGAAGGATTGCGCGATGCAGTGCGGTATGGAAGCGCTCGCTCGCTTGAAATTCCTGGGATAGAGCCGGCCGGCAAAACAGGCACTGCGGAATTTTCAAAAGATAAAAAACCGCATGGATGGTTTACGGGGTTTGCTCCATTTAATAATCCGGAAATTGTGATTACAGTTCTAATGGAAGAAAGCGGAGGATCAGAGGC
>CAYYGX010000017.1:0-3952 GCA_964471805.1 uncultured Gammaproteobacteria bacterium | reverse complement strand
TTGGTACTTTACGGGAAGAAAGAAATTAGAAGTTAGAAGTTAGAATCGCTTAAAAATAGGTTCTTAGTCCTTACTTCTTAAATTCTTAATTCTCAACTCTCATGGACAACAATAAATTTATTACGCCAACAGGGAAGCAAAAACTTGAAGAAGAGCTTGCTAGGTTGAAAGATAGGCGCGTGCTCGTTGCGCAAAAAATTAAAGACGCAAAAGAACTTGGCGATCTCTCTGAAAACGCTGAATATCACGCCGCAAAAGAAGAACAAGGGCTAATTGAATCGCGTATCCTGGAAATTGAGTCGCTTCTCAAAAGCGCAACTGTGGTTCAGCCGACCGGTTCAAAGACGCGAATCTCAATCGGATCGCGACTTACGGTACGCTCAAATGAAGGAGAAATTATAGAATACGAAATTGTAGGTATGAGCGAAGCGGATCCGAAACATGGAAAAATTTCTGCCCACTCTCCGATCGGCGCCGCATTTCTCGGAGCGAAAAAAGGCGATATAATTGAAGTTCTCATACCTGCCGGCAAAATAAAATTTACCGTCCAAGATATTCGCTGATGATTCATGCACTTACACGACTTCTAAAACGCTATTCAACGTTTTTGAGCTACTGCCTGATCGGGAGCGTAAGCGCTGGAATTGATTTTTCAATACTCATAATGAGCGTTGAAATTATAGGATTTCCGCTGTTGACGGCAAATACGCTTTCATTTTCAGTTGCCGCTTTTAATAGTTTTTACTTAAACCGCCGCATTACCTTTCAAAATACTTATCCAAATGTTTTCCATCAGTTTGTTCTCTTTGTAGCTTGCGCGCTTATCGGAGTTGCAATCAACAACGCGGTTCTTTTTTTGATGGCTCGCATAATCGGCATCTGGTACGTCTTTGGTAAAATAATCGCAACCGGCGCGGCGCTTATTTGGAATTATTCAATAAATAAGCGGATAATTTTTGCGGAACAAAATGATAACGACTTCTAAAACTCGTTCTACAGTTATTTCTTTATTCGCGTTCTCATTCTTTTTCCTAATGCTCTTTTTCCGCGGAAGATTTGAAGGATACGAAAAGGAAACCTTTTTTGCCGCGCGCGCGTTTCTTTTCGGAGGAAATATTGATGCGAGAATCGGCGCTATTGGCGTTTTTCTTTCAATACCATTCGCGCTTCTATATGAAGCCGCAAACCGTTTGGGATTTGAAACTATACGGGATTTTATGGGGCCGCTCTCTCTCGTGTTCTATAGCGCGCTTATTCCTCTAGTATTCTACTTATTGAACGATCTGCTTTTTGAAAATCGCCGCATTGCAATCCTTCAAAGCGTTCTTCTTCTTACAGGAACCATGATTTTTCCGTACGCGTTTATCGGAATGGAGCATGAAGTAACGCTACTTCTCCTCATTTCATATTGTTTTCTTGTTTATTATCATAAAAAAGGCAACGCGAAATTTCTTATCCTTTGCGGTACTGCTCTTTCAGGCGCAACGCTCATAAAATCGTACAGCATTCTTTTTGCGTTCCCGATTGCGCTGTATCTTGTTATTTCTCGCAGGATTATAAAAGATAAAAAGGCGATAACTTTATGCGTCTTAACTCTTTGCGCCGGCATTGGCGCGCAGTTCTTGTGGAACTACGCGATCTTTGGAAACTTTTTGAGAGGCAAGTATAATCTCTCATGGGAGTTTCAATACGATTCAATTGTTGTCGGATTGTACGGATTTCTATTTTCCGCCGGCAAAAGTATCTTCCTTTTCAATCCGGCGCTTGTTCTCGCTATTCCCGGGGTTTTAACCTTTTGGAAAAAAGAACGCGCGTTGTGTTCTGCCGCAATCGCCGGAATCTTCATTTTTATTCTCTTTCAAGCTCCGTTCCGATTTTGGACTGACGAAATCTGGGGTCCGCGAAAACTTTTGATGATTATTCCGCTCGCGCTTATTCCCGCAGGATATGTATGGCGCGAAATTTCAAAAACGCGACTGTGGATAAAAATCGCGAGCGTCGGAATTATACTAGCCAGTATCTTTATTCAAATTCTAGGGAGTCTCTATCGTACAGGCAAATACCTATTTTACCTCCGCGAGATCAAACTGGATGCGCTTCCGTTAATGCAATATATGCCGTCTCTATCTCAAGTCAACGTGCATTGGTTTTTTCTTAAAGCCTATCTGTATCACCTCGCGGGCTTCACGCTACCGGTATTTACTTATAAAATTGAAAGCTGGATGCGCGCGCTTTTTGTAAACGGGCGCGATGTTACGCTAATCGGAGGCAGTGTTGCGCCAAAAGAAATTTTTTACACGCCTGATATGTGGTACTTGTCAAAACAAATTCCCTATATGTGGGTCTCCGCGGAATATAAAATACTTTACCTTGTTATTATTTTTATAGGCATAGCAATAAGCGGAAAAACGCTTTATGAGAGAGTCAGATAAAAAACTGTCTATAATCATTCCGGCTTTTAACGAAGAAAAGACGATCGCCGTTATCATTGACAAAATCGCGGCATTGCCTCTTAAAAACGCAGAAATAATCGTTGTTGACGACGGATCAACTGACGAAACGAAAGCGAAAGTGGTCGCGTGTCAAAAAAGATATTCCGAGATTTCTCTCACATTTATTCCGCTCGCGATAAATGCGGGAAAATCAAAGGCGATCCAAGCAGGGCTCGCGCGAGCCAAAGGCGAATATACGATTATTCAGGACGCTGATTTAGAATACGATCCGTCTGATATTCTGCGGCTTCTTAATAAAGCTCGCGAACAGGGGATAGATGCCGTGTATGGAAGCCGTTTCCTCGCAAAACCATTCCCAAAAAATATGAGGATTATGAACTGGTTGGCAAATCGGGGAATCACTATACTCGCGAATCTCCTCTACGGCGCGCGAATCACTGATCAAAATACATGCTACAAACTTGTGAAAACCGATCTTTTAAAAAATTTATCGCTCAACTCGTCCGGTTTTGAATTCTGCGCCGAGGTAACGGCAAAACTTCGAAAACGCGGAGTTTCAATTACAGAACTTCCAATTTCCTACACAGCGCGCGAAAAATCATCGGGCAAAAAAATCAAATGGTTCCACATTTTTCCGATTGTGAGGACGCTTATTGTTGAACGTTTTCGCATTGCTCCAGTCCACAAACATAATTGACAGTTAATAGCTATTTCCTTATACTAATCTGTATGAATGTATACACCTTTCGGGTCATTATAGCACCCGATGAAAACAACACTTACCACGGCTTTGTGCCGTCTCTCCCAGGTTGCCACACGTTTGGCGACTCTATTGAAGAAACAAAGGCAAATTTACGCGAGGCCATTACGTGCCACGTGCAAGGGCTCCAGATTGATAACGAACCTATTCCGCAAGATGATAAAATTTACCGTTGCCGCGCATAGCGGAAAAGATATACCGAGCGGCACGCTTCACGCTATCTTGAAACAGATTGATACTGCTCTTGAAAAATTTATTACTTATTTGTAGACGATAACGTCATTAAAGAAAAAAGCCATGGGTTTGCGTAGTAAGATGATCTTAACTACTAACCCATGGCTTTAAGAGATACTACAACAGTAATATCTCTTTTAAAAAGGAAGCAAACCTTTCTAGCTTTACTTCCTTTTCAGCAAAGCTTATTTCCTCGGATTGTTCATACATTTGAAACTCCAAGGCCCAGCCTTCCTCATTTTCTAACTCTCCGTTAAACTTGAGTGGGCACTGGGCGCGACAAAAGTTCCTCTGTTCTGTTGTAAGTTCTAATAAATATAAAACTAGACAGAGTGGCTTTTCACAATTTGCCAAGAGCTCTAATCTCATCTTTCTCACCTCCTTTCATAAGAAATTTTGAGAAAGATGTGCCATCAAATTAGCACTTCTTCTTCTTGTCAATAGCCGCGCCCGCATTTAGACATCTAAAAATCTTACCATAATCGTTTCGGTTGAGACATTTAAT
>CAYYGX010000016.1:0-20774 GCA_964471805.1 uncultured Gammaproteobacteria bacterium | reverse complement strand
GTCGCATGGCATGGTAAAAATGCCCAAAAAGCTGAGTTGCTTGCAGTGGGGAGCTTGGATTTTTCAGAAACCGACGATCTTATCATGGAGATTAAAGCTGATTATGATTTCATTCGCAATAAACTCGTTACACAAGGATTTGACAGCTTGACTGGAACAGATGGAAAATGGATACAAGCGAGAACTAAGGGTTCAAAAAATTCAGATACTCGGGCATTTTATGCTAGACCTCAGCTGGTCGCAAAAATTTTTGAGATGGCAAGTTGAGAAAGTTCATCAACTAAAAATTAAATAAAAAATGACAACAATTAAATTACAGCATGAACTAAAATTTATTCACTCTGAAAAAATGAATGCCGCTCATAAAGTGGGCTTATCATTCCAGTTATTAAATATTGCTGATGTTCTTATCACAAACTACATAAATGCAAATACGGTTAAAATGAAAAAATTTTACAATCCGCAGGATTAAATCCAAACGTCAGCATTTTTTCTTTAGATAATGAAGAGGCGGTGGAAAGATTATTGGAATTTATCAAAGAATGGGAACTGCCAATTCAAGTTAAAAAAATAAGCAAAGAGGATTGGGAAACATTATTATCCAGCTATGCAGATTCAATTATTGATTATCACCCAGAAAATGATCATCAGGAACGCGGAGCGTTTTTGAGAAATGAAAAAATGCTCATGGAATACGGTTTGACACAGGAGGATATTGCAAGATTGGATTTCTGTTGATCCGATACACCTCCGCCCGCCGCAACCAAACGTCAAACACCCAAATCTGGCACAGCCGAGCGCGGCAGTTTAATTTCTATTTGAGAGGGTTTAAGTATTTGTTTCTCATGAGAAAACCATAATCCGGCTGGCAAGAAAGAATGAATCTGATAAATTAAACTAAAGATGCAACAAGCCTCGCGACGTTTTCCGCAATCTCCTGTATATCTCCGACTGGCGGAACGCCGATAATTGTGTAGGTTTTATATAATCCAGCTTTTTTATGCAGAGCGAGTTCTGTGTAAAAATCAAAGCTGTGCACCGTGAGATTGCGGTTATTATGCGCTTGAAATGCTTCTACGGAAGTAAATAGGCGCGGGTGAGAGATGTTGATAACAGTATCTATAAAAACAGGATCAGATTCTTTGGGAAAATCTTCAGTTGGATCAAAAGGAATAAAATGAATATTTGGAAATGCTTTTTGTAAAAATGGTTTAATTTTAAACGGCATTGCGTCTGCGGCAACCAATAAATTGCCCACGAGGTAAATTGCCTTTTTGTTCATATATGTCTAAAAAATATATTATCCTTATTTTTGGAACCGCAATTATCAGCGGTTTTTCTATTTTTTTAAATTCCTACGCGGTTCAACTTGCGAACCCAACGCAATACACCGCGCTTAAAAATTTTGTACCAGTATTAGCGGCATCACTGCTTTTGCTTCTGCCTCAACATCGGCAGAATTTTAAGAATATCTCTCGGCGCGATTGGCTTTATTTAGGGCTTATTGGGCTTATTGGCGGCGGGCTCGCGTTCATCCTGTTTTTTAACGGGCTTGCAAAAGCGAATGCGGCAACTGGATCGTTTATTCACAAAACACTGTTTATCTGGATTGCCATCGGCGCGTTCGTATTTTTAAAGGAACGAGTCAGGCGATTCTTTTTTGTTGCGGCGCTTGTGCTTTTGGCTGGGAATTTTTTACTGCTTCGCGTACAGCTTAATACTCTTACGGTGTATCACTTTTTAATCCTCGGCGCAACAATGCTTTGGGCAATAGAAAACCTGCTCGCAAAGCATCTGCTTAATAAAGGCATTTCTCCTTTGATGGTGATTTGGTCGCGCATGACATTCGGGCTGATATTTATACTTGTCTATCTTGCGGCGACGCACAACATGTTTACGCCCGCGGATTTTTCTAAAGAAATTTTATTATGGATTGTGATAACTGGGACACTGCTTTCGGGCTATGTGTTTAGCTGGTACTACGGTCTCTCCCGTGTTCCAGTGACACTTGCCTCAACTATTTTACTTCTTGGCTCTCCAATCACCACCGCGCTCGCGGCTATTTTTCAGGGGAAACCAATTGCCCATTTGCAGATGGGCGGCATAGTGCTCATTGTACTTGGCATTGCGTATACAGTATATCTCTTTATTGAAATTATGCGAGAGATGCAAAAGCGAGTGGAGCAAAATAGAATCGCGCAAAAAGGCGTAGTAGGTTAATAATCTTGCCAAATTCTTTGCGCGAAACTTGCGCGAAACTTGCGCGATTCGTTTTTTCATGTCATAATCTTTGCATATAATATCTCCTTGTGTTTAATCCACAATACAAACTGACAAACGAAATTATTCGCGATCTCGTCGCCATTTCCGAAGCAAAAGGCGCAATTTCGCGCGCTAAAATTCTGCCCAAACAAGAATTGCGCCTGCGCCGTCAAGCCGTTATCCGTATGACACACCACTCTACGGAAATAGAAGGCAACCAGTTGAACATGCAACAGGTAGAGGCGTTGTACGCAAAGAAAAAAATAGACGCGCCAGACAGAGATGTTTATGAGGTGCAAAACTACCTCAATGCGCTTAAATATATTGAAAAAATCGTTGATGAAAAAAAGTCGCTAACGGAGCAGGCGATTTTGAAAATTCACAAGCTCGTTACCGCAAAAACACTGCCATCGCAATTTTGCGGACGGTATCGACCAGGCCCGATTTATGTGGTTAGACGCAGTTTAGACATGCCGCAAGAAACGCTATATACCGGCCCTGAAGCGCGCCAAGTTCCAAAACTGATGGCGGATTTTGTCGCATGGTTAAAGCAAAGCGAAAAAGCGGAAGTAAACCCTGTCATTGTCGCGGCAATTGCTCACATGGAAATCGCGGCTATTCATCCATTTAACGACGGCAATGGCCGCACTGCTCGCGCGCTTGCCACTCTGCTTCTCTACCAAAGGGGATATGATTTTCGGCGTCTATTCGCGCTTGAAGACTACTACAATACCGACAGGCAATCATACTACAACGCTATCAATTTAGGAAAAACGTATGATGAGCGGAAACAAGATATTACTTCTTGGCTAGAATATTTTACAAAAGGATTTAGAAAAGAAATAGACAGCGTGAAAAATAATATTCTTGCCTTGTCATCGCGCAAAGTGGGCGAAAAAATAAAATCACAAATTTACCTCACTCCCGAACAGATCAAAATTATTGATTTTCTCGACCAAATGGGAAGAATGACCGCAAAAGACGTAGAGGATGCGCTATCATGCCCAAAACGCACCGCTCAACTGCATGTTCAAAAACTCAAAAAGATAAAAATGCTGAAGTCCGTAGGAAAAGGAAAAGCAACGTATTATATTTCAAACGATTAAAAAATATTTGGATTAAGTTTTTCTACCGCGTACCCATAATGCGCTGAAACAGTATCGCCAACGCTGGCATTATGGCAAATCATAGATGAGACTGGGCGTTTTTTTGCGCCGATTTTGATAATATAATAATCATCGCCTTTTCCCACAATCCGCGCTTTTTCCACGCGGCATAACTTTTTAAGCGCTTCTGGCGCGTCTGCATACGAGCCGTCATTGTTTTTAATGTACTTGTTATGAAATTCAAGATAGTAACGGCGGATAGTATTCGCTTCGCGCGGATCCGCGTTCAATTCGCGCGCGACTTCGCGTATGCGCCTCCATGCGGGCGCAAAAATTCGCTCAAGCATTTTCCACTTTACCGGGCGTGAAGTTCGCGCCGCCTTCTCTAATGCGTCATATTCTTTTTGAGTAATCTTGCCGCGGGCAAGCGTAACACCGGCGCACGGAAAAGCATATTTAAGAAACAGTATGCGGGCGGGCGCGTCGTCTTTCATAGCGATTCTGTTTTTAAAAATTTATTCCACGCCATCGCCTGCGCTTTAGGAACCTTTTCAATTACCATTTGCGCTTGCGCAATCACATAATCGCCAACCGTGTAGTTGCCAGTAACAATTTTTGTAGCGCGCGTTTCTTTATGATACTGCACCTGTGCGATGTTATTCTTAATAGAAATAATTTTCCCGGGTATAGCAAGACACATAGCTAATTACTGAAACCACTCTTTCAAAGTTTTTGGGAAACCGCGCAAGATTAAAATCGCAAGAGGCGCGCCCCAGTTTGCTGATCGCTCAACAAAATCCCAAATCGGGTCTCCGCCGATTGGGCGAAGGATTGCGGTCCACAATCCCCATAAGGCCATCCATAAAAGCACTATACGGATGGGTTTAATAAGAATCAGAAACGCAAATACGATATCTACAACTCCGATTATTGGTAGCGCCGATTTCGCGAATTCTGAAGAAAATCCAAGCGCTGTAAAATACTTGATCCATCCTTCTTTAACTTGGAGCGCAAAAACTCCATGCCCGATAAATTCTCCGGCAACTGCGATGCGTAAAACCCATATAGCTTTTTTTATTGTATCCATATCGCTATCACATATTATTTATGTTATTACTCTCGACCTTTTGCAAACCGCTCCTCCATACGCGAAGCGCGCGAAGAGGAGATAAAATTGAGAGAAAGAAACGTAAATCCGCGGCCTCTCTTACACACCAGCCCAAAAATCCGTAGAACGTCATCCATGAAAAAATAGCCGCGGCCCAGCCATATCCTACAGGTATAACTGAAATCGGTTTATGCGGCCGATACTCTGACAAACGCCGCAGAAAAAGCCGATCCAGAATCGCGCGGGCGACGTATCGCCCGTCATGGAGCGCGGTTTGCGCCATGCCTTTCCAGCGGGTTCCCGCGCCGTCCCCTATCACAAACACATTTTTGTGTCCTCGCGCCTGCAAAAAACGATCAACGATCACGCATCCGTGTTTATCAAACGACAGTCCTTCAATTTTTTTATATAACGCGTTTGGCGAAATCCCCGCAGTCCAGATAAGCGTTTTTGGCGCGATCGCGCCGCGAAAAAAATCATCTGATTCAATATCATCTTTACTGATTGAACGATTCGCGCTTATATTCACGCCGAGCCGATTGAGCCTGCGCGCGATACGATCTCTAACCCGCTTTGGCACGGTTTCAAGAATGCGCGGAGAAGCTTCAATAAGATTCACTGTAATAAGCGAAGAGTCGCCTCTGCGCCGCTCCATATATTTCCGCGCGTATGCCGCAATCTCGCCTGCAAGCTCAACACCGGAATATCCGCCGCCGATAACGACAATTTGAGCCGCCGGAACTGTTTGATCCGTCTTTTGAGATCTGCGCACTTGTTCAAAAAGTT
Source organism: uncultured Gammaproteobacteria bacterium (assembly GCA_964471805.1). Lineage (GTDB taxonomy): Bacteria > Patescibacteriota > Patescibacteriia > UBA9629 > UBA9629 > UBA9645. The sequence goes on along the minus strand of CAYYGX010000016.1, from coordinate 15,512 downwards.
CAGTAAGATGCCAGTTCAGCCGGAGCGCGTCAGTCAGAGTTTTTAAAGTGAACGCGTTTTTATCAAGGCCATGTATGCCAAAAAATGTAGTCTGACTTCCTACTGCGAGCACAAGAAAATCGTATGCATAACGCAGTCCGCTTTTACCGATGAGAATTTTCTCTGAAAGACGCGCTTCGTCAACGGTTTCAGTGCAGACCTCTATTTTGCTCCGCGCAAAAATCTCTCGCAATGGAATGCACACTTCAAGCGGAGAACATCCGGTTGCAACTTTATATAGCGAAGGAACGTGTTCAAAATGCGGCTTATCGCTTAAAAGAACAATGCGCGGATTGCCAGCCGGACTCGCTTTCGCAAAATCAAGAGCGCACCGCACTCCTCCAAAACCACCGCCGACTATGAGAATTATTTTGCGTTTATCCATAATTTTTTAGTATAGCACAAATGCTTCTCATGCGAAAATCTTTAACGCCTTTTCACCTCATCCTCACCCCATACCGGCTGGCGCAGGATTTGATAACAGTATCCAGCATCTCTGCAAAAGACATGCCCGCTTCGCGCGCGGCACGAGGAAAACGAGAATTGTCTTTTGGGTCCGGAAGAATTCCGGGCGGGCAGTTGACCTCAAGGATATTTGGAACTCCTTTTTTGTCCAAGCGAATGTCGAATCTCGCCCAATCCTTGATTCCTAAAATGCGGGCTGACTCTAAAACTATTGACGCGATTTTTTTCCCAAGCTCGGCGGAGACCCGGGCCGGGCACACGAGCGGATCTATATCGCAATCCGGAGAATCATAAATCCATTTTGCTTCATAGTGGTCAAACTTTGGCATATCATCCGGAAGTTCTCCAAACGTTACTTCTATAATCGGCAGAATGCGAAAAGGAGTTCCTATAATCCCGACCGTAAATTCCCGGCCCTCTAAAAATTCCTCCACAATCGCCTTGCCTTCCACTGTTGCGCGAATTCTTTGCACTCTTTTGTGAACGTCGGATGAGTTATACACGAGCGAGTCCGAGTGAATTCCTTTACTGGATCCTTCTGCAAGAGGTTTTATAATAAGCGGAAACCGCAAATTTCGCGATACCGCGTCATGTCCATTTTTCATTACCTGCCAGCGCGGAGTCGGAATATTGTGATAGGCGAGAATCTCTTTGCATTTTGCTTTGTTTAAGCCAAGCGCATACGAAAGCGGCGTGCCGCCGGTATATGGCATCCCGATCATCTCAAGCATTGATGGAATCTGGGACTCTCTGTCGCGGCCGCGCAGACCTTCCGCAAAATTAAAAACAAGATGAACTTTTTTCTTTAACGCGCGCAGTTTTTCATACGCGAATTCGTTTGCCTCAATCGGGTGCACAACGTATCCAAGCGATGAGAGCGAGGAGATAATGGCCTGAATCGTTTCAGGCGTATCAAATTCCGCCTCGTGCATCATCTGCGATTGCGTTGTATTTTTACGTTGATGCTTAATGTTGTATGTGAATCCTATGTGATATGGATCGGACATAAATTTTTTGTTTACCGGCAACAAGTTTTTTTGTGAGCGGCAAATGCTCTACAGTTTTTCTGCTGTTATCACCATATATCTCCACAACTCCATTTTAAGCGCTTTGCTTTGAGCTACAGAGGCCTCTACATTACCGAAGTGTTCTCTATTTATAATCTTTAATTTGCTTAGCAAAGTAGCAAAAGGAAGCCCAAAATTTGAAAGTCTTTCAAGTCTACGCAATGATTTTCGGACATTATCCGTAAGATCGTGAACTTTTATATTCTTGAAACCTACGCTGTCCAAATGTGATTTGTACTCGTCCGGTGTTAACAATCTTGGGATGGCCCAACCTTTAAGCCAAGGTCTAATGATTTGTTTCTCTTTATCAGAAAGTGCCGGAGTTTCTCGGAGCATATATTCGGATATGAGAATTCGTCCTCCAGATTTGAGAAGACGATGAGCTTCGTTGATAAAATTTTTTTTGCTTTCTGCGTGAACAATACTTTCTAGCCCCCAAACGACTGTAAATGAATTGTTTAGGAAAGATGTATGAGCATAGTCTTCTTTCCTAAAACTTACTTTATCTGAAAGTTTATTTTTCTCTGCAAATTTTTCAGCTTCTCTCACTTGATAAGGAACGACGGTGATTCCAACCACTTCGCATCCTATTTTTTTTGCAAGCCATATCACACTTCCACCATACCCACAGCCCGCATCCATTACTCTGTCGTTTTTTGAAACATTGGCGAGCTTAGCTAATATCTCGTTCATTTTCAACAATGAATTTTTGTGACTTTTTATTCGATCGTTGTAATAGCCAAAGTGCATTGCCAAATCTTTTGAACCAGTCCAAAGAAATTTATAGTCTATTACCGTAGAATCATAATATTTTATTACTTTGTTTATTTGCGCTGTATGCATAGTTTATTTAATCAATTCCTCTATAGAAACACACAGGGCTTTCGCAATTTTCCATATTTTGAACATTGAGCTCGCAGAGCACATGATGGCGGAGGCGGGAGGATTCGAACCTCCGGTACCTTTGCGGGTACTCCGGTTTTCAAGACCGGTGCGATCGTCCACTCTGCCACGCCTCCATCTCATTTTCTGTTTTTCACCCAAAGGGTGACCAACCTCTGGTTGGCAAGACCGTCCCTTTCAACCGCTCAGGCACCTCTCCGTAGCGCCTAAGTTCACACTATCAAATCTTCGCGCTTTATTCAATGCCGCGGTCAACCGCTCTTTCCCAAAAAAACGCGCTCTAAAATGCCGCTATCAACAATACTCTTTGCTTTCCCTTCTCTGATGACGCTTCCTTTATCAAACACATAAGCTCGGGAAACTATATGGAGCAAGGACTTTATATTGTGTTCAACAATAATAATCGCGACTCCGCGTTGCTTGTGGATTTCATAGATTTTTTCAAACACCTCTCTCACAAGTTTCGGCGCGAGTCCGAGCGACGGCTCGTCCAAAAGCAAAACTTTTGGATCTGTAATCAGCCCGCGGGCAAGCGCGACCATCTGTTGCCCTCCGCCGGAAAGAGTCCCGGATTTTGCTTTCAATTTTGATTTTAACATCGGAAATAAATCTAATGCTTCGCTGACGCGTTCTTTGAGAATCCGCTTGTCGCGAATGACAAAACCGCCCATTTCCAAATTTTCCAATACCGTTAAATGCGTAAACACCCGCCGCCCTTGCGGCACAAATGAAACTCCTCGCTCAACCATCTCGTGAGTGTTCGGCAAAATAACGCTCCCATGCCAGCGCACTTCTCCCTTTTCAATCGGCGCAAGCCCAAAAATAACTCGCAAAACCGTTGATTTTCCTGCGCCGTTTGGCCCCATAAACGCGACGAATTCGCCTTCGTTAAGAAAAAGCGAAACATTATTAAGCGCAATGACGCCTCCGTAATGGACAGAAAGATTTTTCAATTGTAATAACGTCTCTCGCATATAAAAATTACTCTCCAAGATACGCCTCCATCACCTCGCGTTTTTTCAGAACTGTCTCCGGCGCTCCTTCAGCAAGCATGCGTCCGCTGTCCATCACAATCACGCTGTCGCAAAGTTCCCTGACAAGCTCCATGTTGTGCTCAATTAAAATCACAGTCTTTCCTTCTGCTTTCAACTGATGAATGATTAGAACGATCCGTTTTGACATTTCAGGAAAAAGTCCGGCAAACGGCTCGTCAAAAAGATACACGCGCGCATCCGTTAAAAGAGCGCGGCCAATTTCCAATAACTTTCGTTGTCCGTATGAAAGCGTACGCGCAAGCGCCATTTGCTTTTCTGAAAGTCCGATGCGTTCAAGCGCTGATTCAACCTGCGACAAATGATATTTCCTATGCCGTTCAAAAAGAGCGCCCCATACGTTTCGCTCGGTTACAACAACAAGCAAGTTATCAAGCACAGTCATCTGTTCAAAAACTCGCGCATTTTGGAATGTGCGGGTGATGCCGTAGTTCCTCGCGTCGTAGGGCTGTATGCGTTCCACAGATACTACGTCAATAACAATCGCACCCCCGTCTTTCGGAATCATGCCGGAAAGGATATTTGTAAGCGTTGTCTTGCCGCTTCCGTTTGGGCCGATGATGCCCGTGATTGTCCCCTTCGCAACCGAAAACGAAAGCCGATCAATCGCCGCAACGCCGTCAAAGTGTTTTGTGAGATTTTTTGTTTCTAAGATGGTCATTGTTGATATGCAATGTTATTTGAAATTTGACATTAGACATTTGACATTTTATTAGAAATTAAAAATTAGTAATTTGACATTACAACTTATACTCTCCCCATATTCCCTGCGGACGATAGAGCATCAGAAGCACAATCAAGAGTCCATAAACAAAAAGCCGCAACTGGGCGGCAACTGCGTCAGGAAACCCTACAAATCGTAGCGCCTCCGGAAGAAGAATTAATACGGCAACGCCAATCACTGATCCTTTCAAATTTGAAAGCCCGCCCAAAATAATCATAGATAAAAGCAGAACCGATTCGGGAATGTAAAATGTCGTGGGATCAATAAAGGTAATATACGAAGCGTACAGCGCGCCGGCGAGAGAGGCAAATCCGGCCGCGATCGCAAAAATCACAAGTTTGTATACACTGGTGTGGTAGCCGAAAACCTTGAGCGCCTCCTCGTCTTCGCGAATTGCCTTTAACGCGCGCCCGAACGACGAACCGATGATAAAACGGCACGCCGCGAAAACGAGCGCGGCGCATGCGCTTGCGAGAATAAGATAAGAGACGTTTCCGGAAAACGTGAAACCGAAAAATTCCGGGCGGGGAATTCCTGGAATGCCAAGCGGCCCGCGCGTGAGCGTTTGCCAGTTTAGAAAAATCGTAAACACGATTATATTAAATCCGAGAGAGCCGAGCGCGTAATAATCGCCGGAAAGTTTGCTGATCACAAGCCCTATAAGAAGTGAGGCAAAAAGAGCGTTCACAACGCCAACGGCAAGGGCGATGAAAAAATTGAATCCCATGAATTTTGTGAGAAGGGCCGTAGTGTACGCGCCAACGCCGTAAAACGCCGCGTGCGTTACAGACAAAAGGCCGGCGTAACCGACGATGAGATTCAAACTCATGGCTAAAATGGCGTATATAGAGATAAAGATGAGGAGGTGAACGATGTAATCCATATGTAACCAAGCAAGAATAGACCAGGTCTCGTCTTGCAAGACCAGACCTGGTCTATTCTTATACTCTAGTTCCTCATAATTCCCTTTGGCCTAAAAACCAAAAACGCGATCAAAATTCCAAACGAAATTGCCGGCTTCCATGCGCCTGAAATTTTCCAGATGCCGAAATTTTCCGCGAAGCCCAAAATAAATGAGCCGAGAACACCGCCATAGATATTGCCTATGCCTCCGACAATCGCGGAAACCGCGCCTTCCAAAAATACCCACAAGCCCATTGTCGACTGAATGCCGATGTCAATGCCGATTAAAATTCCGGCAAGTCCGGCAATGCCGGAGGAAATTGCAAACACTCGCCCGATCACTTTATCTGTTTGAATCCCCATAATACGCGCAACTTCCTCGTCGTCGGCGATCGCTTTGATTGCTTTTCCAAACATTGTTTTGTTCAAAAGCGCAAGAAGCGCAGCGAAAACGAAGATGCCGGCTAAAATAATAATCACTTGTGGCTTTGTGATAACTGCGCCAAAAAATTCATAGCGCGGCGAGCCGAGATTCCCCAGTTGCTGAAATTGGGAGGTAAACAAAATCGCGAGCGCCGCCTGAATCATTGTAAACACGCCAAGAGAGGCTAAAAAAAGAACAGCCGTAGAGGCGCGGCGCGCGCGAAGAGCGCGAAATACCAGCAGTTCTGTGAAAAATCCCAGAATACTTGCGCCGATAATTCCGAGCGCAGAGGAAGGAATAATTCCGAGCCCAAAAGAACGACCCAAAAAAAACACGATGAAACCGGCAACCGCGGCAAGCGAACCGTGTGCCGCGTTCAAAAATTTTGTCGTTCCGTACGAAAGATTAAACCCGAGCGTGATGAGAGTATACGTTGCGCCGGCGATGATGCTGTTCACGATGAGTTGAGGGAGGATAGACATTGTTCACATACCTTGAATTACGAAATGCCAAAAATTGTCATTGCGAGCGACCGAATGGAGCGAAGCAATCTCAATCTATGGTTAAGACAAGAGATTGCTTCGTCGCTCTGCTCCTCGCAATGACAGAAAAAATGCATTTCGTAATTCAAGGTTACATAATAACATCACCTCATAAAAACTCAAACAAAAAAACCCGAGCGTTTAAGCCCGGGCTTTTTTTATATCCCATTTGTATCAACAATGCTTATTGAACTGTTTCCACCTTACCTCCTTTAATAACTTTCACCTCGTACTCATTATTCGTGATGTCGCCGTCTGCGTTAAAAGTGATGACGCCGGAGACTCCCGGATAATCCTTTACTTTCGCAAGTTCATCGCGAATTGCGGCTTTGCCGCTTCCGGCTGACTCCATCACTTTAGCAAGCAGTTTCACGGCGTCATACGCGTGCGGTCCGCAAATTTTGATCTCTTTTCCGGTTGCCGCAAAAAATTTCGCTTTGAAATCTTCCGGAATAGGAAGTTTTGTTACGCTGTACATCAAGCCTTCTGCAGATTCAGCTCCTTCCGTTGGAACTTTTGGATCGTCAAACGCGTCTCCTCCTAAAATTGGCACCGCAAGTTCCAACTCTTTAGCCTGTTTTAACCCAGGAACTGCCGCGTCAGGATAAGAATAGAAAACCAGTAAATCGGGATTTGCCTCTTTTGCTTTTGTAATCTGGGTGCGAAGATCGCGCGAGTCCTGGGCAAAACTTTCATCATATACAATTGTTCCGCCGAGTTCCTTAAAACGGACTGTAAAGCCGTCGTGCAGGCCTTGACCCCAATCATTTTTCACATAAAGAATGGCAACGTTCTTCTTTTGAAGAGTATTATACGCGTACTCTGCGGCAAATACGGACTGGAACGTGTCGGACGGATACACCCGGAAAATATAATTGCCAACTTTGGTGATTCCGGGAGCTGAAGCGCAGTAAATAACCATCGGAACGCCTGCCTTTTGCGCAATAGGCGCGGCCGGCGCGGTTTCAGCAGAGCACAACCCTCCGACAATTGCCTTAACTTTATCAATGTTTACAAGTTTATTTACCGCATTCGTACCTCCTGTCGGAGTGCATTGTGAATCTTCTGCGATGAGTTCAATGTTTCGCCCCTTTACGCCGCCAGCGTCGTTAATCTCTTTTACAGCCAATTCCGCCGTTATTTTTGCGATCTCGCCAAGAGACGCAATGTCGCCGGTTTGAGGCCCTATAAAACCAATTTTAATCGGCCCTTTGTCGTCAGCAGATTCTCCTTTCTCATCCTCTGCATACCCATCTTTCTCACCTTCCGGAGCAGAAGATTTCTGTCGCGCCATGCCGTAGCCGATCAAAAGCCCGGCAATAAGCGCGATCAGAATAAATATCGTTGATTTCTTCATACCTTTTATAACAGACGCTTTCGTACGATTAACGCCCCTCTTACACTAGTTAATCACACGAGGCATCGTAGATAAACTAGAAATCACTGTATCCAATTTTGTTATTTATGTCAAATGCAATCGCTTGGCATATAGTTGATTTTTGCGCAGATGAATGATACCTTTGACTGCGAGGTAAAGGTTGTTGGAGAGGTCGCATAGAGGCCTAGTGCGCTCGCTTGGAAAGCGGGTATACCGCAAGGTATCGCGGGTTCGAATCCCGCCCTCTCCGCCAAGTTGGGAATTGAAAAATCTTACATGGTGTGGCATCGTTAAGGACGTTAGAACTATCTTTGAGAGACAAGTGGAGTATATTTACATCCCTGATTTTAGACCAGAAGCGATAAGGATATAATTTACCCCACCGCGCCACTCACTATATTTTTAGTTTACTATTTTGATTGATTTTTTCAATAGAAGTTATACACTTTGTGAAATGAGAACACTTGCCTTCATAGACGCCTCAAATCTCTTTTACGGCGGCGAGAAAAGTTTGGGGTGGAAAATTGACTATCAAAAACTTTTACTTTACTTGCGGGAAAAATATGGAGTGAGTTCTGCTTTTTATTTTGGCGGCGTTGAAACACACGGCTTTACATACGATTATCAAGATAATGAAACTGTCCCGCTTAAGAAATTAGAGGAACACCTGCGCAATCTCATCCAAAATACAGGAAGCAAGCTGAACGAAGCAGAGCTTTTGCTTATAGGACGGCATCTGCAACGGGTAAAATTTTACCGCCGCCTTGAGGAATTTGGCTATACATTGTTTTTGAAACCAGTAAAACTATACGAGCAAGATGACGGCGCGACAAAAAGAAAGGCAAACTGCGATGTTGATATGGCGTTTCATTTGATGAAAGAAAAGGACAATTTTGACCGAATACTCGTGCTCTCTGGCGACGGTGATTTCCTGCCAGTCCTCAAATACCTTAAAGGAAATAGGAAAGCAGTCATCTTATTGGCAAGAGGCGAGAGGACAGCGAAAGAGATTAGGCAATTTGCTGGAAGCGCATTTAGAGATTTTGAATACCTCAAACATTGCTTGAAAATGGAGTAAACTTGTTCCCCCGCTTTATCAAAACAAAAAAAACAAAGGGTACCCATATAGGATGCCCTTCATGTTTAGTGCTTATAGTATAGCAAATGGCGATTGTTCTTGTCAAGCGCGCGTGTATGCACATAACTTACCCCACCACGCTATTCACTATTCATCTTTGAGTTTCTTCTTTTCTCTTTTCTCAAGGTGTTTTAATTCTTTCTTGACTTCTTTGATATGCTTCTCTGTCGGCAATTGTTCGGGCATTGTGCCGCCAATTTCCTTTATAGTTTTCCGAACCTTACCACCAACCATAAAATGTGCTTGTGAGGCTGGATAATCACCTTGTATTTGTTCCTTTTTCAGCTTTTCATCTGTTTGAGTGATACGAAATAAATTAGCCGCTAATTCAGTAGAACCAGCCCTATCTAACAACTCTCCCTTTTTTATGCCTTTACGTTGCTCAATATCCGATAACGGCATATCATACAAACCCCTATAACCAGCGTCATTAAATAACCCGAATTTACTTACACCAGCTTGTTTTGCGGTCTTAAAAAGTTTCTTATTGTGGTCAGATACTTCGTTACGAATGAATAATCTCTTTGAAGCATCTGGCAACTGCTCAAAAATTTCTTGCTTTCTTGTTTGGATGGCAAAATATGTTTGAGCTAAAGCTATTTCATATTTTTTAGGGTCTCCGTTTTGGGCTATTAGATAGCAGGCGTATCTGTCAAGTTTATAATTCTTAACTTCCCTGACTGTATTTGAGCCAATTTCGACCATTTTGCTTGATCGAGCAAAATGGTTATCCACATCCTGACCGCTATTGATACAAGCGCGTGCGGCTCTGCCAATAACTTCTTCAAAAGCACGCCACTGCACATAGCCTAATAAAGGCATTAACTCGCGAGCATCCCAATACTCAATTCCATTTTCATCAATTTTTTTAATGCCTTCAAAATTTTTATGCGGGGCAGACGGCGTTATTTCGTTCGTCATAAGTTTATTTCTATAAATCTTACATGGGGTGGTAGATGGGACTTGAACCCACAACCGTCGGGACCACAACCCGATGCTCTACCAATTGAGCTACTACCACCAGAGTGGTTACTAGATTATACTAACCGCGCGGTTTCGTCAAAATTATTTTCTGCTTAAAGCTCTATCCAAAACCGTAGCTTATCCGGCTTGCCGTTTCCCTGCCTGACAGTAGGCATGGCCTGCGAAGTTTTGTCCTCTAACACTCCGCCGTTATGCTCAATGATTTTTCGCGACGCGATGTTTGTTTCGTCGCACGTAATAAGCGCTTGTTTCAAACCAAGCGTCCGAGCTTTCTTTAACGCAAGAGACAAGATAAGAGTGCCGTATCCGCGCCGCCGTTTTGACGGCCGAATTTTGTACCCGATATGCCCGCCGATTTTGCGCAAATGTTCTGTAAGCTCATGTCGGATTGAAACGCGGCCAATAAATTCTCCTTGATCAACAAGCCAAAATACGCTCTCTCGCACAAAACCGTCCGGGAGATTTTGCCCATCTTTGTATCCGCAAAGCCGTAAAATAAATTTCTCAAACGATTCCGTGCCGTTAAAATCTAGATGTGTCCCAACTGTTCGCTCTTCACCTTGAGTTTCTGCAAGCGCCTCGCGGTAACTTTTTTCGTATTCTGCGGATGGAATGATAAGGATTGCCATAAATATAAGTATAGCGCATATTGACGCGCAGAACAAAATTTTCTATAGTGCTCGTAATGGCAAACAAAATTGTTTTTGATGTTGAAACACAGAAAGCGTTTGACGAGGTTCCGGGCCGTCGGCACGAGAAACTCGGAATATCAATAGTTGTTGCCTATGATTATGCCGACTGCGCATATAAGTCGTTTCGTGAGCATGAGCTAAATCGTTTTTTTCCGCTCCTTGAATCCGCTGATCTTATTATCGGTTTTAATCATAAAAATTTTGACAACAAAGTGTTGAGCGCGTACTATCCTGGCGATCTTTCCGTCCTTCCGCATCTTGATTTGCTGGAAGAATTCTACAAAACAGCCGGGTTTCGCGTGCGCTTGGACGACGTGGCGCAGGCAACGCTTGGAACGAAAAAAACAGGAACTGGTCTCAAAGCGATTGAGTGGTATAAGAGCGGAGATTTTACCTCGCTTGAAACTTATTGCAGGCAGGATGTCTTGGTTACCAAAGATTTGTACGAATACGCTCTCGCAAATAAAAAATTGAAATATAAAGAGATAACCGAAATTAAAGAGATGCCGCTTGATGTTACGACATGGGAGCGAAAGGCGCTCCGGGCGGTGAATTACACATTGCCGTTTTAAATTTTGATTACTCATCATATGTCCGATTCTCTAAAAATTTCAAAAATAGTCGTTGATCCGAATCTCTGCATAGGAGCGGCGCCTTGCACCACAATCGCGCCGGACGCGTTTCAACTGAACGCTGAAGGCAAGGCGGAGGTGCTCCCGAACTGGCAGAGAGTAGACGCTAAAACGCTTCTTGAAGCGGCGCAATCGTGCCCGGTGAACGCCATTTTAGTATACGACGAAGCGGGAAATCAAATTTATCCGAAATGAAATTTAGTTTCTATCCACAAAAATCAATCCCTATAACAGCAGACGTGCTCGGTATTTTTTTATTTGAGGGAAAAACTTCTATAGAAGATGAATCGCGAGCGCTCGGAATCGCGCTTGCGAAAGAGGCAATCGCGTTTGCAAAACAATCGCATTTTACAGGCAAAGAAAAAACAGTCTCTCTCATGCATACGCATCGTAAGATCCCAGCGTTCTTGTGCGTTTTAGCAGGTTTAGGCAAAAAGGAGACTGAACAAAATATTCTTGCCGAACGCGTTCGCGAAGCCGCCTCGCAGATCGCAGAAGCCTCTGCAACGCATCACGGAGAAAAAATTGCGCTTATAATTCCGAGAGAACTTACAAAAATTTTAGGTAGCCGAAAAGTCGGGTCGGCAATCGCAGAGGGAATCATTCTTGGAAGATACGAGTTTGTTAAATATAAAAACCAAACCGAGTCCGAAAAGAAAACCTCAATAAAAGAGGTAATTATAATGGAAAAAAATAAGGAATTGATCGCCGGCGTCAGGCGCGCGGAAATGATATGCGGAGGCGTAACGCTTGCGCGGGATTTGGTGAACGAGCCGGCTGACGCAATGCGCCCATCGGATCTTGTTTCTTGCGCAAAGTCGCTTTCGGCGCAATGCCAGGAGATTGCGCTAACAGTGCTTGATAAAAAGGAGCTCAAAGCTAAAGGATTTGGCGGAATTCTCGCAGTGTCGCAAGGATCAATCCACGAACCGTATCTTATTCATCTGGTTTACAATCCAAAAAAAAAGAAAGACGGGCGAAAATTGGCGATTGTCGGCAAAGGCGTTACTTTTGATTCCGGCGGGCTTTCCATTAAACCGGCTCAATGAAAACTGATATGGCGGGCGCCGCCGCGGTTCTTGGGCTTTTTTCAATCTTGCCAAAATTGCGGGTCAATCGCGAAATTCACGGCATTATCGCAACTTGCGAAAATATGGTTTCCGCCTCTTCAATCCGGCCTGGCGACATCATCGCTATGCGAAACGGAACAACAGTTGAAGTGTTGAATACCGATGCAGAAGGGCGGATTATTTTAGGAGACGCGTTTACGTACGCGCTCCAAAATAAATCAGACTCTATCATTGACCTTGCGACCTTAACCGGCGCGTGCATTGTTGCGCTTGGGGACGCCATTGCCGGCTTAATCGGCAATAATGAAGAACTGGCAAACGCAATTATCGCCTCCGGACGCGTTACCGGCGAAAAAATTTGGCCGCTTCCTTTGGAGGAGTCTTATAAAGAAGCTATGAAGAGCGATGTCGCTGATCTTCGCAACATCTCAATTTTGAAAGGCGGCGGAGCGATTATGGGCGCGATTTTTTTGGAGCATTTTGTCGGCAAAATTCCATGGGCGCACTTGGACATCGCAGGACCCGCCTGGGTTGAAAAACCACTTAACGCTTACATCGGCAAAGGCGCGACGGGGTTTGGGGTGAGGACTTTGGCCGAGTATTGTACGAATCGGTAAAATAAAAATATATGGCAAAATTAAACAAGAAAGAACACCTTGAATCTACCCAAGATTCAAAACCAAAAAATATTAATCATATTGAGTGTACGGCATGCGGAACCCAAGGAGTTCCCTATAAATGCGATTATAGACATTTAGTAGCTATTTTTGGATTATTTGTTGGGGTTGTTCCATGCTTGTATATATTAGCATTAACCAATCCTTATATCTGCAAAAATTGCAAACAACGACACTCCTTAATTAAGGTGCTAAACGATGGTACAAGTAAATAGTTTGACCAAAGAGTGGTTTACAGTTTTAACCATACCTATTTATCTGGTTCTTGTTGCAAAAGCATTGTCAATAATTACAAATTCTTGACGCATTTTTTTGTCCTTGCGAGGAAGGAGTAGCAACGACTGACGAAGCAATCTCGCGCACAAGTTAAGCCACATTCAAGATTGCTTCGTCGCTACTGCTCCTCGCAATGACAATTTCAGAATGTTTCGTAATTCAAAGGTCAATTGTAGTAGCAATGCGATAATTGATCTAAAGAACTGCATGCTCTATATCGTTTGACAGCGTAGTCAACCGCTTCGCGCCATCGTCTTTAACCAAAATCACGTCCTCAATCCGCACCCCGCCCCAGTTAAAATACAATCCGGGTTCAACAGTTATCACCTGCCCTGACTGCAATATGTCAGGGCTTTTTGGTTTCAGATTCGGGTGTTCATGGATTTCCAATCCCAGGCCGTGCCCTAAGCCGTGAGTGAAGCGAGGAGCAAAACTCCCAAGTTTTTGCATAGCCGCCTCATACATCTCGCTTGCGCTAACGCCATTTTTTATGAGCGCGATCGCCTCTGTTTGCGCCGCAAGCGCGCGGTTATAAACTTCCGTTTGCCACACTGTCGGCGGAGCGGTAAAAAATGTCCGCGTTATATCCGCGCAATATCCGCGATATTTCACTCCTATATCAATTAAAACTATGTCGCCTTTTTTCAAAAATTGCGCGCGGCTCGGCCGATGATGCGGAATGCCGCTATTTTTTCCAAACGCGATAATCGGATCAAAAGATAGTTCCTCGCATCCGTAATAAAGCGCGCAAGAGCGCATAAAAATCGCGCAGTCGCATTCGCTTAGTCGTTTGGCTTTGCGGCTTTTGAGCGATTCTTTGATGCGTTCTACTAATTCTTCCATAATTATTTCAGTGAAAAAAATCGCTTTTTTGATTTTTGCAAGCTCGTCGTCGCGCTTTACGCTTCGTAATTCTCGTAGATATATCTTGGATGGCGTTATGCGAGCGGTGCCTCGCGATAATCGCCGCCATCTCTTGAGAGCGGCGTATGTTATGTCGTGCTGTTCAAAATATACGGTTTTGATGCGATGTTTTTGAAGGGTCGCGCGCCACCACGCATCACTCTCTTTTGAAACAGCAACCGTCTCGCACCCTTTTGCGATACGAGCCGCCTCTTTGATAAACCGCGCATCTCCAAATACAATTTTTTTCTCGCGCGTTATAAGCAAAAACACGCCTCCTGCAATATCAATGCCTGAAAAATACAAAATGTTTGGCCGAGACGTAATAAGCAGTGCCTCGGAAGTTTTGAGAGGGAAGTTCATAATTTTTTTTAAAAATCCCTTGTTTAACTCACCGGAACAATAACCAGTTCCGATAACCGCCAAACCACCTCAAACTGCGCGCGCAACATCTCAACCAATTCCCGGCTTTCAATAATAAATCCGAAACTCTCGTTGCGCGATGCGATGAACGCAACCTTATTGGTATAAATCCAATATCCCATGGAAAAATTGATCTCTTCCGGAGCGATGCGAATTTCGCGCTTGAACTCCTCCCCAACGCCAAGATACGGATGCGAACGGATGTCAACGACCTGATGCTTCGGCCAGATCGCGCGAGTCCGGATATTGTTTTTGATGCGCTCTGTATTGTGATAGCGAAAAAACTCCGGCGACAGCACATCAATCATCGCCTTTATTGGCCAAAACGCGTACGTCTCAATATCACGATAGAGTAGCATATCTTTTAAGACATGCTTCAACCCGCCCTCGCCCTCGTACAGATGAAATTTTGGGTTGAGAAACGCTGTTGACGGCGTATGGGTAAGATCCGGCAACAAACGCTCATACCGTTTTTGCTGTTCACGAAGCGAATCAATCCGCTCTTGAAAAAGGAGCATGATCTTCGCTGGCGGCTCCGCGATAAACAATTTCACGCCGCTTTTCACGGTTTGCGTAACCAATCCTTTCTCATGCAGGCGGGACAAAAATCCATACAAAGATGGACGAGGTTTGCCTACTTTTTGAGCAAGAGCGCTTGCCGTGCCCCCGCCCATCTCCAGAAGAGCGCTATAGGTTTTTGTCTCATCTTCGCTCATGTTGAGCGCGGTAAAAATTTGAGCGAGCATAGGTATTCGTATAGATGTTGTCGCGAGTGTACAACAGTATTTTCATTCTGTCAATCAGGTGCTACCCTTCCGCACAAGCTGACTGTTGTATGTAAGCGACAAGAGTATACAGATAATTCATTTATGGAAAACTATAAAGAAAATGCAGACGCATTCAAAGAACTATGCAATGAGGTTAATCAAAGAATAACCCATATGATTCCGATTATACGCGAGGTATACGAAGAAATAAGCGATCTGTATGCGAACTTAAGAGAGAAAGCAATATCTGGCGGAACAATCACTAAAGAAGATGTGTTGACTTTAGAAGAGCGCACGGCGCAAGGACGCAATCGCATTCAAGATGTATATTTTGAAGCAATTGGAAGTGATGGAAATACTCATTTTTTCTCCAACATTGGGACACAAAACTTCCTGGCAGGCCAACTTATATCTATGAGGTCATCTCAAAACCCTAATTTTCTGCTATAATAC
>CAYYGX010000015.1:17776-20880 GCA_964471805.1 uncultured Gammaproteobacteria bacterium | reverse complement strand
GCCGAAGTCCCAGAAAATTTCGCTGTCAGGGCCCCCGGGTTCGCCGGACGGCATATTCGCGGGCGCGCCGGAGCGCGACCACCAGTTCTTGGTTTCGTCATAATAAAAGACGCGCCCATTTCCCATGCCGTTTGTTTCCGGATAGTCAACAATCTCTGTTTTTATATTTGCGTTTGAAAATACTTCCTGCCAGATACTCGCGGATTCCTCGTCTTTTGGTATTTTGATCGCGTTATTTCCGCGAAAACATGTAACGTAGAGCCGGCGCGGATCAAGCCCAATTTTTTCAGTCAAAAATTCAAAAATCCACGGGAGTTGCTCTTGTTTGAAATAATCGCCGAGCGACCAGTTGCCAAGCATCTCAAAAAATGTAGTGTGGCGGTTGTCCCCAACTTCCTCAATGTCCTGCGCCCGGATGCATTTTTGCGAGTCAACAATGCGCGTTCCTTCCGGATGTTTTGCCCCAAGAAGATACGGAATCATTGGTTGCATTCCGCTTCCGGTGAAAAGAGTTGTCGGATCGTTTTCCGGCACGAGCGATGCGGATGGAATAATTGTGTGTCCGCGAGTTTTATAGAAATTGAGATACTTCAGGCGGATTGAGGCGGTAGTCATAATTTTTTTCGCACCGGGAAAACTAAATATACCGATACAATAAAGCACTATAGCAAGTTTCCAAAAAAATTCCAAGAAAGCCTCGCGGCGCTTTACCCAGCGTGGCTTTTTTGATATGATAGCAAACGCGTATGCGATTATTGAATTTTCTAAAATCAATTCTACTGGAAATTAATGAGAAAGGCGCGCTTGTGTCTTTAGACGAGGCGCAAAAGCGCGAGCGTCTTTTTTTACTGCGATACATTCCGGATCGTGGTATGGAGCAAACCGTTTTGGCAAAAGAATTAGCGTCGTACGTTTCAGAAAAAAAGATCTCCGAAACGTTTTACGGGTACATCCTCTGGATCGCCGGGGAACTCATGAACAATGTTTTTGATCACGCGCAGACGCTGGGGAAAGTTTTGAAAGGCGGCGCGTTTGCTCTAGCGATTGAGAACGGCCGAATAGAACTCGCGGTTAGAGAAGAATCCAAATCTTCAAGAAGAGATTGCGCGCGTTCATCCGTCAGTTGCAGTAGAAAAAGCATTATCCGAAAATACATCAGGCTGGCCATATCGTCGCGGAAACGGGCTTCCGGACATTGCGCGCATCATTGCCGCTGGAGAGGGGCATTTCGTTCTGTATTCCGATGGTTTTGATCACAGCGTGAATGTGCACAGCGGCACCGTATCATTCAAAAAAAGCGAATATGGAGAATTGCCTGGCGTTATAACATCCGTTGAACTGGAAATAAAGGAGTTTGAGGTTCCACGTCGCGGTAAACCGAAGGGAAAAATTTTGAAACTTGAGCAATTTGGCGCGCAACTGTCAGGGCGCGAGAAAGGACAGGAGGCATACGAGACGCTTGTGCGAGAACTCACCTCTATTCCAAAAGACGGCGCGTTAATCATTGATTGCACCGGCGTTATTATGATGAATTCGTCGTTTGGCGATCAGGCAATCGGTGTTTTGCTTGAAAATATCAACGCCGGGCATTTTGGCGCAAAAAAAGTATATTTCACAGGCGCGATAAACACAGTTTTGGATTTATGTTTTGACAGAATTTCTGAAATTCGAGGCGTTAAAGTTTTTAAAGTATAAACACGCGTATGCCAACTCCCCTTGCCGATCGTATGCGGCCGCAGAAATTAAGCGAGGTTTTGGGACAGGAACAATTTCTTGGCAGATCTTCAGCAATCATAAAATCGTTAAAAGAGGGGTATCTACCCTCTTTAATTTTTTGGGGACCTCCAGGATGCGGAAAAACGACGATTGCGCGATTGCTTGTCGCAGAAATCGTAGCGGATTTTGTAACGCTTGAAGCGGCAGTTTCTGGATTGAAAGAATTTCGCGTCGCCATAAATCGCGCGGTTGAAAATAAAATCTACCAAAAACAGACCGTGCTTTTTATAGATGAAATTCATCGCTGGAACAAAAAACAGCAGGACGCGCTTCTTCCTTATATTGAAAATGGCACTGTAACTTTTATCGGCGCAACTACCGAAAATCCGTCGTTTGAAGTGGTTTCGGCGCTTCTCTCGCGCGTGAAGGTTCTTATTTTTGGAGCAATATCAAAAGAGGTTATTGTAGAGATTTTAGAACGCGCTTCACAAAAAGAAAAAATCTCAATTGGTATAGATGAGCTTGAACTTATTGCCCAGTTTTCCTGCGGAGATGCGCGTGTTGCGTTAAACGCGCTTGAGCTTTCCTCGCGTTCAGCAAAAGGAGAAAACATCACAAAAGAGATTATCAAACAGATTTTTAATAAAACAAATTTACTTTACGATAAAACAGGCGAAGAACATTATAACGTCATTTCCGCGTTTATAAAATCAATTCGCGGAAGCGATGCAAACGCCGCTGTTTATTATCTTGCCCGTATGATAGAAGGCGGAGAGGATTCAGAATTTATCGCGAGGCGCATGTTAATTTTTGCTTCCGAAGATATCGGAAACGCCTTGCCAACAGCTTTAGTGGTTGCAAACGCGTGCTTTGACGCGGTGCGAAAAATTGGCTGGCCAGAGTCAGAGCTTATTCTTTCACAAACAGCGATTTATTTAGCAAAAGCGCCTAAGTCAAACCTTGCCAAACGCGCAATTGGAGCCGCGCGCAAAGAGGTACAAAAAAGCGGCACTTTACCTGTACCGCTTCATCTGCGCAACGCGCCGACTTTATTTATGAAAAATTTAGGCTATGGCAAGGAGTATGTTTATACTCATGACAACCCATCTCTTCCACAAGATTTTTTACCAGAAGAGATCAATGAGAAAAAGTTTGTACTCTAAAATTGCGCTAGATTGGCAACGGAGCAAACGTCCGCAATTTTTCTAATTCTTGAACGTCCGCGTCCGTGAGGTATTTCTTTTTCTGCTGAATAGCGATTAGTTTATCTAAACGAGCGCCATCTTGCTTCCTTCCTTGTACGATAATGCCGCGCAAATCGTTTATCCTGTCGTCAAGATAAGCCTTGTCAGGATAACGAGTTTGGAGAACTCCAACATCGCTCTTTA
>CAYYGX010000015.1:12734-17676 GCA_964471805.1 uncultured Gammaproteobacteria bacterium | reverse complement strand
ACCCTGCAACATCGCTCTTTAACCCTGCAACATCGCTCTTTAACCCTGCAACATCGCTCTTTAACCCTGCAACATCAGTTTTAATTTCCGCGACAGTATTCATTATCGTATCCATAAGCGGCATGACTATTTCATCTATAGTTTCATGCATTATTTTTTTGATTTGTTTGAAATCTTGATCATTCATATTTTTTGCAGAGTTATTATAATACGTCTCTTATCTAAGTCAATATCAATCAGGGGATGTCAAAATTTTTTCCACGATTTTTTTTACTACTCCACCGTCCGCTCTTCCTTTTACCTGTTGCATCACTGCGCTCATTACAGCGCCAAAGCCGGATATTCCGCCAGCGATTATTTCGCGCGCGATTGAGCTAATTTCTTCATCGCTCATTTGCTCCGGCATAAATGCCTGCAAGATGTTTAATTCTTTTTGTTCCTTTTCAGCAAGGTCAGTTCGCCCGCCTTTTGTAAATTGTTCTATAGAGTCCTTGCGCTGTTTTATCTGCCGCGCAATAACCGCGATAATTTCCTCATCGCTTAAACCCTCTTCTCGTTTCACTTGCGCTATTTCTTCGTTTTTGATTGCAGAGATGAGCATGCGCAACACGGCAACGAGCGTTACATCTTTATTTTTAAGAGATGTCTTTAATTGTTCTTGAATTCTAATGTTTAGAGACATAAAATTTTAATTTTCCATTATTCCTCCCCCCAAACATACTTCTCCATTATAAAACACAATTGACTGTCCGGGCGCGACTGCAAACTGCGATTTTGCAAAAATGACGCGGTAACGCTTATTGTCAATTTTTTCTATCTCACATAGCTCGTCACTCTGACGATAGCGAATTTTTGCGAGAGCCGCAAGAGGAAACTCTGGCTCCTCGCCTGAAATCCAGTTTACGTTTATCGCGGTAATTTTCTTTGAATACAAGAGAGAGTTGTTTTCTCCTTTTGCAACGACAATTACATTATCCTTGAGCCTTTTTTCTCTGATGTAATAGACTTCAGAACCGGTTCTGGATCCTAAATGCAAACCGTGTCTCTGACCTATAGTGTAGTAAAATATTCCATTATGCTCTCCTATTTTTTCGCCGTCAGTTGTAATAATATCGCCTTTTTTCGGTTTTATATAATTCTGTAAAAATTTTGGCAATTCCACTTTGCCGATAAAGCAAATGCCCTGCGAGTCCTTGCGATTCCAGTTTGGAAGCAATGCTTTTTTTGCAATTTTCCGCACTGTTGGTTTTGTATATTCTCCTATTGGAAATAAAATTTTTGCTAATTTATCTTGTGTGAGCGTGTAGAGAAAATAGGATTGATCTTTATTTTTATCAAGACCTTTTCGTAATTCGTAATTCGTAATTCGTAATGCATTTCTCGCGTAGTGCCCTGTCGCCACATACTCCGCTCCTTCTTGCATAGCCCATTTCAAAAACACGCCGAATTTAATTTCCTGATTGCACATTACGTCTGGATTTGGCGTCACGCCGGCGCGGTATCCTTCTACCATATATTCCACCACCAGGCTTTTGTATTCATCTTCTAAGTGAATAGAGCGAAACGGTATTCCTATAACCTCTGCCGTTTCTGCCGCAATTTCAATATCCGCCTGCCACGGGCAGTCGCTTAAGTAATCTTTTGCCGACCACACGTGAATATAGACTCCTTCAACGTGAAACCCTTGTTTTTGGAGAAGATACGCCGCAACTGATGAGTCTACTCCTCCAGAAAGCGCGACAATAACTTTTTTGCGCGCGTTTAAAGTTTTGTTCATTTTTACTTCAAAAGTTCTTGAATCATCCCAAACAAATACTGCTCCTCTTCCAGCAAATCAACTTCAGACGGCATGAACACCCGTTTCAACGCATTAGAGATGAGCTTTATTTTCTTTTGAAAATACAAAGGCGCGACCTCAATGCTTATAGTGCCATTGTAGTTTAGATGATATAAGTCGTTAATGAGCGCGTGAAAGGTTTCAAGCCCGATCACTCCATCTCCTAGCCCTGCCGCGTCAAAATCATTCTTCGCGTCATAGTCAACTAAATGAAAATGTGAAATTGCGCTATTTATGTCGTGACCTGTAAATTGCTTGATTTTCCCCCACATCTCATAAACGTCGTAACCGGACGCCGCAAGGTGAGCCGTATCTATTGTGAGTTTCATCGCGTCTAAATGATTTTTTTTCAGATATTCAATGAGTTCTATAGGATGATGCGCTATTCGCCATTCGTTCTTATCGAATTTTTGATCAGTGGGATATCGCTGGACGTTTTCAAGAGAGATCATTAGGCGGCGTTTTTTCCCCAAAGTGTTCAATTCGCGGAAAAGACGCCTAGAATGCGGAGCGAGGATTATATCAATCGCGTGGATCGTGATTTTTTCCGCGCAGATTGAGGACGCGATCTCAATCGCTTTCGGGAGGCGGTGCCATGCGTTTCCGTCTGCGCGCGCGAGAATGCGATATCGGATATACCGATAGAGCGTTTTTATTCCTATCTTTTTTATTCTGCGCAAAAACGGATATGGGTACGGGTCTTTGCTAAACGGAGCGTGGATGGCGCGGATGAGGCCGTTTTCAGTGAGAACTCGCGGGAACTGCTCCGGACTAGTCTCCGTTCCTTTGAGGGTAATTCCGAAATAGTATTCCACGCCGCTTGTATATTCTTTTAGTTTTCCGTTTGTCAGGAGATATAGGTGACGATCCTTATAACCAAACAACTTAGGCACAAAGCCTAGGTTGATGAGTAAACGATTCTTTAACCAATAGCGTTTGTCCTCCATTATGGATATGTTTTTCTAAAAAACTTCCTGTTTGATTCGTTCATCCGGCGCGTTTTTTATGCGTAAAATTTCTTTGATCGATTTCATAAATGGAATAGGTCCGCAAAGAAAAAAGTATTTTTCTGTAAAATCAGAAACATATTTGATGACGCGCTCCGCGCTTATAAATCCTGTCTCATACGCTGTCTCTTTGGAAAGCGAGCGATCAACCGAATAGACAATTTTTATGTTAAAATTTTTTTGGCAAAGATCATCAAGCGTTTTTTTGTAAGCTATATCCTGTTCTGTTTGATTGCAGTAAAACATTAGAATCCTATTTTTCTGCGCGTCATCTGTAGCAAACTTCATCATTGAGACAAAAGGCGTAATTCCTATTCCGCCAGCGAAAATTACGAGATTGTTATGAATTTTTGGCTTATAAATGAAATTTCCAAACGGAGCCTGCACTCCGACTAAATCGTTTTTTTGAAGAGCCGCCATTTTTTGCGTGAAATCGCCGTGAATTTTGATGCCGAATTCAAGAAATTTTTTTTCCTTCGGCGAAGACGACATAGAGTACGCTTTTTTTTGCGAGACAGTTCCGTCAGGATTGTAGAGATGAATCATTGCAAACTGCCCTGGTTCATAATGCGGGACTTCTCCATTTTCTGGAACAACTTCCCAAATGATAGTATTATGAGTTTCTTGTGTAATTTTTTGAATTTTGTACGGATAGATCTTGGTAATAGACATTGGTTCAAAAAAAGTGTCGCTCTTCTGATTGCGAAACGATTTTTAATGCCTCATCAACTGAATCGGTAATTCTATAAATTTTAGGATCTTTTTTTGAAGTCATCCCCCATTCGCACATAAATTTGTGTATCCAGTCGTCAAGCGGTTGCCAAAATTCCGCGCCTATGGCAATAACCGGCACAGCGCTGGAAATTTTTTTTGTTTGGATAAGCGTGATTATTTCAAAAAATTCGTCCAGTGTGCCAAATCCTCCCGGGAAAAACACGTAAGATTGAGCTGACGCAGAGAGCATGACTTTACGAGTAAAAAAATAGTGGAAACCCATGCCTCGCGAAAGATACGGATTTTCTCTCTGTTCTTTTGGAAGTTGTATATTTAAGCCGATTGATTCGCCCATTTTTCCCTCGCGAGCGCCGCGGTTACCGGCTTCCATAATGCCCGGGCCTCCTCCGGTGATAATCGTGAATCCATCCTCCGAAAGGCGACGCGCGAGTTCGCGGGAGAGAGCGTAGTATTTATTGCCCTCGGAAAGACGCGCAGAACCGAAAAATGTAACCTCTTTTTTGAGTTCGCTGATGAATTGAAATCCATCAACAAATTCACTCATGATACGGAAAATCCTCCATGTCGGGTTTTCCTTAAAATCAAACCCCGAGGTCGGAGGCGGCATCCGCTTCGAAAGCTGGTCTGTGGATTGTTTTTTTTGTGTGGGCATATAGGTAGTAATTATTGTAGGGTATACTACTTCCCAAATACAGTCAACGTAATGAATATAAGTTATTCCCATTGAATTGTCGCCGGCGGCTTGTCTGTTACGTCATAAAAAATCGCCTCTATTTCATCAAATTGCATGATCGCGTAAACTATGCGTTGCACTGTCGAGCGAGGCAACGAATAGGCGTTTACGGTCATTGCCTCTTTTGATGAGATCGGGCGTAGCACAATCGACTGCCCATTTTTTGTAACGCCGATCGGGAGAAGGATGACTGGAAATTCCCAAATTTTATTGTACAGTCCTTTATCTTTGATGATTCTCGTAACGCGCTCGTGAATTTTCCGCAGTAATTCCAGCCGATTTTTGGTTACAAATAGCCCCGGCGTGTGGCTGAAGTTAGGACGTGTTTGCTCTTGAAATCTTTTTGTCCACACTACCTGCACTACGCGATTAATTTTTTTATGATGATTTATGAATTCTCTTGCAAATCTAGATATACGTTCAAAATTCCAAGTTTTCGAGACCGCAAGCGGGTAGGCGTAAGTACGGTTATCTCCCTGAACTCCTGTGCTTTGAATCGGGAGTATTGCTGTATCTTTTGGGAGCCTTATCTTTGGAATATGCAGGCGCGTCTGCGAACACAGAATCATCACCGCAAGGCCTGGTCCTGGAAATGGATGGCGAAAGAGAAGTTTTTTTGAGAGACCAAGC
>CAYYGX010000015.1:0-12724 GCA_964471805.1 uncultured Gammaproteobacteria bacterium | reverse complement strand
TTGCGCCGATTTCCCGCACTTCATCTTTATAGAGATTTTTGAGGGGTTCAATAATTTTTCCGCGCTCAATCATTGTCAGAATTCTTTGAACTCGGTTATGGTGCGTTTTAATTTTGTCAGCCTTTAGCGTGCTTCCTGATTCAATCGTATCCGGATAGATCGTTCCTTGGCCGAGAAGCCAATTCTCGCTTTGAAGTATGCCGTCTTGATTTTCAGAGAGCCATGCTTCCGCCGCGTCCAGGTAGGTCTCACCTATCATCACCCTTTTTTCCTCCGGGTCACTGATATTTTTAAGCTGTTTTAAAAATCTATCTTCTGCATCAACTCGGTTGACATTTATAAGTCCGGCATTTTTAAGGTCAGAGAGAATTTTTTGCGACTCATCTTTACGCATAAGGCCGCTGTCAATATGCACTCCTATCACCTGTTTTCCACCAAGAGCTTTTTGCAGAAGGGCAAACGCCACAGTAGAATCCACGCCGCCTGAAACAAGCATGAACACTTTTTTTGTTCGGACATCTATTTTGATTTCTCTAAGAATATCGCCAATTATGTCGCGTATTTTCCAATCCCCTTTTGCTTTGCAGATTTTGAATGCAAAATTCTGGAGTATTTTGTCGTCATCTTTTGTGTGGTGAACTTCCGGGTGAAACTGGAGTCCGTATATATTTCTTTGAGTATCCGCAATCGCCGCAATCGGACAATTTTTTGTCGCGCCAGTTACTGTAAATCCTTCCGGTAATTTTGTTACCATATCTCCATGCGACATCCACACATTAATAGCATCTGCAACATCGTGAAATAATTTTGATTTTTCAATTTTTATTTTGAATTTCGTAAATCCGTACTCACTCATCTCCCCTCGTCCGACGTATCCCCCAAGGTGGCGCGCAATGAGCTGTTGTCCGTAGCAGATGCCAAGAATTGGAATTCCGAGTTCAAATAGTTTCGAGTCGTAGGACGGAGCGTCGGCTTCATAGACGCTCTTTGGCCCTCCTGAAAGAATGACTCCGATCGGACGTTCGGAAGCAAGCGTTTTTGCCGGCGTATCATGGGGATAAATTTTTGAAAACACCCGCGCATCCCTTAGCCTACGCGAGATAAGATGAGTATATTGCGAGCCGAAGTCAATGATGGCGATGTGCTGGTGAAATGTTCGTTTGGTCATTTTAATTTTTGAGCGTTGGACTTTTTTTATCTCCTCACTTATGCTAGCTTATACTCAAATATGAAAATAATCAAAGCCCTTTCATTTGACGACGTTCTTCTCCTTCCTTGTAAATCCTCGGTTTTGCCAAAAGATACCGACGTTTCAACGCGCCTGACGAGTAGAATTCATCTGAAAATACCAATCATCTCTGCCGCGATGGACACAGTAACAGAGAGCGCTCTTGCCTCGTCACTTGCAAGTTTAGGCGGCATTGGCATAATTCATAAAAACATGAGCGCGGACTCGCAGGCAAAAGAGGTGCTGGCCGTAAAACAAAAAAAATTTCTTGTCGGCGCCGCAATTTCAACCGGCGATGAACAGTTTCGCCGCGCGCGAACGCTTGTTCAAGCAGGAGCCGACCTCTTAGTTGTTGACACAGCGCATGGGCACTCCAAAGGAGTGATTGAGATGGTTTGCAGGATTAAAAAGGATTTCTTTTTCAATAAGATAGATGTGATCGCCGGAAATATCGCAACGCGCGATGGAGCCTATGATCTCGCGCGAGCAGGGGCCGATGCTGTAAAGGTAGGTATGGGGCCAGGCTTTGTTTGTATAACACGAATCGTCGCTGGAATCGGAGTTCCGCAAATCACCGCGATCATGGAAGCCAAAGCAGGAGTTCGTTTGGCAAAAAAAGATATTCCTGTCATTGCGGACGGCGGCATCAAACATTCTGGCGATATTGCAAAAGCTATTGGGGCGGGAGCAGAATCAGTAATGCTTGGGAATTTGCTTGCCGGAACCGATGAAGCGCCGGGCAAAATTATTGAAAAGGACGGGAAAAAGTATAAAATATTTCGCGGCATGGGTTCTTTTGAGGCAATGCTTGGGGGTTCAAAAGATCGCTACGCTCAATCGGATGTTGCTCCGAAAAAACTCGTTCCAGAGGGAGTTTCCCTAATGGTTCAATATCGTGGCTCGTTATCCGAACAGGTGCGAATACTTGCCGGGGGTTTGCGCTCATCTATGGGTTATCTTGGCGCGAAAACCATTTCTGAATTTCAAAAGAAAGCGCGGTTTATTGAGATCACTGGTTCAGGCGCAAAAGAGGGCCATACTCACTAGTGTGATTTAATACCTATTCATAGATAATAGTGATTCGCTCTCCAATAAGCGGCACAAAGCCCAAAAATTCGGGAACTAGAATTATAGTTGATGATTTAATATATGGTAGGCGCTCGAGATTATCGCGCGCTTCTTTTATTTTTTTCCCGCGAATTAATTTTTTCACTGCCCATGTATCTATTTTTGGAAGAATTATGGAATCAACATAAAGTTCCGCAATCGCATGTTCTTTATCAGTTATTTCAAGCCTATATCGCAGAGCATCTGCATCAAACTGCTCTCTGTTTAAGTCAATCTCACTTGTGATTTTTTCGTTGATAAAGGAGATGATATTCTCTTTTCCTGTATTAGTTTCTCTGATCGCAGAATATGGAATGCGGTTTATAGGCGCTAGAGGAACGGAAATTGTGTTGTCCAGAATCACGGAATAGGTTTTTTTGAACTGTCGTTCTTTTATTGAGATCAGAACCTCTGCTTTTGGAAGAAGAAGCGTGATAAATACAATGATAAGCGCGAATAAAGCGGAGATAATGCTGTATAATTTCATTTTTCCGCGCGAGTCAAGGTTCATAAGTGTCAGTTAAAATCCAACAAATTGGATTTCCTCTTCTAATTGAACTCCGCATTTTTCTTGCACTTTATTTTTTATTAGCCTGATCAATGCAAGAAAATCAGCGGCTGTCGCTCCTCCTGTGTTGATAAAATAGTTTGCGTGTTGAGTTGATACTTTCGCGCTTTCCAAATAGGCTCCGCGCATTCCCGCCTCATCAATCAACCGCCATGCCGGAGCCACAGGCGGATTTTTGAAGATAGAGCCAGCGGCCAATTCTCCCATCGGCTGATTTATTGTTTTGTTCTTTAGCATTTCCATCATGCGTTTCTCGCACTCTTCTCTGGTGTCTTCTTTTAATAAAAAACTGCAGAGAGAATAAGCCAATTTTTATGGCGTTTAAAGATGCTTTCGCGGTAAGAAAATTCACATTTTTCGTTTGAAAATTCAGTAATTTTCCAATCGGTCTCTCTCATTGCGACACGCACCGAGCGCGCAACATCTTTTGTTTCCTGTCCAAACGCGCCTGCGTTCCCGTACACCGCTCCTCCAACAGTGCCCGGCACCCCGATCCCGAATTCCAAACCAGAAAGTCCTGCTTCCGCGGTTTTTTTGGCAATCAGCGGTAGAGAAACGCCTGCTTCGGAAGAAACTTTTTCGCCATCAATACGAAATGTTTGAGCTTTAATTCTTATAATAATCCCCCGAAATCCTAGATCAGAAATAAGCACATTGCTCCCGCCGGAGAGTATGTAATAGGGCATTTTTTTTTCAGATGCCCATCGCAACGCTTCAATAATCTCTTCTTCTGTTTTGCACTCCACAAAATAATCCGCCGGTCCGCCAATTTTGAGTGTCGTGTAGGGGGCAAGGTGGATTTTTTGGCGGATAAAAAGCATCTGTTTAATTTTTTATTTTTAAGATATGCTTGATATTAGGTGATATCAACTCCCGCGCAATACGGTCAATATCCCCTGCTCCCATAATAATTATTACGTCGTTTTTACGCGCTAATGCTTTGATTTTTTGTTTTGTTGCCGCAAGATTTTTACTATAATATATCGGTTTCCCGCCCCACTCTCTACGTTTTTTAATCGCATTTGCCAATTCTTCTGATGAGACGCTTTGATCTTTTTTTTTCTCCCGTCCGGCAACATCAAAAATTTCATTGAGTATAAGAATGTCCGCTGTGTCAAAACTTGCCGCAAATTGGCTGAACAACATTTTTGTTCGGTTGTGCTGATGTGGCTGATACGCCAGCACAAGGCGTTTTTTTGGATATTTTTCACGAAGCGCCTCCAAGCTCGCCTGTATCTCGGTTGGGTGATGAGCGTAATCAGATATAACGGGAACTTGACATCTTGCCCCGAAAGTTTTCGGGGTTGACATTTGGAATTTCCCAGCCAGTTCCAGTCGTCGCCATGTGCCTTTGAATTTTTCAAGTCCGATGAGAATTTGTTTATCGCTTAGCCCTAAGCATTTACCAACCTGATACGCGGCAAGAGCGTTTTGTAGATTATGTATCCCTGGAACTTTTAGAATTTTCTTAATTTTTTGGGCTGTTTTTGAGTCACTGTAGTTGTATTTCATAATGCGACCAGAAAATCGCGAAACAATATTACGTATATTACTATCCCTCCAGTTTGCAATTACTACTCCGCTTTCCCCCAATCCGCGCACATATTTTCTAAATTCTCGTTTGATGTGAGCGAGATTTTTATAGTAATCAAGATGATCCTCTTCAATGCGGGTAAGTACTATAATATCCGGGTGAAGAGCGAGCATTTTTGAGCGATATTCGTCTGCTTCTACAACAAAGTATTTTTTATGATCAGCATTTGACATTCTTATATTCCCTCCCCACTGCGGCACTTTTGTTCCGACAATGACGAGCGGATCCAAACCTGCGCTTTCTAGCATTACTCCGATCATGCTGGTCGTTGTGCTTTTGCCATGCATGCCTGAAACCGCAACAGTATAGCGTGTTTTTGAAATTTCGCCGAGCGTTTCGTTTGTCGGCAGTGCCTGTATCCGCATTTGCTTTGCCTGACGCAAAAGCGGGTGATCTCCAGGCACGGCAAGAGAGTAGATAATTAATTTTGTTTTATAAGCGCGAAGATTGATGCTTTCGGGAGTTTTAGTTATAGTCACTTCAGCTCCAAAATTCCTCAATTCTTTTGTAATATCCGACTCCAAAAGATCAGTTCCGGCGACTCTTGCGCCTTCAGAGAATGCAAGTTTTGCAAGCGCCGAAACCTCAATCCCACCGATGCCGATGAAAAAGACTGAAGATGAAAAGGCAAATGGTTTTGACTGCTTTTTGATCATAAGCGAACTACCATTTTTTCACTTTTATCCCATGCTCTAAAGTTCCAATCATTACCTGTAAAAATTTTTCATTTGAGTCTTTTGGGAGAATAGTAGAAATGTTAGAAGAGAGCCTAAAGCGCTCTTCTTTGTTTTGCATAAGCGATTTAATATGTTGCGTAAAAGACGCTGGCGTAAGGGTTTTTTGTGATACTACCACTGCCGCATTGTTTTTCTTAAGCCACAATGAATTTGCTTCCTGATGCGTGTCTGGAATTGGGATTATGATAGATGGTTTTGCGAGAATCGCAAGTTCGGTTATTGTGGCAAAACCGGCTCTTGATATTACAACATCAGCAACCGCGTAGGCATCTTTGAGAAAAGAGGTCAAGAATTCGTATGCGCGATATCGTGAGATATTTTTTGGCGCGTCTTTTTCCTTATTTATTCCAGTTAAGTGAATAATTTGACAATTGCGCGAGTTAAGAGTTTATTTATTGCGACGGCTCCGCTTCCGCCGCCAAGAACAAGAATCGTCGGAAGGTTTGGCTCAAGTTTGAATATATCAAAAGCGCGTGAAATGTAGCCTTTCGTGATCTCTTTTCTATATGGATTCCCAGTGAACACACTTTTTGTTCTTGGAAAACTGTTAAGTGATTGTTCAGCGCTTACTGTAATAACATGAGCCCATCCAGCAGAGAAACGATTAGCAAGCCCGGGAGTTATATCCTGCTGATGGATGATGATTTTTGTTTTTCTGAAAAAAAATTTTGCGGCTACGAGAATTGGCACTTGCACAAAACTCCCGGCTCCAATAATGATGTCTGGGCGGAAGTTAATAAGGATCAATACAGATTTCCCAAAACCATGAAATATAGAGAAAATGTCAGCAAAATTTTTGAATGAAAAATACCTGCGCAATTTTCCGCTTGGAATCGCGCGATATGTAATATTATATCCAGCGACAAAAGCTCGTTCAGGGCCATTTTTTGTTCCGACCCATAAAAATTCAACGCGTGAATCCGACTCTTGCAGATCCTCAAAAATAGCGATAAGAGGAGAGACCGATCCGAGCGTGCCGCCGCCGACAAAAAGAATACGCATAATTTATGATTTTTTAGATCGTGATACGTTCATAACCACTCCTATGCCGGAAAGAGCCACAATAAGCGCCGAGCTTCCATAACTCACGAAAGGAAGCGGAAGTCCGGTAAGCGGGAGAAGCCCTACCATTGCGCCGATATTTATTAGCATCTGCGAAGCAAACCAACTCATAATACCACAAACCAGATATTTTCCAAACGGATCTGGAGCTCGTTTTCCAATGCGGAATCCGTGAATAATAAAATAAAGGTAAAACAGAATAAAGCCGCTAGTTCCAATAAAGCCTAACTCTTCAGCAATCACAGCAAAAATTGAGTCCCCGGCTACTTCTGGCAAATAGTGATATTTTTGCTTTGACTGTCCAATACCGCGTCCTAGAATCCATCCGGAGCCGATTCCTATCAGAGATTGATTGATTTGGTAACCAGCGCCAAGTTGATCTTCGCGCGGGTTTAGATATGCGCTGATGCGCGATAAGCGGTATGGCGCCGCTTTAATAAGTATCCCAAACGCAAGAATAATAATAAAAACAAAAATTAGCAAATGAGTTCCGCGCATCTCCGCGATCCAGTATATTGAAATAGCTATTGCTATAACAACCCCAAGAGTTCCCAAGTCTGGCTGTAGCGCGATTAAGAGCGATACTGCTCCAAGAATCAAAATAAAAGGTAGAAAAGTGTAATAAAAATCGCTCGTTTCATCTTTTCGTTTAGCAAACCAAGATGATAGAAAAATGACGAGCGCTAGTTTCATAATTTCAGAGGGCTGTACTGAAATACCTAAAACCGCGAGCCATCTGCTTGCGCCCGCATGAGTAAACCCAATTCCAGGGATGAATATGAGAATAAGCAGAATAACGGTTCCAGTAAAAATTGCTGTTGCATATTTTCCATACAGTCTGTACGGAATGTGTGAGGCAAGAATCATGCACAGGAGCCCCGGGAGTACGCCAAAAATCAACTGATGTTTGATGTAGTAGTATTGGTCATTAAAGTCATCAAATCCTATCACTTGGCTTGCGGATGTGAGCATAATGAGGCCAAATACAAGAAGCGTGAGAGTTAATCCAATGAATTGGCGATTAAAAGAATAGTGTTTTGACATAACAAATTACCTAAACTAGTCTTCTGAACTGTTCTCCACGGTCAAATTCATGATTAAAAAGTCCGAAACTTGCGGCTCCAGGCGCGAGAAGCACAGCGTCCCCTGGTTCGGCGTGTTTTTTAGCCAAAGCGACTGCCTCTTTCATTGATATTATATTATTCAAACACCGCACTTCTCCATTAATTTTTTTTAGTTCAGCAAGGATTTTATCCGATGCCGATCCTTGAAATAAAATAACTGTACGCACATGTCGCGTAATACACAGCGCCAATTTTGCATAGTCCAAATTTTTGTCCTGCCCGCCGGCAATGAGAATAAGATTGCTTTTAGTATTGGTGGAATTTTTAATTGCAAATATCGCCGCATCAGGCTGTGTCGCGCAGGTGTCGTTGTAGTAGCGAACGCCCTTTGCAGTTCCGATGTATTCCAGCCGTCCTTCTAACCCTCTAAAAATCGCGATCGCTTTTTGAACTAATTTTTTGTTCACCTTCAAATACCGCGCGATTGCTAAAACTGCCCCTATTGAAACCGGATGCAAAGGTTCGCGCGTACTTTTGATTGATTTTTCCGTAAATTCAATTATTTTTCCGTTTTTTTGATTTGCGCTGTAAGATCGCGAGACGTTGTCGTTTTTGTTTAGAAACAAGGCATCATGCTTTGTTTGATAAGTTGAAATCAAAAATTTTGTTTTTGCGTACTCCTCAAACTTGGAATAGCGGTTTAAGTGGTCAGGCAGGATATTGGTTATGAGCGCGATTTGAGGCGAGAGTTTATGTTCGTCCAAAGATTCAAGATGCCATGATGATAACTCTAAAATAACCAAATCCCAATGACCAAATCTCAATGACTCGTTTTTAGTTTTTATCAAATCAAGCGGCGATTTTCTGATATTTCCAGCCAACATCGCTTTTTTCCCAGTTTTTATCAGAATATAGTGCAGTAACGTGGCTGTTGTGGATTTTCCTTTAGTACCGGTAATGCCGATGACAATTGGCATCTTTTTATTATTGCGCGTTTCTTTCTCTTTTAAGAACTGTAGAAACCAGCTCACGTCAGTATGTACAGGAATCCCGCGATCGCGGGCTATTTTCAAGTATTCGGAATCGTTTGGAACCGCAGGATTTCTGATAATAAGATCGGCGCGCGCGAAATCTGTTTTCCTATGTTTCCCAAGCGCATACGTTATATTTTTATATCTCGCGAGTTTTTTGAGCGAGAAGGCAAGTTCCAGCTTTGTCTTTGTGTCAGTAACGAGCACCCGGGCTTTACATCGCGCAAAAAAGCGAGCCGACGAAAGCCCGCCGCCATGGAGCCCAAGGCCCATAATAACGACGCGTGACGATGAAGAAATATTCATGCCGGGTTGCATAGTAACTACTCTTTATCCATATATTCATTTATCACTCTAATAAACTCCCTAAAATCCTTGCTTCCCCTTTTCAGTTCTTCAATCATCTGTTTTTTGTCAACCTGTCCATATTTATGCACGACTTTATTGCGTAACCCAACAACTGGCGCTATTTTTAAGGCAAAATCCATTGGGATTACATTGTTTTCTCCAAGAGTTTCAAATGTACTCTGGTAGTCATCTGCTATAGTCAGACCTAGTCGTGAAATCAAATATGTATTTATTTCAATCATCGCATCTACAATCAGTTGGAAATCTCGTTCCAATGTGCGCAGTTTCAGATAATCTTTGATAATCGCATGAATAGGGAATTCTAAAATAGGCTCTATTTCTGTGAGGTATATTTTTATGTCGTTGAGCTTTGTCCTCATGAGTATTTTATCTATCATACATAATTTTGTAACAGCGTTTTTTGCAAAACATAGAGCGGCTTTGCCTCTACATAGAGCTTAAACGCGTACATTTGGAAATATGCGAATGAGTGTTTTGTTGCTTCGTAGAGCAACTCTGATTTGAAAGCGATATTAAACATGAGAATCGGGGAGGCATGCATCACTTGCACAAGGTCAATAGTACGCTGTTTCAATATTTTGCTAAGTTCTTTATCAACGATAAATTCATGGGCATAGTCCAGTTTTTTCTTAGTTGAAATGGCAATATCAATATCACTCTCTTTTCGTTCGCATCCTTGCGCATGAGAACCAAAAAGTACGATAAAATTAAGCCCATATTGACTTGATATAACATGAAGTTGCTTTTTTTGTTCTTGGCTTATAGAAATCATAAATTAAAGATATATTCTTTGCTTATACTATTCTATTTTGAGAGAAAAGTGAAGATTTGTATATTCAAATCATTCACGCCATGAAGCCCGTGAGAACGACGCTTTTATTTTGCATAGACTGCTGTGGCATAGTAATTTTAGACATTTGATTTAAGAAATTTTATCACTCCATTATTGGCGTCTACTTCAACCAAATCACCATCCTTCAAAAATTTGGTGGCAATTTTTGTTCCAATAATGCATGGTTTGCCTAATTCACGAGAGACAATGGCGGCGTGGCAAGTAATCCCACCTTCATCAGTCACAAATGCGCTTGCCCTTTGCATGGCAGGTAAATATTCAGGCCTTGTCATAGACGCAACAAGAATCTCGCCATCTTGAATTTTATCTATATCACTTACTGATTCACAGATTTTTACTATTCCGCGCACAATACCAGGACATGCGACCGAACCCTTTATTATTTCTTTTAATCCATTGTCAAGCATGACATTCAGTTTTTCAGAAAGGAAATCGAAATCTGAATTACTAAAGATAAAATTTTGGCCAGGAATTGAGTAGCAAGCACTTTTCTCTCGTCTTTTTTTTAATTCCAGTCTGAAGGTTTCGTTTTCAAGATTTGACTCTGAAATTTCGTTGGGATTCGCAAATTTGAGACTAACAGCATCTATGTCTAATCGTTCTGAAATTTTCTCCAAAACAGGTTCCAATGCACTTATAGATTGCAATATGTATTTCTTTCGTTCATCTTGCCAATGGAAACAAAGTTCAATTGTCGTAATAATAAAGTTTTCTTCATTGGATAGTTTCAAACGCGCTAGAAGCTGTGCTTTTTGAGAGGCAACTTGTTGTGTATCAAAGCTTGGTAAATCGTCTTGTAGGCTGTTAATTCTGTTAGTAATATCAGTAAGGGAGAATTTCTTTCTGCCAAGATATGTGTTTTCTATCCAACCATAATCTTTAATAAATTTATCCATGGCGGGATCCTTCTCATCACTTGAAAGTGATTTGATATGCCTTAATTCTTTTTGAGCCTCTGAAAGAAAAGAAGGGTAGACTGGTGAACAAATTAACCCGAATTCCTGTTCATTAAAAGTCCCTTTACGATTTAATAGTTTTTGTAATTTTTTTTCACTACCATAGGTAATTCCCTCAATTCCATGGGCCGGACCAGCTGCGTTGATGAGCCTATTGCAAAGTTTTTTGAACAAATTTATCAGCTTACTTACAGGCAACACTTCGAGTTTACTCTCATCATAAGCTGTATTGGTTACCAATTTTTGATATGCAGAATGATGTTCCTCAATAAGTCGCTCTAATGTTTCGCGAGAAGTGATCTTCCGATAGTATCCAGCACAGATTTTTTCCCAATCTTGTCGATCGTAGTACATGTACGCTCGATCATTGGAGAAGAAATAGAAAAAATGCCTATATCCCTCTCCAAACTTATCTTTCACTAACCATCCTGATTCTGTCGCGGCGCACATCAGATATAGTGGGTAGCTATTAAACCCTTGAATGTTCCAGTCGTTCGATTTCACTATGCTCAATACCTGATCTCTTGTTAGTTTCTTATGGTTCATATTTACTAAAGTGTTGTTATTGGCCTGCTTTGCAGGATAAAAAATTTTTTCTTCACGTATGCCCACTCAATATCGCAAGGATGCCGATAATGTTTTTCTATCTTTTTACACCATTCTGCGAGTTGAACAATTTTTATGTTCGGAAGTTTTTGTTTATTTTGAAGGGATTTTTTGATTTTTACCCATTTCACGCCACCGCCGCGGGGATTTTGGACAATCATTTTTTCTTGAGAAGAGACATTGATATCCATAAACAGTATGGTGCGCTTATCAAGCACATACGAGTCAGGCGTAATCGCGCCGGACACAATTGCCTCCCCCAGCCCGTATCCCGCTTCAATAATCATCTGGTTTTTGTCTTTAGTAACCGGGTGTACAGTGAAACAAATGCCCGATACGTCTGATTGAATCATTTTTTGTACAATGACCGCAACCGAAATGTGAGAGCTGATCAACTGCTTTTCGTGGCGGTAAAAGAGCGCGCGTGGCGTAAAGAGTGAGGACCAGCACTTTTTGACGTTTGAGATGAGTGTTTTTGAGGTTGTGTTGAGATATGTTTCTAGTTCCCCGGCCCAGCTTGCGGTTTTTGAATCCTCGGCGGTTGCAGAGCTTCGGACTGCTACATACGGCGCTTTGAGCCGTCTAAATGCAGACATGATTTCTGTTTGGATGGTAGCTGGAAATTCGGCTTTGGCAATCATATCGCGGATCATGTTTGAAGCGCGGTCAATGGAGTTGGTGTCATTATACTTGATTCGCGAAAGTTCCGCCTGAATCATCTGATAGAGATCGCTCTCCTCCAAAAACACATTAAACGCGCCGCTCGTGATCACAAAATAATCCGGCACCGGAACGCCAGCTTTCGTCAGTTCTCCCAAGTGAGCCCCTTTGCCGCCGGCGATCGCTGTATCGCGCGCGGTAAGTTTTGAAATAGGAATGAGGATGGATGAAGTTCGCATAGCTTCTTATCTCTCCGTCAATGTTTTCACATAATTAAGGGCATCGCGCGGGTTTTGAAAGTCAATGGTCTTGCCTTGCGCTATCTCCATTTCCGCCTCTTTCAGTGATTGGAGGAGCGATATAGACGGTTGCTTTTTTTGTTCCGGGCTTATAGAAATCATAAATTAAAGATAAGTTTTTTGCTCATACTATTCTATTTTGAGAGAAATCTGAAGGTTAAATCGTCCTGTCTAAAAGAACTAAAATTAGCCCGAGCATTGAGCATACAAGAGAAATTAGCCAGAAGCGCATCACGATTTTTGGCTCCTGCCATCCCTTAACTTCAAAATGATGATGCAATGGGCTTGAGAGGAAAAGTTTCTTGTTGCGAAATTTGCGCGAGGCAAGTTGCAAAATAACGGAGAGCGCTTCTAAAACAAGAATCATCCCGATAACAGGTAGCACAAAAACCGATTTCAAATAGAATGCGATGAGGCCAAGGAGAGTGCCGAGCGCCATGCTTCCGGTGTCGCCCATAAAAAAACGGGCTGGCGGAATGTTGAACCATAAAAATGCAAGCAATGCTCCGGAGACGACAGCGCAAAACGAGGCGAGTTCGTATTTTCCGGACACAAACGCGATCGCGCCAAACGCGGCGAAGTTTGTAAGC
>CAYYGX010000014.1:15712-20928 GCA_964471805.1 uncultured Gammaproteobacteria bacterium | reverse complement strand
CGCCATCGGCTTAATCACAGGCGAAAATTCCGCCGCTTACAGCGATTTTATCAAGGTGCTCCGAGCGCGAATGGGCGGCATTACAATTCATTTTGCGCCGGTCCGGGTGCAGGGAGTCGGCTCTATTAAAGAAATTTGCGGTGCCCTCAAGTATATGAATCAAGTTGAGGCGCTTGATATTATTGTGCTAACGCGCGGAGGCGGAAGCATGGAAGATTTGCAATCGTTCAATTCAGAAGAGGTAACGCGCGCGGTGTTTTCTTCCAGTCTTCCGGTTCTTGTTGCTGTAGGACATGAAAAGGACTGGTCGCTTGCGGAGCTTGCCGCTGATAAACGCGCTTCAACTCCGTCAAACGCGGCTGAACTTGTTTCCCCTCATCGCGATGAACTGTTGTCGCATATCAATGGCGCGGCCAGATTTGTTGAGCGCGCGCTTTCCGGAATACTAGCGAACAAAAAACGCGCGGCGTATAATGCTGTAATTAGAGCGGGGTCGCACATCGCGCATCGCATTCAACGCGGACGGCAAATCATTGCGCGTCTGCCGATTTTTGCGGATCAATACATTCGCCTAATTTTTGAGCGGAAAGATGCCTTGAATCGCGCGCGGGAGACATGCTTGTTGCATACAGAAAAATGGTATACACTCAATCGGAGCCGATTTCTGGAATGCTATAAACTTGTTCAAAGTTACTCGCCCAAAAATACGTTGAAGCGCGGGTACAGTATTGTGAAAACTAAAGATAAAGTGCTCCGATTAGCCTCTGAAGTTGCTCCCGGGGATGAGATACTTGTGTATCCCTATGAGGGTGTTATAACAGGAGAAGTAAAAAATGCAGTCCAAAAAATTCCAAATATCAAATCCTAAATTCCAATGACGGAAACACCATCATCTTTTGAACACGCTTTCAAAGAACTTGAACAGATCGTCCGCGAGTTTGAGCGCGGCGACGTTGACCTTGAAGGCGGAATTGAACTTTTTAAGCGCGCGCTTTCACTCGCGACGATCTGCAAGAAGCGGCTCCAAGAAGTGGAGAACCAAATCGTTTCTATTAAAGAGCAGTTTTCCGATTTCACCGGATGAATATGGACAAAGACATTCTTGAAAAATTAATTGCCTCTGCCAATCGCCCGATTCAAAAAGGCGCGCGTCTCAAGGTAGATAAGAGGTTGAGCCAATATATTGAAAAATACGAAAAACTCCGCAATATCGTCGGGTTTCATGATGAGCACGTCTGGAGGCGTTATGCGATTGAACGAATCATCAAACGGCTTATGATGATTGGCGCGTCCGATTCTACTCGCGGAGAAGCATTGTTACAGGAGCTTGTGCTCGCGGAATATATTATAGAGAGCGACGTTACAGACACGGTTGTAAAAAATGTTGAAGCTGTGATCGCAAAATATCTTTTAGCTCAAACATTTATTAATTCTGAAGGCTTATTGTCTCCCGCGCGCGCTCGCGAGTGGCTGTTTTCGCTTATGGCAGTTGAAATAGAAGACGCGCTTGGGTTGATTGAGCACGAACGCGTGCTTGTTGAGGCAATGCGAAGAGAGCTTACATCAAGGCTTTCGTTTCCTAAATTCGCAATTACCAAAGAGCAGGAACATTGTTTTTTATTGATCGCAATTTCTCGTACTCTCCTCAAGGCTGACCCTTCGCTTATCGCTTATTTTTTTATTCAGGAGTGGCATCAGGAATGGTTCTCTATTGAAATAAACAAAGAAATGGTAGAAGATATGATAACTCTTCCGTCGCGGATTTCTTCGTATGAGCGACACGCGTTATACAAGGAGGTGCTCCGTCTGGTAAATCCTTATTCAGTGATTTTTCTTGTTCTTGATGAGGTTATCAAAAAATATAAAGGCGACTTTCATGATTTTACATCAGAATGCGGCACAGTGCTCCATAGTATGTATGCGCACTTAACGCGCAAAGTAAAACGGCAAATATGGTACAGTTTCCTATATCTTCTTGCGACAAAACTTGTCCTTGTATTTATTCTTGAACTTCCTTATGAACGATTGCGCGGGCTTCCTCTAAACTACACGAACGCGGGAATTAATTTAATTTTTCCAATTGTTCTTCTTCTTGTTCTGACGCTCGGCATTCGCGTCGGCACTCCGGCAAACACGAAATATATTTTGCGGGAAACCGAGAATATCCTGCGCTCTCATCAGTCCGGGCTTGATGGCGCCATGCAAATTCCGCGCGAGCGGTCAATTTTGCGGAGTTTTATTTTTCACAGCATGTTTTTTGCGATGTACGTTCTTACTTACGGCGCGATTGTGTACGCGCTTTATCGCCTGCATTTTAACTCGGTCTCCGGCGCGCTTTTCATTATTTTTATGACTCTCGTTACCTATCTTGCAATCCGCATCCGCCTCACAGCCGACCGGCTTCGGGTTGTTTTACGGTTTCGCTCGGTCGGGCGCGAAATTCTTTCCTTTTTTGCGCTACCTATTCTTGCAAGCGGCAAGTGGATCGTCGGCAAATTCTCCAGATATAATTTGATTATCATGATTTTTGACCTTCTTTTTGAAGCGCCATACAAAACTATTATATTTTTATTTCGCGACTTTTCCGATTATGCCCGAGAAATGCGCGAGCGCGTGAGTTCCTCTTAATTCAAGGCGCATTAACTATTGCTTAAAAAATTGTGTTCTGGTACGGTTAATTCAAGGTATTTCAAAATATGAAATCACGGCAGATTTTAAAATTAGTTTCATGGTTAACGGCTGGGGCGATGACAAGTATTGCCATCATTATATTCTTTTGCCCGATCGGTGGCATGTTAACGGGCATGTCGGCGACAAAAGCTATTTTAGAGCATTGCGCGAATGGTTCTTCTGTAGTTTCTCTGCCGCATAGTATGGTAACCGCGGAGAACTGTTTCAATTTTCATCTTACATCTGCGCGCCGTTTCACAGCAACTTTGTTTGAGAATTCGTTTTTGTCGCTTAGTTCGCTCATCGTAGCCGCAATTATTTATCTTAAAATTTCTAAAAACGAAATGTTCCTCGCGGCGCAAACAAAATTCACGCGTTATAAACAGCGCTCCCGTCTCTATACTGCTTTTATACGATTACAATCCAGAGAAAAAATGCTTGCGTGGCTCGCGCTTTTCAAAAATCGCGAAATCGCTTTACTTGCATAGCTTTACTTTTCAAAACCATAAAGGCTGTTTTTGATAGTAAAACTATTGCGCGTCGGCGATTTTTTGTTATCAATTAAACTTAAATTCAAAACCATTTATGAATAAAATAACAGTTCCTATTCGCGGAATGCATTGCGCATCCTGTGAGTTGCTTGTAAGAGGACAACTGAAAAAAATTCACGGCGTTAACGCGGTTCATGTGAACCAAAAACGGGCGCTTGCTGAAATTATATATACTGGAAATCGCCCAAGCGATGAGAAGATTGCGCGAGCGATTCAAGAAGCCGGCTATGAAATTGGCGATAAACAAAAATTGCCATGGATTTCAAGAAACAGCGCTGATTATAAAGATTTAGCCAAAGCCGCTGTAATTATATTGGTGATATATTTTGTAGCCAAATTGTTTGGTCTATTTAATATAGATGTTAGAGCTTCAAACTCCGGCGTGGCTGTGGCGCTTTTCATTGGTTTGGTTGCCGGAGTATCAACCTGTATGGCGCTTGTTGGAGGGTTGACGCTTAGTCTTTCAGCACGGCACGCAGAGCAACACCCGGAAGCAACGCCTCTACAAAAGTTTCGTCCGCACATATACTTCAATATCGGACGAATAGTGGGTTACGCTTTTTTGGGCGGCGCGATTGGCCTTATCGGCAAAGCTTTCAATCCGTCCGCCAATGTGCTTGGAATTGTAACGATGGTGATTGGCGGAGTGATGATATTTTTCGGTTTGAAGTTGATAGAAATCTTTCCCATCCTGCGAGATAAAAGCATTGCCTTGCCAGCTTTCATATCGCGACTTTTTGGCTTGCAAGGGGAAGTAAAAGAATATAGCCGCAATGGCGCTACTATGATGGGAGCTTTGACATTCTTTATACCCTGCGGTTTCACCCAAGCCATGCAACTCTATGCGGTTTCCACCGGCAGTTTTTGGCAAGGCACGGCGATTATGGGACTCTTTGCTATTGGCACAGCGCCAGGTCTTCTTGGAATTGGCGGGTTAACTTCGGTATTTAAAGGACGAAAGGCGCGCTTGTTGTTTATGACAGCCGGACTCGCGGTTATATTTCTTGGCTGGTTTAACATTACAAATGGGAGCAGGTTAGTTGGATTAGATACAGGGGGTAATACCATTGATGCGGTGACTGAAGATAAAAAAGAAGAGCAAGTAGTGCGGATGACACAAAACGCTCGCGGCTATTCGCCTAATTTCTTTACAGTGGAAAAAGGCCGTCCGATAAAATGGATTATCAATTCAACGTCTTCATTCACCTGCGCCGCGTCGTTAGTTATGCCAACATACGGAATCAGCCGTACTCTTCGCCTTGGAGAAAACATCATCAAATTCACCCCAACCAAAATTGGCGAGATTTCATTTTCATGTTCCATGGGCATGTACCGCGGAAAATTTATGGTAGTGGATTAACTATACTTAACTTAAACCATATGCATATGAATGAAAAACTACATCTTAAAATTGAGGGGATGCGTTGCGAGTCGTGCGAAAAAATTATCACTGCGGAACTGTCGGAAATTGCGGGCATTGCCGATATTAAAATAAACGCGGCAGAAGGTTCTTGTGAACTGTCAGCGCCGGATGAGATGTCTAATGAAAGGATTATTGAGGCAATTACAAAAGCTGGTTATAAGGGAGTTTTAGTCAGCCGAACTCGCGAACAGATGCCTCAAACGCTTGATACGTTTGAAAAAAAAATAGCGGTTATTTCAACGGCCGGCATGACGCAAAGCGAAAAGAAAAAAAATCAAGCGTATTTGGCTCTCTCCGGCATGCATTGTTCCTCGTGCGCCGGACTCATTGAACGAGGATTAAAGAAAGTTCATGGTGTCAAAACTGTCAACGTCAACTTCGCGGCGGAAAAGGCGCGGGTTGTTTTTGACGCTTCAGAAACGACAGTTCCAGAACTTATTCGCGCCGTAGAGAAAACTGGTTACAAAGCGCGGCTTGCGGTGAGCGGAGATGCTGAAGCCGAACGCAAAGAACGCGAAAGAGGCATCAGAGTATATTGGAAAAAATTTACGTCAGGCTTGATTTTGAGTCTG
>CAYYGX010000014.1:0-15687 GCA_964471805.1 uncultured Gammaproteobacteria bacterium | reverse complement strand
ATGTTGCTGGATTTTTTCTCGTTTTTTCCCGGCCGCGCGCTCGTACTTCCATATATTGGCATTGTTTCTCTTATCTTGACGACTCCGGTGCAATTCATTATCGGCGCGGGATTTTATAAGGGCATGTGGAGCAGTTTGAGAATGAAGACTTTTAACATGGATAGTCTTATCGCCATCGGCACTTCAACCGCTTTCTTTTATAGCCTCTCGCAATTTGTAATCTATGTCGCGAAAACTGGCAGTGCGATTGGTTTAAACGGAGAAAAAATTCCAGAGATTTACTTTGAAACTGCCGCTTTCCTCATCACTTTTGTAATTTTAGGCAAGTGGCTTGAAGCAAAAACAAAGGGGAGCGCCTCGGATGCGATTAAAAAATTGATGGGGCTTAAAGCGAAGACTGCGCGTGTGAGCAAAAATGGCGTAGTCGCGGATGTGCCGATTGATCAAGTGGTAGCGGGCGATATAATCGTTGTCCGCCCGGGCGAGAAAATTCCTGTTGACGGCATGGTCGTAAAGGGTCAATCCGCAGTGGATGAATCCATGATTACCGGCGAAAGCATTCCTGTGGAAAAAAATCCCGGCAATACCGTTATCGGCGCAACCATCAACAAGCACGGCAGTTTTGAATTCACGGCAACTAAAGTGGGGAGCGAGACGACGCTTGCTCAAATTATCCGCATCGTTGAAGAAGCCCAAGGGTCAAAGGCGCCGATCCAAGCTTTCGCGGATAGAATTTCCGCCTACTTTGTGCCTATTGTTATTGTCCTTGCCATTGCGACTTTCTTGGTGTGGTACTTTGCCCTCGGCGCGAGTCTCGCGTTTTCGCTCATGGCATTTACCGCTGTCATCGTCATTGCCTGCCCTTGCGCTCTTGGGCTTGCAACGCCAACCGCGATTATGGTTGGCACGGGGCTTGGGGCGCAACACGGCATTCTTATCAAAGGAGGAGAGCCGCTTGAAATAGCGTGTAAGGTAAAAGCTATAGTGTTTGACAAAACGGGCACATTAACAAAAGGAGAGCCAGAGGTGACTGATGTAGTAAGCATTGATATAACGGATGAAGAAGAAATAGTTTCTATCGCGGCAAGTTTGGAAAAACTTTCCGAGCATCCGCTTGCTGAAGCGATCGTCAAATACGCAAAAGAGGAATCTATTTCACTTGGCGAAATAGACGGTTTTCGCGCGGTTCCAGGGCATGGCGTCCAAGGCATACAAAACGGCATTGCCTATTATTTCGGCAATCGGAGATTGATGACTGACGTTGCCGGTCTTTCAGTAGACACCATCGCAAAAATAGAGAGCAAAATCCGCAAACTGGAAGAAAACGGCAAAACAGTGATGATCTTGGCATCATCGCAAGAAATTCTTGGGCTTGTTGCGGTTGCAGACACTATTAAAGAAACAACTGTGGAAGCGGTACGCGCTTTGCAAAATCGTCATATCAAAGTGTTCATGATTACCGGCGACAATCGCCGCACAGCTGACGCAATCTCGCGCCTTGCTGGCATCAAAAATGTATTGGCAGAAGTTTTACCAGAAGACAAAGCGGAAAAGATAAAAAAGATGCAAAAAAGCGGTATCAAAGTAGCGATGGTCGGCGACGGCATTAACGATGCTCCGGCGCTTGCGCAGGCAGACTTAGGCATTGCGATGGGATCGGGAACAGACGTGGCAATGGAAACTGGCGGCATTGTTATCATTAAAAATGATTTGCGCGATGTCTTAACCGCGATCAATTTGAGCAGGGAAACCATGAGCAAAATTAAGCAGAATATGTTTTTCGCCCTGTTTTACAATGTTTTAGGAATCCCGATTGCCGCGCGCGTGTTTGCTGGAATCGGATTAGTTTTAAAGCCGGAACTTGCTGGTTTGGCAATGGCTTTGAGCTCGGTATCGGTAGTCTCTAATTCTTTGTTCTTAAAGAGATTCAAGCCGGGAAAACTAAACTGGCTATCCATGGCGGCTCCGATCGTAATGGGAGTGTTATTCACGGGCATATTCCTTGTGTTTGCGAGATTGAGTAAAATGGGCTAACACGCGCTCTTGACATGATTTTTTTTCTTTGATAGGGTGGAAATACTTTAATTGCGAACTCATTTTAGTTTCTGGGATATTCGCCTTAAACCGTTTATCTCACGGAAACTATACTTCATGATCGGCAATTCCTTTTACAGGAACTAGGGACGGGATTTAAAAACCCTTAAGACAGAAGACATCAAGGGTATTTTTCTTTTTGTATATCCCGATTTTATTTAAATCGGGATCAAAATTTTCTTCCCATGCCAACAAACCAGCAAAAAAGACTTTTTTTTACGAAATTTGCTGAAAGCGAAACGCTTCCCGATCTAATTAAAATTCAGAAGGATTCGTACGAGTGGTTTTTCCGCCAAGGGTTAAAAGATCTTTT
The DNA here is from genome assembly GCA_964471805.1 of uncultured Gammaproteobacteria bacterium. GTDB lineage: Bacteria > Patescibacteriota > Patescibacteriia > UBA9629 > UBA9629 > UBA9645. Next base: position 13,280 of record CAYYGX010000014.1, on the reverse strand, counting down.
GGAAGAGGTATCTCCAATGCGAGATTTCAGCGGCCGCGATTTGGAATTATCGTTTCTTGATTACTATCTGGACGAACCCAAAGTTACCGAAAAACTTGCGCGCGAAAAAAATGTTACGTACGAAGCGCCGCTTCGAGTTCGCGCAAAACTTATAAATAAACGAACTAAGGATGAAAAAGAGCAGGAAATTTTTCTCGGCGATTTTCCGATCATGACCGATAACGGAACATTTGTGATAAACGGCATAGAACGCGTTGTTGTTTCGCAGGTGGTGCGTTCATCCGGAATTTTTTTCACATCAGAAAATCGCAAAGGGCGCAACTATTACGGCGCAAAAATTATTCCGAACCGCGGCGCGTGGCTGGAGATTGAAACATCAAATAAAGACGTAATTTGGGTAAAAATTGATCGAAAACGCAAAGTCGCAATCTCATCGCTTCTGCGCGCGTTCGGATATGGAGGATCCGATGAACTCAAGGAACTTTTCAAAGATGTTGATACAGAGTCAGAACATTCCTTTATTGAACGAACTATTGAAAAAGACGTCGCGAAAACACAAGACGACGGCTTAATTGAGGTGTATAAACGCATTCGTCCCGGAGATCTCGCAACGCCGGAAAATGCAAAGGGGTTGATCCACTCAATGTTTTTTGATTTTGATCGTTACGATTTTGGAAAAGTCGGCCGATACAAAATCAACAGGCGACTCGGACTTGATTTTCCGTTTGATAAAGAACATCGTGTGCTTTTGAAAGATGATCTAGTTGCGATTATCAAAGAAATTATCCGGCTCAATAATTCACAAGAAATTGCGGATGATATTGATCACTTAGGGAACCGCAGAGTGAGAACCGTAGGAGAACTTTTGCAAAATCGGATGCGCGTCGGGCTTGCGCGCATGGAGCGCATTATTAAAGATCGCATGTCAACTTATGAGGTTGATGCGCTTCTTCCTTCTTCGCTTGTGAACTCTCGTCCGGTTTCCGGCATTGTGCGCGAATTCTTCATGTCTTCGGCCTTGGCCCAGTTTATGGATCAAACTAACCCTCTTGCTGAACTTGAGCATAAGCGGCGCATCTCTGCGCTTGGCCCGGGCGGGCTTTCGCGCGATCGCGCCGGATTTGAAGTGAGAGACGTGCACCGCACTCATTACGGGCGCATTTGTCCGATTGCGACTCCCGAGGGCCCGAATATCGGGCTTGTCGGACACCTTGCCTGTTACGCGCGCGTGAATGAGTACGGTTTTCTTGAAACCCCGTATCTGCGCGTCATTAATAAAGCGAGGAACGACGGAACATCGCCTATTGGAGAAATCGCGCGGCTTGATATTACAAGCGAAAGCGGCGCGACAATCGTGAAGGAAGATCAAAGACTCGCAAAAGAAGACGCGGAGAGATTAAAAAAAGATGCGGCGAATACAAAATATATTCCTGTGCGTCCGCGCGTAACAAAAGAAATTGTGTATCTTGACGCGTTTGAAGAGGAAAAAGGATCTACATCTCCCGCGACAACAGCGCTGGACCAGCATGGATTTATAATTGACAAAAAAGTTGAGATGAGATTTCGCGGCGAGCCGACATTTGATTATGCGTGGAAGGTGGATTATATGGACGTTTCGCCAAAGCAGATTGTTTCCATATCAACATCGCTTATTCCGTTTCTTGAGCACAACGACGCTGTGCGCGCGCTTATGGGAACGAATATGCAGAGGCAAGCGGTTCCGTGCATTAAGCCGACAGCGCCGGTTGTTGGCACAGGAGTTGAGGAGAGCGCCGCGTACAGTTCCGGACATGTAAAAATCGCAAAAGAAGCCGGAGTTGTAACATATGTCTCCGGCGATAAAGTCGTTATTAATGGAAAAAGCGGAGAGACAGTCTATGAATTTGCAAAATTTAAACGCTCAAACGCTTCTACATGCCTGAATCAGCGGCCGATCGTTTCTCTTAATGATAAAATTCTTAAAGGCCAAGTAATTGCCGATGGTTCATCAGTTGATCATGGAGAACTCGCGCTTGGGGAGAATGTGCTCGTTTCGTTTATGCCTTGGGAGGGATGGAATTTTGAAGACGCGGTAATTATTTCAGAACGGCTTGTTCGCGATGATGTATACACCTCTATTCATATTAAAGATTATACTATTGATGTGCGCGACACAAAACTAGGGGCCGAACAAGTAACGCGCGATATTCCGAACGTTTCTGAAGAACGGTTAAAAGATCTTGATTCAGACGGCATTATCCGCATCGGAGCAGAAGTTGAGTCTGGCGATATTTTGGTAGGCAAAATTACGCCAAAAGGAGAGACCGAGCTTTCAGCCGAGGAAAAACTTTTACGGGCAATTTTTGGAGAAAAAGCAAAGGATGTGCGCGACTCCTCGCTCTACCTTGAACATGGTGAAAAAGGGAAAGTGGTTGACGTGAAAATTTTTTCGCGTGAAAACGGGGATAAGCTCCAGGCAGGCGTTATTAAAATAATTCAGGTATCTGTCGCAAACCTGCGAAAGGTGCAGGTGGGAGACAAAATGGCAGGACGCCATGGAAACAAGGGCGTGATTTCCCGCATCCTTCCGGTTGCGGATATGCCGCATCTCGCGGACGGCACTCCGGTTGATGTTATTTTGAATCCGCTCGGAGTTGCAAGCCGTATGAATTTAGGGCAAATTTTGGAGACGCATCTTGGACTTGCCGCGCGCGCGCTTAATTACACAGTTGCCTCGCCGGTTCTTGACGGAGTTCCGGAAAAAACGATCCGCGCCGAACTTAAAAAAGCCGGCCTTCCTGAAGACGGGAAACTTCAACTCTACGACGGGAGAACAGGCGAGCCATTTCATCAGAGGACAACAGTTGGCGTCATGTACATAATGAAACTCAATCACTTAGTTGACGATAAAATTCATCAGCGCTCTATCGGGCCATATTCGCTTGTAACACAACAACCGCTTGGCGGAAAAGTTCGTTTCGGAGGTCAGCGTTTCGGAGAGATGGAGGTATGGGCGCTTGAGGCATATGGCGCCTCCTATTCGCTTCAGGAAATGCTGACAATCAAATCAGACGATGTTCCAGGGAGAAGCAAAGCTTATGAATCCATTATCAGGGGCAAAGCTATCGATCGGATTAATATCCCTGAATCTTTCAATGTTCTTCTCCGCGAAATTAAAGGATTGGGGCTTGATGTTGAATTGTTCAAAGAAGGCGAGCAGGTTAAGGAAAAGATGATCGCAGAGGAAGAGTGATTAAATGTCAAATTACAAATATCAAATGTCAAATTTTTAGGCGGCATTTGACATTTGATATTTATCATTTGATATTTTCGTATGCCGACTCCTTCAACAACTAAGACAACAATTTTTTCGCATCTGGAAACGTTAAAAATGCCGGATTTTGATGCGATTCGTTTGAAACTCGCCTCGCCGGAAACAATCAGAAGCTGGTCTCATGGAGAAGTTACTAAACCGGAGACCATCAACTACCGCACGCAAAAACCGGAGATGGAGGGATTATTCTGCGAGCGAATTTTCGGCCCGTCAAAAGATTGGGAATGTTATTGCGGAAAGTACAAGCGAGTGCGGTATAAGGGAGTGGTGTGCGATAAATGCGGAGTTGAAGTAACCCGATCTCTTGTGCGCCGCGAACGAATGGGGCATGTTGAACTCGCGGCCCCGGTTTCGCATATTTGGTTCGCGCGCGGCGTTCCGTCAATCACCGCTATCATTCTTGGCATTACAAGCGGGGAGCTTGAAAAGGTGCTTTATTTTGCAAACTTTATCGTTACGTCAGTTGACGAGAAACTCAAAGCCGAGTCGTTGAAAGAGGTTGAGGATGAGTATCGCTCAAAACGCAAATCGCTTGAAAAACAAGCCGGGGAGCGAGTCCGCGAAGTGGAAGGCGAATCACGCAAAAAAGGTCTTGACGCTCGCAATATTTTGAAACACGTGAAAGCGGTTGAACTGCAGGAAAGTGAAAAACTTAAGGAATTAGAAGATGCATATGCGACGGCGAAAAAAGAACTGACAAACTTAAAACCGCTCAAAATTCTTTCTGAACTTGAGTATCAGGATTTGGCGTTAAAGTACGGACATATATTTACCGCCGGAATCGGAGCGGACGCGATTCAGGAATTGCTTTCAAAAGTGAATCTCGGAGCAGAGATAAAAATTCTTTTAGCGAAAAAACAGAAAGACGGGGCCGGGGCTCCAATAAAAATTGACCGGAGGCTCCGGATTCTTTCAGCATTTTATAATAATCATTTACGATCTGAATGGATGATCATGAATGTGATTCCAGTGATCCCGCCCGACTTGCGTCCGATGGTGCAATTGGATGGCGGACGTTTTGCGGCTTCAGATTTAAACGATCTTTATCGCCGCGTTATAAACAGGAACAACAGGCTGAAGCGTCTAAAGGAACTTGGAGCTCCTGAAGTGATACAGCGCAATGAAAAACGCATGTTACAGGAGGCTATGGACGCGCTCATTGATAATTCCGCCCGCCGCGGTAAAACCGTTACCGCCTCAACAGGACAAAAACGCATTTTGAAATCAATCGCGGATATGCTGAAAGGCAAACAAGGGCGATTCAGAAAGAATCTTCTTGGGAAACGAGTTGATTATTCCGGACGAAGCGTTATTGTTGTGGGCCCGCGTTTGAAACTTCATGAATGCGGCCTGCCAAAAACAATGGCGCTTGAATTGTTCCGTCCGTTTGTTATCAGCAAACTTATCTCGCGCGAAATAGTTCACAATGTGAGAAGCGCAAATCGTTTCATAGAAACTGGAGATCCGGCTGTGTGGGATGTGCTGGACGAAATTATCACCGATGCTTATGTTCTTCTAAATCGCGCGCCTACATTGCATCGCCTTGGCATTCAGGCATTCAATCCGATTTTAATTGAAGGAAAAGCGATTCAACTGCATCCGCTTGTATGCGCGGCCTTCAATGCGGACTTTGACGGCGATCAGATGGCTGTGCATGTTCCTTTAACAGAACAGGCAAAGTGGGAAGCGAAAAACATAATGCTTGCAAGTAAAAATTTGTTAAAACCTGCTACAGGGGATCCGATTACTGTTCCGTCAAAAGATATGGTGCTTGGCTGTTACTATCTTACAACGATTCAGAATGAAAAAGACGAGGTGAAGGACTTGCGGCATACCTTTCAGAATCAGGAGTCCGCGCTTTCCGCGCATCAATACAGCCAGATCGACTTTCACGATAAAATTCGCGTTCGGATTAATGATGAATTTTGCGACACTAGCGTTGGCCGCAGTATTTTTAATTCGTTTCTTCCAAATGAACTCCAATTCATAAATGAACAGATGGATAACTCAAAGTTGAAACGGCTTGTCGGAGTTGCTCTGCAGAGTTGCGGACGGGAGCGCACAGCGGAGTTTTTGGATACGCTGATGCAGGGTTCATTTAAGTATCTTACTCGTTCAGGGCTTACATGGGCAATGGGCGATCTTCCACCGCTTCCAGAGCGCGAACAAATTTTTGAAGAAGCGCAAATGGAAGTTGATACAGTTTCTAAACAATATACAATGGGGCTTTTGTCTTTGGAAGAAAAGCACGCAAAAATTATTGAAATTTGGGCAAGCGTAAAAGATCGCATCACAGATATTGCAAAAACAGTTTTGTCGCGCGACACTCTAAATCCGGTTTATTCTATGATTCAATCCGGCGCTCGCGGAAGCTGGGGGCAGACAACGCAGATGATGGGAACAAAAGGGCTCGTAACGTCCCCATCCGGCGAGACCATTGAACTTCCTGTAAAAGCGAACTTCAGAGAAGGGTTTGACGTATTGGAATACTTCATATCAACGCACGGTACGAGAAAAGGGCTTACCGACACCGCCTTGCGCACAGCAAATGCCGGGTATCTGACGCGCAGGCTTATTGATGTCGCGCAGGACATTGTTATAACAGAGCAGGATTGCGGGGCGCGCAAAGGACATCTAATAAAGCCGATTGCAGGAGTTATGAGCCGTGAAATGTGGAAACGCGCGCTCGGACGGATAACGCTTGAAGATATCAAGGATAAAAATGGAAATGTAATTATTCCGCGCGATACTATTATTGATGAAGAAAAAGCGGCGCTTATTCGCGACTCCAATGTTGAAGAAATTGTGATCCGTTCTGTTTCAAAATGTATTGCGTTTGAGGGTATATGCCAAAAATGTTATGGCTGGGATTTAAGCTACAACACTCTTGTTGAACGCGGCGCCGCAGTTGGCATTATCGCCGCGCAAAGCATCGGAGAACCCGGCACGCAACTTACGATGCGCACGTTCCATACAGGAGGCGTGGTCGGCGAGGATATCACACAAGGACTGCCGCGCGTTGAAGAACTTTTTGAGGCGCGCGGCATTAAAAAACCCGCAGTGCTTGCTCCTTTTGACGGCAAAGCGCGCGTGTCTGAAGATGAGAAGGAGGGCGGAGCGATCATTGAGATTCTATCGTCTGATGAAAAAAATAAAAAAATGTTTATAATTCCTAAAATAACAGCGCTGGTTGTGCAAGATAGAGATCTGGTTCTTAAAGGGCAACCGCTTACCGAGGGAGCTCTTGACTTGAAAGAATTATATCGTTTGAAAGGCGAGGAATCTGTGAGAGAGTACATCGTCGCCGAGATTCAGCAAATTTACGCCTCGCAAGGACAGGATTTGAACGATAAACATTTGGAAATTATTATGCGGCAGATGTTTTCACGAGCTACTGTTACAAAACCGGGAGACACGTCGCTTATTGTCGGCGAGGTTATGGAGGCTACAGAAATTGAACGTACAAATCGCGGACTTCAAAAAGGCAAGGTTGCGGCAGAGTATGAACGCGTGTTCCTTGGCATGACGAAAGCCTCGTTGAATACAAGTTCTTTTCTTTCTGCCGCCTCGTTCCAGCAGACATCTCAAATTTTGATTAAGGCCGCGATTACAGGGCAGGTTGATCGCTTGCGCGGGCTGAAGGAGAATGTGATCATCGGCCGTCTGATTCCGGCAGGAACCGGTTTTCGCAAAACTTTTGCAGAACCAAAAACAGGGTAAAACAAAATCCAGGCCATTAACGGCCTGTCTGCCGATAGGCAGGTCGAGTTTTTCAATGTTTCGTTTTTATTATCTAATCTCCCTGATTATAAATCCCGTCGTTACCTTTGGAGCGGCGCTCATACTTTCAATTCTTCTTTCTTTCTCATCATGGTATGAGAAATTTTTTTGGCTTACACTTTTGTTCAGCATCTGTTTTATGGTTCCCGGGCTTTTCTATGGAGAACTTCTTATTCACGGCAGAATTGACGCCGACGTGAAAAACAAAAAGCGCCGCGCAGGGCTTTTTATTGTAACAACAATTGTCTTTTCTGTAAGTTACGCAATTTCTCTATTTTTAAGCAATGCGCCGATAATTATGTCAGCGCTTCTTGCAAGCGTCATCATTAATGTGATTTACAGTATCGCGATTATCCATTTCAAGTACGAACTCTCTGTGCATATCGGCGGAATCACGTTTCTTGTTATATTCCTTGGGCTTCAAATATCATCATGGTATTTCTTGATCGGCGCGTTTTTTATTTTACTCCTTGCTAAGTCTCGTTACGCGCTTCGCATGCATACAATTTCAGAACTCGTTCTAGGATTTTTAACAAGCGTTGCGGCGTACTTCGCGGTGCTAAATTTTGTTTAAATTTTATTTTAGCGTGAATCCAAGATCAAACATAAATCCCCCTGTACGAGGGGATTTATATTTTTTTACAAGCTGAAATTTTCAGTCAAATTGACGGCGGAGGCGGCGGAACATCATCAATTCCTATACGATCGGAATCAATTTTTTCGGCAAATCAAAAGTGTCTCCGAATAGGGATTGGTCGCTTTGAGGCGCGGGAGGAGTCGTCGGACTATCGTCGTCTTCACTAAAGAGTTTATCAATGCCTTCGTTCAATAGCTGTCGTTTGCTTCCCAAGTACCATGCGATAAATATGATTGCAAGCGCAATGAGAAGGATCACCCCAAAGAAAAGCGGCCAATTAGTGGAAGTTTTTTGCGCTACTTCTTCAGTGGCATTTTCTTTGACCTGTGTTTCTTTATCTGAATTTATCGTTGTCTTTGCTTGCTCCTCGTCCGGTGTTGTTACTTCTCCGATTTTTGGCTCTTCTTTTTTCGGCGGCGCTGGTTTTTCCTCTTCTGTTGTAATTGGTTTTGTAATTTCTGGAATTGCCTGAGCCCTTGGAGTTGTATAGGTTAAAATAATAGCATTAGATTTTTGGCTTGGTTTTTTCATTGCATCAAACGCTTGCGCAGTGATTCTGTGCGCGCCTGATGAAAGCGGCGTTTGAATGCGAGCTTCAAAGTATAGCGTGCCGGAAGGATGATTGTCAGGCGTAATAGTGGAATCTCGCTTGCCGTCAACAAAAATTGCAATTGTAGAGTCGTTATGCGCAACGCCTGTAACAAGCGGTGTCCCAGATTTTCCGGAAACCGCAAATAAAGTCGGAGGTATGTAATAGTGCGCGATACGAGAATCCGCGTGATTAGACTTATTGCTTATCCGTCCTTTTTTATCATATGCAAGCGCATAAACAGTAAAGGATTGCCCGCGAGGAATCGGGTTCACGATCGCGTAGGAGAAGGTTCCAATGCCGGAAGGAGTATTTTTTACCGCGATTTCTCCGTCTTCGCGTCCATTTACGAAAATTTTCACTTTGCTTTCATTAAATGCAATACCAGAGACAAGAGGCGTATCTATTATAGTTTCTGATCCTGAAATGGGCATAAGTATCGTCGGCGCCGGGAAATCAACAATGCGTATTTTTTTGGGCTTACTAGCTAATGAAAAACGCCCGCTCTCATCCTCTGCTTTTAGTAGAATGGCGTGTTCTCCGTTTCGAAGAGGCGTTTTCAGTGTATGGCTAAATCCAACAGCGCCAGATTGATGCTCCCCAACCTCAAAAGTTTCAACAGCTGTATCATCAATATAAATATGAATGCTGGAATTCTGATGCGCAACGCCTTGCAAATAAGTAAAGGCGCGAGTAAGCAATGTCTCATCATTTAGTAGGAGTGTCGGGGCGCCAAACGGAATGATTGTAACTATTAGGCTTTTTGATAATTCACTTTTTAGCCCTTGATCTGATATATCAATAGAACGGGCTTCAATTGTATGCGTGTCAGTTGTAAGCGGTTGTTCAACTTGAAAGAAGAAGTTTCCGGTGCCTGAAGGATGGTTATTTGTTATAGTATTTCCAATAATCGCTCCGTCAACTGTAATTTCAACAATAGTATCATTTGGGCTTACTCCAGCGATAAGCGGTTTTGCGGTTGTGATCGCAGACGTGTCCGGTTTAAGAATTGTTGGCGGAAATGGTATCGTTTGCGCCTGCGCAACAACAACAAAAAAAACTTGCGCTAAAAGCAAGCCTATAAAAGAGATGAAAAATTTCAATCTCATACGGAGCTAAGACCTTATCCTCCTTTGAACCGCTATTAGCGATTTTTATAAGGGTGTATTAATTACCTCATATTCATTGTTTGCGCATTTTTTTGTTTTAGCAACAAGCAATGAATGATGAAATAAACTTATAGTATGATCTCTACTCCGTACTAGTTAAATATGCAATTTTTTTTAAGACTTAATAACGTGAATCCGAAAACTATGATCTTGTCATTGCGAGCGAAGCGAAGCAATCTTTTATCTAAGCCAAATATAGATTGCTTCGTCGCTTCGCTCCTCGCAATGACAGTGGCTTAAAAGGGGGTTTTCGGATTCACGTTTAATACTTTTACTTTAGCTACTATTGGTTGTTTCGTCAAGTAAAAAATATGTGGATAACCTGTGAATATTCTGCTTCAAATCCCAAAAGACCTAATTATAGGTCCCTTGGGCAATAACCTTTATTTTTTGTCTTTTTTAGCGACTAACCACTTGAAACCATGGGCTCTAAAGTTATTTTGATGTTATCACTGGCTTCATTTACGCTTGTTGTAGCTGGATCATCGGCCAATACGCCGTCTGCCCCGGCTGATTCTAATGAACCGCGAAGATAATCTCCGTCAATATCAATAGATGGAGGTTTTAACTGATAAAGGTTCCCCCACGCATCCTCTTTCCAATTGGTTTTCATATCAGTGTCCGGTGTATAGGTAAAGCCTTCTGTTAGATAATTGGACGATACAAGCGTTGTGATCGTTGAAATCGTGCCTCCAGGATTATCTTGTTGATATTCATCAAGCGCGATTGAAATAGCTTTCATTTCATCCATTGTTGCGACAATTCTAGATTTACTGATTTGATTGATCGCGCTTTTAACCCCTGTTCCGGCAAGTAATGCCATTATAGTTATGCTTGCCATTACTTCCGGCATTGAAATGCCTCTGGAATTTTTCCGAATTCCCTGAATTATATTCATGCACTATATATCACCTCCGTTCTAACTCTAGTTATTAACAGCAATTAGAGCCGTCTATTAAGAAAAGCCGTCGCCTTTTTTTATTTTATTTTTAGAGATTTTTTGGATTTTTTACTATTTTGCGACGGCTCTATTTTTTGTTTTTATTTTTCTTTTGTGTAAAATTATATCATCGTTTTATACTTTTAACAATGTGGAAAACTATCAATAAAAAAAAACCGATCTATGTCGGCTTTAATGCGCCACTAATTTTTACTAACCACCTATGCGCAAAAAGTTTTGAGCAGTCGTATATCTTGTAAACGCCGATCATCATTTCCGGGCGTTTCAAGAATCATATCAATTGCGCGCAGTTTTGGGTGATTGATGAAAAGTTTGAAATTTTGGAGCCCAATTTTTCCGTCTCCAATATCCGCATGGCGATCTTTTTTGCTCCCAAAAGATGTAAGAGAATCATTTAGATGAATAACTTTCAACTTTGATAAGCCAATGTTTTTATCAAATGCTTTAAGTGTTTGATTGATATTTAACGCTCCATCAAGCGAGTAGCCGGAAGCAAAAATATGCGCGGTATCAAGGCAAATTCCAAGGGGATAGTCATGAATTGCCGCAAGAATAATTTTCATTTCCTCAAATTGCGAACCAATTATTTTTCCGCTTCCAGCTGACAGTTCTAGCAAAAGTTGGCATGAACCTGTATAGCCATTGAGAATTTTTGAAAGCGATTTTATAACAGTATTTAAACCTTTTTCTTTATTTCTTCCGCCGTAACTTCCGATATGAGTCATAAGCGCAATGGAGCCAAGCTCGCTCGCGCGCTCAAGATTTTTCCGTATAAGGCCAACGGAACCATAGCGAATTTTATTATTCGGAGACGCGAGGTTAATTAAATAAGGCGCGTGAACGTAAACTCGCTGAATACCATATTTTTTACGCGAAACAAAAAATTTCTTCGTCTGTTCTAGCGTTATTGGCGGAGTTTTGAATGTTTGAGGCGATTGCGCGAAAATTTGCATTGCCTCGCAACCTTGTTTGAAAGCGCGCTCTGCCGCTTTTTCAATACCTCCGGCTATAGAAACATGAGCCCCGAAAAGTGGCATAAATTAAACTTTTTTGCTGTTTTATTTTTATCTATCTATTATATCATTGTCCAAAATCAGTGGCAATCGCTCGTGTAACTTGTATTTCTAATTCAAAAAACTCTTTCGCGCGCTTGAGCGCAGGGGAGCGCGGGCGAGTAAAGGGAACAGCAAATTTTTGTTTGATTGCAAGCGGGCGCGGCGATGCCACATATACGGTATCCGCAAGGAATATGGCCTCATGCACATCGTGAGTTACAAAAATAACGGTTTTTTTCTCTTGCTCCCACAAGTGCATGAGAAACTCCTGCATGCGGGAACGCGTTTGCGCGTCTAACGAGCCGAAAGGTTCATCCATCAGTAACAGACTGGGGTTATTGGCAAGGGTGCGCGCAATCGCAACGCGCTGTTGCATGCCTCCGGATAGATCACGCGGATAAAACGAGGCGAATCGTTCCAGCCCGGTTATCTGTAAGTAGCGGTTCACCATTGAAGATTTTTTTTGTGAGCTCATCTTGATAAGATTCAGCCCAAACGCGATATTTTCGCGCACCGTAAGCCATGGGAAAAGAGAAAAGTCCTGAAATACAATGCCTCGCTCTTTTCCGGGACCAGAAACGGCTTGCCCGTCCAAAAGAATCTCTCCGCTTGTTTGAGGAATGAGCCCGGCAATCATTTTCAGAAGCGTTGTCTTTCCGCACCCGCTTGGGCCAACAAGCGCGATAAACTCGCCATCAGAAACAGAGAGCGTAAGGTCTGAAATTACTTCCACAGGATGCGGATTGCTGTTATAATTTTTTGTAATCTGTTTCAGCTCTAGCATGGGTTTTTTCGCTCCAGGGAAACAGGAGCTTGTAGGTTATTTCAAAAAAATAATCAGTGATAAGTCCTAAACAGCCAATAATAATGATGGCGGCAAAGATGTTCGCGGTTCGTAAAAACCTCTGCGATTCAATCATCAAGTGCCCCAAGCCGGATGACGCGCCCACAATCTCGGCGATAATCACAAACGTCCATCCCGCACCAAGCATCAAACGGCACGCGTCCCATATTCCGGGGAGCGCGCTTGGAAGGATTACTTTGAAGATGATGTTCCATCTCCCTGCACCCAGCGCCCGGCCGGCGTCTATCAATTCTTGCCTCGTGTTTATCGCGACATCGGCAACGAGGAGCGCAAGGTAAGGTGCAATGCCCACGACGAGTATGGCAATTTTTTGAGAATCCCCAATGCCAAACCAGATAATCGCAAGCGGAATAAACGCCGAAGGTGGGATATATCGGACAAATGCGATAATCGGTTTTGTGAACGCCTCAAACGTTCTTGAGACACCAAGCAAAATGCCGATAGGAAGAGATATCGCAAGAGACGCAAGAAATCCAAGCAAAATTCTGTATATGCTTGCGGAGGCGTCAGCGATTAAGCCGCCGCTCGCAAAAAGCGAGATCGTGGCGGACACAACGGCTGTCGGCGTGGGAAGAAAAAACGGATAAAACCTGTGTAGGTTACAAGCGACCATGCAAGGAGAAAAGTTGCAAGTCCGGAAACCGCAAACATACTCTCATATAATTTGTTCTTTTGTCTTTGAGTAGTCATATTCGCGCGGCACAGCTGAAAAAATTTCAAACTTTACGGGGTGAGTTTCTTCTGACTCTGCCTCATAAATAAGTTTTAACGACAACCCCGCGTCTTTCGCAAATTTCGCAAGCAAGTCTAATCTGCCTAAAGTGGTGCTGAAGCCGATTAAAATTCTGCCTCCTTCTTTCAAGTGTTCTTTTGCTTCTTTCATAAACCTTTCGGTGGACTTATAGCCCGGA
>CAYYGX010000013.1:16535-21236 GCA_964471805.1 uncultured Gammaproteobacteria bacterium | reverse complement strand
GATGCATATTATCATACTATCATACTCTGTCAACAAGGTTGACAAGAAGAAGAAGAAGTTGTAGGGTTTGGACAAATACAGAGCATTTTCTCACAAAAAGAAAGAAGGAGGTGATTTTCTTGGGTCCAAGCATTCTGGAAGCGATTGGATTTTTGAAGGCAAGAGCGGTCCTCCTAACGAGGGTGGAAGCCGTTTGCAAAGAGAACGGATTCACGGACGACGAGTTCGTCTTTGCAAAGTACGCTTTTAATTTAAGCGTCCCTCGAGAAGAGGACTTTTCCACTTCAGCTCTTGAAGATTTAAATCAAGTGGCCGAAACTGCTTTAGAAAAAATAAAAGCAGTGAAGCCCATGATTGAAAAGGTTTTCAAGGAAATGGAGGATGAGCTTTTGGATGCTGAGTATGAGTTTATGCATCCAAAAATCCCTTAATGGGAAACCGGTGGCGGCTACGCCGACGCGCGCCATCGGGATAAAAAGTCGGCGAATGCTCTGTATTTTTTTAGGCGATCACACAATCAACAAGTGATCGCTTTTTTTTGTTACAAGTTCCCAAAATGAGGTATGCGTTATGTTTTCATGCGAGGCAGTTGGCGCCGCCGCGCTGACTACTACACGGTTTTGCACTTGTTTCGGATATTTTTTTGAAAATGAGCGGATTCCTGAAGGCATTCTGCCGCGCAGTGTTTTTCCATACTTTACTTCATACAAGGTGAACGAGAGTCCTTCTGATACCGCAAAGTCAACTTCTGCGCCGCTTTTTGTGCGCCAAAAATGTATGTCCTGATCTATGGTTTTATTATACAAGAGTTGCGTGAATACAAAATTTTCCGCAAGTTTTCCCACGTCTCCTCTATTTTGCGCAGGGTTAAAGTTGTTGAGTATCGCGTTTCTAAGCCCGAGATCAAGAAAATACGCTTTCGGCATTTTAGAAATCTCCGTGCGTTTATTAGAGAAGTATGGATAAACTTGTGAAATGATGAACGTATCTTCTAAAGCAGAAATGTATTTTTCCACTGTGGCTCTATGGATGCCAAGGGTATTCGTGAGCTCGTCTTTATTGACCAAGCCAGAAATTTGGTATGCAAGAAGAGACGCAAGGTGATTAAATTTGTCCGGTTTTTCTATCGCAAGATACGAGGAGATGTCTTTTTTAATGTAGCTTTCGTGAATATCTTTGAGCTCGCGTTTTTTTTGAGTTTCGCTTTGCGCTAAAAATACTTTTGGATAACCTCCGAAAATGATATAGTCGTTCCATACCTCCTGGGGCGGACGGGTATCGTACGCGCGCATTTCCTGAAAGCTCAATGGGTACAAGGTGAACACCTTTTTCCTGCCAGGCAGATATTCTATCACTTTGCTTTTTATCTCTAATGTTGAAGAGCCGGTCGCAATAATATGCACGTCTTTCAATTTGTAGTCGTAGAGCGTTTTTAAGAATATGCCAGGGTTTGTAAGATACTGCGCTTCGTCAATAAAAACATACGCGGTTTTCTTTTTTCGTTCTAAAACAAATTCAAGCAGATTTCCCGGATCTTGAAGAAAGGTTGAGAGACGCGGATTGTCTGCGGCGAGGTAAAATAGGTCTTGTTTTGGCGCGTGAGCGCGATAGAGATCATGTATCAATTTATGAAAATTACCCTACTTTTTTTATATAGCAAAATTCTCCAGTTACCAAGCTCTGCGGCATTTTTACCCTGTTTCGTTTGACAAGAAGAAGAAGAAGTTGTAGGGTGGGCTCAAATACAGAGCGTTTTTCTCATGAGAGGAGGTGAGAAAAATTAAAGGACTGAGAATGATCATTTTTGCCCTCGTACTCTTCGGGTGCGGGGGTAAAAATGTTGATGTATATGACATGTCCGATGGTGGACATGTTATAGTCACGTTGACTGTTCAACCAATTGGTAAGTCAACGTTGATAACATCAATCAGCCCCTACCGGGCAATCGAGTTGTTTGCCATGCGGTATGGGCTGAATGATAAAGACCTCGATATTGACGGAAAGGTCATATGGAGGTTAAAGAAGGGGGGGGTAATAACACCTCCCAAATTTATGAACCCTGATCATATAACGATCAGGGTCGTGAGTTTGGGGGATAAATCGGTTACTTTGTTAATTACAAAGTAACCGGCGTTTTTCCCGACCGGCGGGGCGGTAGCGCGCCATACGGCCCCATCGGAATACAAAACCCTCGCTCTGAAATGGTGCGAGAGGAGAGAAAAGTCACCCCCCGCAATTCGGCGGATGAGGGCGGCAAGGCGGCTAAAATGCTCTGTATTTTTTTTAGCCATCACAAAACTCAACATGTGATGGCTCTTTCTTTTTGGCTACACCTCCCACGGATACGCGCCGAATTTTTTAATAGGCGCGCCTTCTATTCCTATTACTTTGTATGTATCCAGCTTATATCTATCGCAAAAATAATTTATCGCCGATGGTTTGAATTTTGCAAAATTCAGCTTTACCTCCATCGGCAAAATCGCATTTTTCTCCCGCACAATAAAGTCAATTTCTTTTTTGTCTTTAGTCCTCCAAAAATTCACGGAATCTTTGCCGAATTTTTTTATTATTTCAGAAAAAATAGCCGTTTCAAACACACTGCCAGTTACGGTCGGCGAGATGATTTTTAGCCACAAGAGGTGCGCCAAACCGCTGTCGTAAAAGTAAATTTTAGACGTTTTGAATAATTCAGACCGCGCATTTTTAAAGAAAGGCCGCACTAATTTGATGATATAGGTATTTTCCAAAATAAATAGATAATGCTTCACCGTTTGCTCTGACAATGCGCATGTTTTTGATAATTCCTTAACATTAAGCAATTGTCCGCTTTGGCTTGCGAGGATCTCCAATAATTTGTTGAATTTTTCTAACTCCCGCACAAAAGCCAAGTCGCGAATGTCTTTTTTAAGGTATGTATCAATAATTTGCCACAGGTATTTTTCTTTTTTCTCCTTTTCTGTCAATAAGGCGATTTTAGGATAACCGCCGTACAGCGTAAACTCGGTAAAGAAATTTTTGAGCTCTTCTCGTTTTATGTCGGTTAAAACAGGCGCATGCGCGGATTTATATTCTTTAAAATCTAAAAATTCCTTAAAAGACAATCCAAACACCTCAAAGGTAAGAGCTCTTCCAACCAGCGCTTTTTCGGTTTTTCTTTTTATTTCAAATGTTGATGAGCCGGAAGCGATAATTTTTATATGCGAAAAATGATCAACCGCGAGTTTTAAAAAATTTGACGGCCGCTTGAGATACTGAATTTCATCAATACAAATGTTTTTTCTTTGAGATTTAAACCAGTTTCAGAGAGCAGGTTGTTGAGCGCTTCCGGTCCTTTGTTTAACATCGCGGCATAGCGGCTTTCTTCCATATCCATGTGATACACTTGATGTTTTTTTGACAAAAGATGGTTGTATAGTGAGTAGAGAATATATGTTTTTCCAACCTGCCGGGCTCCAAGCAATATAATAGCCGCCTCATCTTCAAGATATGGCAGTATTTTTTGTATTATGTCTCTTTTGTAGATTTTATCGGGAATTTTAGAAAACATAGTTATATTTTAGTATATACTTAAAATAAAGTCAAGTTATGTTTAAGCCTGATATTTTTTAGAATCTCAATTCGTTAAGCGTTTTGACTGGAGTAATTTTGACTTTAGACGGACTATGACCAGGTCATCTCGACCGAAATCGGGGTGACCTGGTCATAGTCTTATTTGATAAGACAAACTTGAACCAACGACAGACAGATTTTTTAGAACCGCAATTCGTTAAGCGTTTTGATTGAGGTAATTTTGAGTTTGGTGGAAGGCGCAAGGGTTTTTGCGGTTGGACAAAAAATGTGTTCAAAGCCTAATTGCTCTGCTTCGCGGACGCGTTTGTCTATAAACCCGACCGGCCGAACTTCGCCGCCCAAGCCAACTTCGCCGAAAACGCACGTTTTGGGTGGGAGCGGTTTATCATTAAAGGAGGAAATAATAGCGCATACTGCCGCGAGGTCCGCGGCTGGCTCGTTGATTTTTAAGCCGCCGGCAACGTTCAAATAGACATCTTGTTCTCCAAGCCGCAGTCCATAACAACGGTCGTAACCGTTCCCGGAGCGCTTGCGTCAAAATCAGCCATAAACGCGAGCGACGGATTTTTTACTTCGCGCATACCGCTTTCAGTCATCTCAAAGACTCCTACTTCATCCACCGAGCCGAAGCGATTTTTTACCGAGCGGAGCAAACGGTAAAAGTGATTTTTATCTCCTTCTAAATACAGAACCGTATCAACAAGATGTTCAAGAGTTTTAGGGCCCGCAACAACGCCTGATTTTGTAATGTGTCCGATAATAAAAATAGGGCTATTTGCGCGTTTTGCCGATTCCATCAGCTTGGCGCACGATACGGAAATTTGGCTGATGCTTCCGGCTGGAGAGCCGACTTCTTCGGATTTTATTGTCTGGATTGAGTCAATGACCGTGAGAGTCGGAGCGATTTTTTCAATCGTTGCCGCGATTCGTTCCACCAATGTTTCTTGCGCAAACTGCACCGGAAGACCCCCAAGCGAAAGCCGTTCGGCGCGCGATTTGATTTGTGAGGCTGATTCCTCGCCAGAGAAATAGAGAATAGGAGATTTGATTTTTGCAAGCGCCTGCAAAAGCAATGTTGATTTTCCGATTCCCGGCGCGCCGCCAATTAAAATAAGGGATCCCGCGACGATC
>CAYYGX010000013.1:11773-16525 GCA_964471805.1 uncultured Gammaproteobacteria bacterium | reverse complement strand
CCCTCCTCCAAGCACGCGATCAAATTCAGCGATGCCGGTTTCTATGCGCGGGAAACGAGCCGCGTCAATAGCTTTAAACTCTATCAATTCAGCAGGCGGCACTTTTCCCATCGCATCTTTTCGTAATTCGTAATTCGTAATTCGTAATTCGCTCACCGTTCCCCACTTTCCGCACCCTCGGCACCTCCCTTCCCATTTTGGATACTGCGCATCGCAAGAAGAACAAGTAAAGATTGTTTCTCGTAATTGTTTGATCATAGGTCATTTCAGCCGTATCTCATACACTCCTCCATTTGCGTCTGTCAGATACAATATGCTTTGATCAGGCGAAAGCATAAGTTTTTTCGCCGTGTATAGCGAAACTCCGAGCGAATTTGTTGGAACGGCGATTTCTTCCTTAAAACCGTTTTGCAGATTTATTTTATAAATTGTATCCGGCACACTCTGCGCGAGATCTTTGTATATGCCGCTTCCTTCTTCAAGATATAAAGGCACGGCGCAGTACGCGGTTTCTGAATTGGAAAACGCGCATTTTTGAACCCAAGTCCGCAATCCCAAACTTTTATTTCCAACTCCAAGATCACCATCACTGCCGCGCGTGATCCAAAGTTCAGGCCTGTACCCGGTTTCCGGGTTGTAGATGTTATAAAGGATAAACTCGCCGTCCTGTGACCATAACCCATCAAACCCTTGGCCCGAAACTTTTAGAGAACTGAAATTTTCCTGATTTTTTCCGATAAATAGAACCTCGTCGCTTGTAAGGCCTGTACTGCTACGAAAAAAAGCGACTTTTGTATCATCTGGCGACCATTCAACAATAATGTCGTCAGTGTTAGCCTCTCCGATGTGTTCAACAGCGCGCGGAGCGTCTCCGGTTGGGGCCGAGACGACGAGCCAGTTGTTATCAGGATTTTCAGTGATAAACTCGTATGCGATCGCGTCTCCTGTTTTAGAAAAGCTGAAGTCCTGCGCTTCTTTAGGCAGAGTAAATGCGCGCTCGCGGGTAAAGTCGTAAAAAAGGTTGGTTCCATCTGGAAATTCCAGGATCGCTCCGTTTCCATTAGGAGACCATGAAACATCAGACACGTTTTTAAAAACATCGGACGATTTTTCTCTGATTCGCCCAGAGCTATCTATGGTATAAAATTTCCCATCCGATTCGCTGTAATAGGCGATATTACCTTCACCATCCAAAGTTACCGAATCCGCGCCGCTGTAAATCGCGGGCACTGCAAGAGTTTTTCCTCCTTCAGCGATTATGTCGGGCAACGTTATCTCGTCGCTTATAGGAAGAGTTGGCTTTTCCTCATCAATTTGTATGCCGCGTTCGCGCAAAATTTCGCGTATATCTATTGTAGGCGGAAGAGTTCCTGTAGGTTGCCCGCCAGTTTGCAGGCGAGTTATCGTGGAGAATTGGGCGTCAAAGAAAACGTAATAAATTCCGTACGCTAAAATAATCACGATGATACCAAAAAAAACGCTCAAAATAATCCGTTTATAATTTTCGTTTATATTTTGCCACCATGATCGAATTTTGTTGAACATACTAAAAACTGCGTTATTATATCACGGGTTATTAGAGGTAGCTAGTCCCGCGCCACAACCGCTCCCCAAACCTCGCGCGCGCCTACAGTTATGAGCGCATTTCCAGCGGACAAAATCGTTGCGCCGGTTGTTAGAACGTCATCAATAAGAATGATAGAACGCCCTTGTATCGCGCCAATATCAGTAACGGCAAAACTATTTTTAACATTCAAAAGACGTCTTGCTCCGTTTAACTCTGTTTGGCTTTTAGTGTCTCGTATTCGTTTTAATGGATTTTGTTTTTTAATTGCAAGCGAAATTTTACTGTCAGCAAAAGCCGCCTCTGCCAAAAGATCGTTTTGATTAAATCCTCGCGAACGCAGTTTACGCGCGTGGAGAGGAACAGTAATAATGAGCCAATTTTTTGGGTTCGCGCGGATAAATTTTATCACGCGTTCGTGGAGTAATTCGCCCAAAGGTTTTGCAAACGCGCGGATGCGGCGGTATTTCAGCAGATGAATCGCTTTTTGCACTACAGGCGTGTTTTTATAATTCACTGCCGGTATGATGCCATAAAAGCCCCCGCCATACGGCCGAGGGCTTTTATCTCTCATTGAAAATGATGGAATTGAGTTTGAACTGTACAGAATTCCAGTTTCGCGCGGAATTTGTTTTAGGCACGCGGCGCAAAGATATGTCCCGTTCGTTTTGCATGATAAGCAGGACATGGGAAAAATCGCGTCAACAAGAAACCGCAGTAGGTTCATTATTTAAGTTTTTTTAAAGTAATCCTTTTTCCGTTTGCGTTAACTGAAACCATCTCTCCTTCGCATAACTCTCCCTTCAGCAGTTTTTCAACTAGAGGCTCTTCCACTTTTTCTTGGATGAGCCGGCGCACGCTCCTCGCGCCGTCGTCCGGAGAAAAACTTTCTTTTGCAAGAAGTTTCTGCGCGCCTGTTGAAAGAGCGACTGTAATTTTGCGTTCTTTCAGCCGACTATTAAGATGTAAAATGTTAAGCCGCACAATATCTGCGACAATTTGCTCCCCGAGCGGTTCAAACACAAGAATTTTGTCAATTCTATTTAAGAATTCAACTCTGAACGTGTTGTAGAGTTCTTCCAGAATATTTGCTTTAACAAGTTCAAACTGATTCTTTAGTTGTTGTTTTTGATCGGCTCCGCGCGCCGCAAACCCTATCTGTTGCACATGATTAAATCGTTCAAGTCCGATATTTGATGTGAAAATGATAATCGTATTTTTGAAATTGATGTGGCGCCCTGTTGCGTCCAGGAGAAATCCGTCATCAAGCACTTGAAGTAATAGATTAAACACGTCCGGGTGCGCTTTTTCCATTTCATCAAAAAGAACGACGCAGTATGGTTTTTGCCGCACTTTATCGGCAAGTTGATTACTCTCGCGGTAACCTACATACCCGGCAGGAGCGCCGATTAGTTTTGAAACATTGAAGCTTTCCTGAAATTCGGACATATTGATCCGAACGAGCGCATTTTTGTCTTTAAAAATTTCTTCCGCAATCGCTTTTGCTGTTTCTGTTTTACCGACTCCGGATGGACCTAAGAAAATGAATGAGGCAAGCGGGCGTTTCGGGTCCGAAAGCCCGGCTTGCGCGCGGCGGATCGTTTTTCCAATTTGTCGGATCGCGTTTGACTGCCCGAGCACGCGTTTTTCTAAAATGGATTCAAGGTTTAATAGGTGAGATGCGTCTATCGTTCCTTTTTCTAGAAACGGCACGCGAATCATGTCCATAACAACACGGATAATCTCATCTTTTGCGAGTATGCCGTAGGCGGGAGCGTGCGCGTTTCGTTTTTCTTTGAGTTCCCTAAGAGTTATAATAAGATTATTGCTCTCATTTTTCAGGGAAACAGCTCGCGCGAAGTCTTCTTTTCGGACCGCTATTTCCTTTTCCGTTCCCAATTCTTTTAATTTATCTTTAATGGTTCTTATGTCTTTTCCAAACGTGTCTCTAGCAAATCGCACTTTAATGCGCGATGCGGCTTCGTCAACAAGATCAATGGCCTTGTCCGGGAAAAATTTGTGCGGGAAAAATCGTTCAGCAAGGGAAACCGCCTCTTTGATCGCTTCGTCAGTGATATCAATGCGATGAAAAGAGCCGAGTCGTTTTTTGACTCCCATTAGAATCGCGATTGTTTCCTCGGCGTTCGGTTCTTCAACTGCGATGGTTTGGAATCTGCGCTCAAGAGTCGCATCGTTTTCAAAGTGAGCTTTGTATTCCGCAAGCGTCGTTGCGCCGATGCATGAAATTTCTCCGCGGGCAAGGTATGGTTTTAAGATATTTGCGGCATCGAGCGACCCGGATGCGGAACCGGCGCCTACAAGGTTATGAATTTCATCAATAAATAATACGACATCGTCCTGGGTTAAAATCTCGTCAATTATATGCTTAATTCTTTGTTCAAATTCGCCTCTATAGATTGTTCCGGCAACCACTGCGTTTAAGTCAAGCCGCAAAATACGGCGACCTGAAAGTATGGACGGTACTGTTCCCCGCGCGATACGCTCTGCTAACCCTTCAACAATCGCTGTTTTCCCGACACCGGGCTCTCCAAGAAGAAGCGGGTTATTTTTTTCTTTACGAGAAAGAATATGTATTATCCTTTCAATTTCTTTTTCGCGGCCAATAACCTGCTGTGTGCGTTCCTGAAATTTTTTACTCGTGAGATCAATCGTGAAGTGATCAAGGGCCGGGGTGGGGATAAGTTCTTCTTTGCGGATTGTTTTTTCAACCACGCTTTTTCTTTCCTCGTATTTATCAAGCGGTATAACGCGAGCCGGAATCGGAGCGCGAGCCCGCGCATTGGTTTTAACTTTCTCTGCGCGGAGAGCTTTGTTAAGAGAGTCTCTGAAATCTGTAACATTTACTGGAGATTGTTTGATGGCGCGGATGAGCATTGGCGTTTCAAGTTCTAAAAGCGCGTTTAAGAGATGTTCTGTGCCAATGTGTGAAGATGCGCGAGAAAGAGCTATGTCAGCGGCTTTTTCAAGCGCTTGAATCGCGTCTTCGCCCATTGAAAGGTTCAGCGCATCTCCATAGGCAACGCGCTGACTGATTTGAAAAAATAGAGCTTCAGCTGGAGCGGTTTTCAAAAGTTCCTCAATCGCCGTCAATACGCCTGATTTTTTTAAGAGATCATACGCAATAGACTCCGGCACTGACATGATTCCAAAGAGCAGGTGTTCTGCGG
>CAYYGX010000013.1:0-11763 GCA_964471805.1 uncultured Gammaproteobacteria bacterium | reverse complement strand
ATTACTTTTTTAGTGTCGTTCAACGATACCCATGCCGCGCGTTGAATAACTTTTTTGAAGTTAGCTGTAAACTTGTCATATGAATTGACCATATGCTATACTTTATCTTACAAATGTATTCTAACAGGAGCGAACCGCTGATGTCAATATAAACTCGGTAGCTCTTAAAACAGATTTACAATGGGTTTATTTTCCAAAAAACCAATCTCGTATTTGGGCATTGATATAGGGAGCTCTAGCGTTAAAATCGTAGAGCTTGAGAAGACTGACGGAAAGCCGCGATTGAAAAATTATGGATTCACAGAACGAAGTCGTCGTGTTGGGAGCGGCCGCACAGAAGAGATCATACAAACATCGGCTTCAATTATCGCTAAAATTTCCAAAGAAGCAGGATTTACAAGTAAAAACGTAGTGTCCGCGCTTCATAATTTTGATGTCTTTAGCTCCGTTATTAATGTTTCATTCGAACATCACGAACTTCTTGATGAAACTATTAAAATTGAAGCGAGGAAATTTGTTCCTATGCAATTAGAAGATGTGATTCTTGATTGGAAGATACTGACAACAGAAGATGCGACGCCTTCTAAAAAAGAGCAAACGCAATCTGCGGATAAAGAGTTCAAAGATGAGAAGCTGAAGAATTCGCAGTTATTTGACGGAGAAAGAAATAAAACCGTAGATGTTCTGTTAACAGCTGCGCCCAGAAGACTTGTGAAAAAATACGTTGATATTTTTAAAATCGCAGGATTAAACTTATTAAGTCTGGAAACAGAATCATTTGCATTTATAAGAGCGCTAATGGATAAGCGCGATGATTCTTCTATACTTTTCCTTGATATCGGCGCGGTCGCAACTGATATCATAATCACAGAGCGTCAGGCGCCGATTATTATACGCAGTATTGACGTCGGGGGAGATTCAATAACCGCGGCGATTGCAAAGAATATGCATATTGCGATAGAACGCGCCGAGCAGTTTAAGCGGGATGTCGGAGTTTTTGACGGAAAGTCAGTTGAGGATACGCGTATGATCACAGAAATTATTGAGTTGTCTTTTGCGCCAGTTATTAATGAAATTCAGTACAGTATTGATTTGTATAAATCGCGCAATCGGTCGCTTGAAAAGATCGTTCTCTCTGGAGGCGGTTCATGTATGGCGGGTTTGAGCGACTTTTTGCAAACAACGTTCCATATACCTATTTATATGGGAAATCCGTGGTATAAAATAGAAACACCGACGGATTTGGAAGGCGCTCTTCTTGAACTAGGGGCCATGTTTACGGTTTCGATCGGCCTGGCTCTTAAAGAAATAGAGGGATAACTTTACTTCATGCCAATCTCCAATGACATTGGAACAATTTTAATGAAGCAGGGGAAACTAACCGATGAACAGTATGCTGTTTTGAAAAAGAAGGCGCGAGATACAAACACATCGCTTGCGGAAGTGATACGTACATCAGGAATTGTTGAAACTCGCGATTGGTATCAAGCGCAATCAGAGGTGTTGGGCGTGCCTTTTCTTGATCTTGTAGGAAAGACGATTAAGCGAGACGTGTTGACAATTATTCAAGATCAGCTTGCAAAGAATTACAAAATGGCGGCGATTGAATTTGATCCCCAGACTAGTCTTTTGACTGTGGGAATGGTTGATCTTTTGGACTTAAACGCGCGTGAAGCTCTCCGGTATATAGGCCGCGAACAGAACATGAAGATTCAGTATGTGCTCGTGTCTCCGGAAGGGCTGGATTTTGTTCTAAAACAGTACGCCAATATCACAGAAGAAGTTAGTCAGGCGCTTAAATCAGCAGAAGAACGCTTCAAACCAAAAGATCATGAACAGAACGCGGAAACTGCTAAAGCATTGGAAGAAGTTATAAAGCACGCGCCGGTTGCAAAGATGGTAACTGTAATTTTACGGCACGCTGTTGAGGGGAAAGCGTCGGATATTCATATTGAACCGTTGGATGACAAAACCAGAGTCCGATATCGTATTGACGGAGCGCTCACGCAGACTATCACTCTTCCTTTGTATGTGCATGACGCGCTTATCGCGCGCGTGAAGGTGATGGCAAACTTGAAAATTGATGAGACGCGCATTCCGCAAGACGGGCGCATAAGGCTTTCTCTTACTGATCGCGATGTTGAGTTTCGCGTTTCCACTCTTCCGCTTCAAGATCATGAAAAAGTGGTGATGCGAGTTTTGGACACTGGAGGGAAACCGCCGAACATGGCTGATCTTGGGTACCGCTCGCGGAATTTTGATCTCCTTCTTAGGAATATCAAGAAACCAAACGGCATGGTGCTCGTTACCGGCCCAACAGGAAGCGGAAAATCACTAACCCTTTTTTCCGCTTTAAGTTTGGTGAATCGCGAGGAGATAAATATATCAACGCTTGAGGATCCTATTGAATATCGTCTTCCCGGCATTAATCAGTCCCAGATCCATCCGAATGTCGGTTTTACGTTCGCCTCCGGGCTTCGGGCGCTGTTGCGTCAGGATCCAAATGTGATTTTAGTTGGCGAGATTCGCGATCTTGAAACAGCGGAACTCGCGATTCATGCCGCAATGACAGGGCACGTTGTGTTTTCAACGCTCCACACAAACAGCGCAATAGAATCCATTCCGCGATTGATTGATATGAAAGTTGAACCCTATCTCATAGCAACAACCTTAAATGTGCTGATCGCGCAAAGGCTTGTCCGGAAAATTTGCGTTGCTTGTAAAGAGGAGGCGGAGATCGCAGATGAGTTGAAAGTTGTGATCGTAAAAGAGTTGTCAAAAATTTCTAAAGAGGTGTTCAAGCAGTATGGGACAGTTAATCTTGACCGCCCGACCTTTTATCGCGGAAAGGGTTGCGCCAAATGCTGGCATACCGGATTGAAAGGGCGAACTTCCATCAACGAGGTGATTGAGAATACAAGGGGACTAAAAAAGACAATGACAAGCGGAATGAAACAGGATGACATTGACGTAGTTCTTCGCGAGCAGAATTTTGTCAACATGAAACAGGACGGGCTCATTAAAGCGCTTATGGGTATTACGACTTATGAACAGGTGTTTGCTGTTACGAAAGAGGATGAATAGTACTGAATTTACTTTCTAACAATCGCGCGATAAGTTAATTTAGGTGGGATTAATCTATTGCGCGCGCTTTATATGGCAAAAATTCTTTTAGTGGAAGACGATCGGTTTTTGTCTAAAATGTACGTTGATAAAATGTCGCGCGAGGACGGGTTTGAGGTTGAGGCAGTAGAGCTTGGAGAAGAGGCTCTGAAGAGAATAGAAAAATCTCCTCCTGACTTTATACTCCTTGATATCATATTGCCGGACATAAACGGCGTGCAGGTGTTAAAACGCATCCGTGCTAATCCGAACACAGCCGGAATTCCGGTTTTGATGCTTACAAACTTAAACGAAAAAGATTATATAAATGAGGCTTTGTCCCTTGGCGCCAGGGGTTATCTCATCAAAGCGCATTTCACGCCAAACGAGGTTGTTGACAAAGTGCGTCAGATACTGCGTTCCATTAACTCGTAACTATTTAGGTCCATGCAGTCAACCGACACTTTACTTTTAAATCGTATTTTAACGGCAGTCGCAAAAGACGGCGGATCCGGAGTCCATTTCACAGTCGGCTCTCCTCCTGTTATGAGGAAAGAAGGATCTCTTTTTATTATGGACAATGAAGCCGCGATGACCTCTGAATGGATTGAAACAATAATGAGTTCGTTTCTTCCGGAGGAGAATCGCCTTGCGCTTGAAAGGGAAGGCGAAGCCGTGTTTGTTGAGACGTTTAACAAAGTGCTCCGTTTCCGAGCGCATGTGTATCGGCAAAAGGGAGTTTATTCGCTTGCTTTTCGCTATATCCCGCAGTGCGCCGACACTATTTCAGACTTGTTTTTGCCGCCATATCTTGATCAAGTCTCGCGGGAGAAAACAGGGCTTATAATTGTAAGCGGTATTCATGATTCCGGAAAAAGCACAACAACAACCGCCATTATCAATACATTGAATAAAAACGGACCGTCGCGTTATATAATGACGCTTGAATCCCCGATTGAACGGCTTTTTGCGAGCAATGTTTGTATTATTGAACAGCGCGAGGTCGGGAAAGATGTCGCCTCATATAATCAAGGTCTTCAACTTGCTGTGACTGGCGATATTGACATGGTTTTTTTAGATCAGATAACTGACGAACGAGTCGTAACTCGTCTTTTAGAACTTTTGGAGGTCGGAAAAAGCGCGCTTGTTGTTATGAACGCCTCTTCCACAGTTGGCGCGCTCGTTAATTTTTTGAGCCGCGTGCCTCCGGATGAGACGGTTCGCGCTCGGCGCATTCTTTCGGCCTCTCTTCTTTCTGTTTTATCGCAAAAGCTGATTCACAAAATCGGCGGCGGGCGCGTGCTTGTTTATGAATTTCTGCCAAACACTGAACTTGTGCCTCACATGATAAGCGCCGGTAATTTAGAGCAAGTGCGCTCTATGCTATATAATCTTAAAGTTGACGATGCGGCGCCATTTGAGCGGGGGTTGGCGCGTCTTATTGAAAGCGGCGAAATACGGCTTGACGAAGCGCTCTCTGAAGCGGAACACCCGGAGATGGTTAAACAAATGATACGATAACTATGAATTTTTCTTACGAAGCGCTGAACAACCAAGGCCTAGTTATAAAAGGGACTGTTGAAGCGCTTACAAAAATAGAGGCTATCGCGCTTATTGAAGAAAAAGGATTTACAGTAGCGCGTCTTTCAGAACTAAAGACAAAAATCGCTTTGCGGCTGAAATTTCTTGAGCGCGTTACTGTCAAAGATTTGGTTGCATTCTACCGCCAGCTTTCGCTTATGATCTCTTCTGACATTCCGATCGTTCAGGCGCTAAAAATTCTTTCAACCCAGCAGATGAAAAATTTGAAAATGCGCGAAATTTTATCTGACGTGTATGAAAACGTGAACGAGGGCATGAAATGTTCCGACTCGCTCGCTCGTTACAGTTCGGTGTTCGGCGATTTCTATATTTATATGATCAGAAGCGGAGAGGCGAGCGGAAAATTTAACGAGGTTTTGGACTATCTCGCGGACCAGCAGGAAAAAGATTACGAGTTTCGCTCAAAAATTAAAGGCGCAATGACGTATCCGATATTTATTCTCACAGCGATTTTATTAATGGGATTTATCATGATGATTTTCGTTATCCCTAAATTAACAGCAATGCTTATTGAAAGCGGAATTCCGCTCCCGGTAACGACTAGATTTCTTATCTTTACTTCCAATACAATCAAGAATTTTTGGTACCTTATTATTACAGGAATTGTCGGCCTGGTGATTGGGTTTCGTCTGCTTGTCACAAAAAACAAAACAGGACGGAATCTTTGGCATCGCGCTGTGATGTTTATTCCGAATTTCGGGCCCAATCTTGTTCAGAAAACATATCTCGTGCGCATGACAAAAAGTCTCGCGCTTTTGATTATAGGCGGAGTGCCATTAACCGAGGCGATTCAAATAACGTCGTCTGTTGTCGGGAACGTACACTATCAGGCCATGCTAAAAGAAACCGCAGAGGCGGTGAAAGACGGGAACACAATAGGTTCAGTGTTTGCGAAGTATCCGTATCTAGTTCCGGACATGCTTACTCAAATGACGGCAATCGGAGAGCAGACAGGCAAAGTGGATCATGTGTTTGATAAAATCGGCAACTTCTACACAAAAGAAGTTACAAACACTGTTGAAAACATCACGAAAATTATTGAACCTGTGATTATGCTTTTAATGGGAGCCGCGGTCGGGTTTCTCGTGATCTCCATTATGGTGCCGATGTTCAAGGCAAGCCAGGCGGTTTGATGACATACAACATATATGTTATCTTGTTTATACTATGGTGCGAACTCAAATTTATATTCCAGAGACAATATATGAAGACGCAAAGCTATACGCTGATCATCAAAAAGTAAGCGTCTCTCACCTACTTCGGCAGGGGTTGGAGCTTAGATTAGCGCAGATAAAGACACAAAGAGTCGGGAATCCGTTAGATGGATTAGTGGGGCGTTTCAAATCTCAAAGTAATGAGGATGCGTGGAAGAAGCACGATGACATTTACCGGTAATTTTATTTTATGCTATACTATCTTCATTGTAATTGTGGATAACTGATACCCACATATCTTTATAGAGAAGAAAGGAGGTGATACCTAAATGAAAACGAAAATCAAAAAATTTATTAAGAGTGAATCCGGATTCACCCTTATTGAGTTGCTGGTGGTGATCGGTATCATCGCAATTCTCGCAACCATAGGGGCAGTTAACTTTAGCGGAGCCCGCGCGCAGGCGAGGGATGGGAAAAGGTCTGCTGATTTAAGTCAAATACGGTCTTCTATAGAAGCAGCGGCAGCAGGATCAGTAACCGGTTTATATCCTACTACCGCACCAGCTGATCTTGGAGCGTTAGCAAACACTACAAGTCCAAATACAGCTTATTGTTATTATACCAATACTGCGCAAACAGCGTACGTAGTTGCCGCTATTGGCGTTGAACGGCAAGAACTCGCAGATTCAGCACAGTATTCTGATGTAGCTAATGCTGTTAATGGAAACACTGCAAACTTAAACACTATTTCAGCGACAGGCATTGCATGTCCTGCAGTAGGCGCGGTTTTTAGCTGTACGGCAGATAATGGTGGCGGTACAACTCCACTTGCAACTGATGATACTATATGTCAAACTGGCACTACAGCTCTGTAAATATATAGTGAGATTAGCCTCCCCCTCCCACCCACGGGAGGGGTTTTATTTTTGCCATGAAAGTCCCCCAATGGGGGACCAACCTCTGGTTGGTTTTCATGGTTGACTGCGCGCGAGGGGCGGTGGTATGATGGGGCGGTATGGCTACTATATCTTTACCAACAACTACACAGACAGAAGACACGCGCGCCCTTGTTTTTCAATTAGCCGAAGAGGCGATTATCAAGTTAAAAACACTAGCGCGATTGCTTTCGTCGGAAGATCGGGAAACGCTTTCTATTCTCATGGATACAGAAATGATGTCTGATTTGAACTGGAGCATTCAAGAAGCGGCGGCTGGAAAATACGAACCAATTGAATCAATTCTTCAGTAATCTTATGTATCAACGCGTCATCACTCCCCGCGCGAAGCGATCTCTTAAAACTTTGCCGCTCACTGTTCGTGTTGCATTAGTGGAAGCGACACTGCCGCTTGAGCGCAATCCATATGCCGGCAGTAAACTCACAGGAGCGCTCCACTTTCTTTACTCTTTTCATTGCAAGATTAGCAATGTTGAGTACCGTGTCTGCTATACAATTGACAACGTGAAGAAACTTATCATCATTCATTTTGCGCATACAAGAGAAAATTTCTACGAGAAGGTCCGTCGGCTTTTTTAACCTCTTCTATCATTGGAGAGGTTTATTTTTTGCTCTCCAAGCATGCCTATGAAAGTCCCCCAATGGGGGACCAACCTCTGGTTGGTTTCATGGTTGACTGCGCGCGAGGGGCGGTGGTATACTTCATCACTATGGAACAAAAAGTAGAAATTTATCCAATCAGTATAGAGCCCATGGCAGAAGGCGGATATTTTGCAGAGTGCCAGCTCTTGCAAGGGTGCCACGCTGAAGGAGGAACATTTACAGAGGCAATTAACAATCTGCAGGATGTCATCCGCGTTCATCGGGAATGCCGCGAGGGACATGGTGAAATTATCTCTGCCATCACTATCAAAAAGAGGCAGGATTTTCGTGTTACTGTGCCGTTGCCTGTATCGCTCAAGGAGTATGTCCGTTAGATTTCCCACTGTTACCTATAAAGATATTGCGCGAGTCGCAAAAAAACTTGGCTTCGCATTATATCGCTCTGCTCGCGGAAGCCATGAAATATGGCGGCGAGATTCTGACGGACGCCAGACCACTATTCCCAATCACGGTTCACGAATCTTGAAACGGCGAACATTGAAAGCGATTTTAGACGATCTCGGCATCAACACAGCGGAATTTTCTAGAATAAAAAGAAGATAAAATCATTTCCCCTCCACCGAAGGGGTTTTATTTTTGCCATGAAAGTCCCCCAATGGGGGACCAACCTCTGGTTGGTTTTCATGGTTGACTGCGCGGGAGGGAGGATGGTATAGTAGAAATACTTATGTCAGCAGTTACTATATCAATTCCATCAACTCTTGAGCGTCGAGTTCAAAAAGCAGTTCAGACGCAAGGATTTACAAGCAAAGCGGAATTATTTCGTTTTGCTGTGATTCAATTTTTGGGCGTTGAAGACGATGATCAAGAAAGCGAAGAAGACGCGGCAATCAAGGAGGGCTTAAGCGATTATGCGGCGAGAAGAGTATTTGGACCTTTCAGCACAGTTGCCGAGTTTAAGTCCGCGCTTCGTAAGAGTAAAAAAGAATAATGCCATGCGATTTTTATTTACCGCAAGAGCTCTTCGCGATTATCGCAACCTTTCATCGCAAAGGCGTTTACTTTTTAACAAGCAGATCACGCGTCTTTTGCAAAGTTTACACTACCCGTCACTGCATGCGAAAAAATATGATGAAAGGCAGGATGTATGGCAAGGACGTCTTGATGGAAGTTACAGATTTTATTTTCAGATTCGCGAAGACATATACGTAATTCTTTCAATTGCCAAGCATCAAAAATAACCCTTCCTTTATTACAGGTATTACATGGAGGTGTTTTATTTTTGCCCAGAAAGTCCCCCAACGGGGGACCAACCTCTGGTTGGTTTTTATGGTTGACTGCGCGCGAGGGGCGGTGGTATACTGTTTTAATGGCTAAAGAAGTTATTTCAAAGAAGAGACGGGAGTTTATTGCTTATAAATTCGGCGAGATCGGCACGGCTGTGATTGCATCGCTTGTTATTGGTGAGTTCCTCTCAAATGAACCGTTTCATTACGAAAGATTTATTGTCGCGTTAGGCGTGGCGAGCGTGGCATATATATGTGGCGCGCTTGTCATGCCAAACGAGTAAACTATGGATCCAATTTCACTTATGTTTCTCGTGATCGGAGCGATTATTGTCGCGGTTACTGCGTGGATTAAATTAGCAGAACGCCGATATAAAAAAATGGCTTAGAAGGTATGATATAGGTATTATAACAACCCTTCCACCGGAGGGGTTTTATTTTTGCCATGAAAGTCCCCCAACGGGGGACCAACCTCTGGTTGGCTTTCATGGTTGACGGAGCGGGAGGTAGTCGGGATTTTTTGTTTTCAAAATAATTGTGCTATACTTGAGCTACACACATGAAATTCATTTCCCTTAAAACCAGCGTTTTTTTTATAGTCATCCTCGCGCTTCTTCTTGGAATTATTTTTCGCGAAGGAGAGATGCGCAAAAAAGAAGATACAGCTCTCGCGCTTGTTGAAATTTCCGCGATTCGCGCCGGACTTTCTGCGTATTTTGCCGAGCGCGGGGGCTATCCAAAAATAGAGAAAGTTTTGATTGGAGGAAGCGGCGCGCGCAGTTTATGCCTTTCACGAAACGCCGGAGAACAAGAAGGATTTTTAGGACAAGGAATTACTTGTACAGGATCCGTTGTGTATAATGGCGTTTTGGCCTTAGAATCGTCGCAATTTTTTTATAGCTCTTCCGGCGCTGAATACGGAGTTCAATTTAGTATCCCATCCGCGTTTGGCGCATTCACAAGCTCTGGCGCATATTGCGCAACTGAAAAAGGCATATTCGTTGGCGAGTGCGAGTAACTTTGAATTTTTCATGGTCAAACTTTTTCTTTTCGCGATCGGATTATCCATCGGCAGTTTTATTAACGCGCTTGTGTATCGCATACACGAGAAAAAGCCGATTGTTAACGACCGCTCCGCGTGCCCGTTTTGCGCTCATCGCCTGCGTTGGAACGATTTAATTCCGCTTGCGAGCTTTGCAATTCTCTTAGGGCGGTGCCGGTATTGCCGCGCGCGGATTTCATGGCAGTATCCGCTTGTGGAATTATTAACCGGAATTGCGTTAATTCTTCCCTTTACTCGTTACTCGTTACTCGTTACTGGTTACGGCGCGATAATTTCCTATTACATATTCGCAACAATTCTGCTTATTATTTTCACATACGATCTGCGCTATATGCTTATCCCAGATAAAATCAGTATTCCGGCGATTGTTGCTGTTTTCCTCATACAAATTATCAATTATCAATTATCAATTATCAATTATCTCGCCGCCGCATTGCTCGCTTCCGGATTTTTCTTTTTACAGTTTGCGGTTTCAAAAGGCCGATGGATCGGCGGGGGCGATATTCGCTTGGGATTTTTGATTGGGCTTATGCTCGGCTTGCCGGTTATTATTTTCGCTCTTATGCTCTCATATATTCTCGGAACTCTGGTAACTCTGCCGCTTGTAGCGCTTCGCCGCCGCACTATGAAAAGTCAAATCCCGTTTGGAGTATTTTTGACTGCTACAACGATTATCGGGATGATCTTTGGGAGAGGAATGGTTGAATGGTATATGAAGTTCGCGAATTTTTAACTTTGCACTTCCAATGTCCCGCGCTTTCACTCTCATTGAAATGCTGATTACGGTTTCAATCATCGCGATTATCACGACGTTTACCGTGGTAAATTTGAATTTTGAACGACCGGAGAGGCGAGTTGAACAGGTAACGCGAGAATTGTACGGCACGCTTCTCTATGCGCGGGATTTATCCATTGCAGGAAAAATTTTCAAGGACCAAAACGGAGACGGTATTCCGGACGTTCCAAACGGCTACGGAGTAAGTATTACTAGAGCCGGTAGCTTTGCGCAGTATTTAATGTATGGGGACTCCGTGCATTTTTCTCAATATGGAATGTTTGACTGGGTTAACGAAGAATTATCGTCTCTAATTGTTTGGGAAACCGATATTATTATTGACATTAATTTTGGCGCTGGCATCGTGAATAGCCCATCGTGGAATGCGCAGTATTTTTTTCCGACCCCGAGCGGCGATCCTTTATTTTTTTTAGATTATATACAACGCAATGTAGAGATTGTTATTTTGACAGTTTCATATAAAAACAACCTATCTATTAACGAATCTATCATTATGAACGTAAAGACCGGCCAAATATATGTTGTTGAATAAACGACGGCAACACGGCATTACCTTAATTGAGGTGATTGTTGTTATCACTATTTTTTCAGTTGGGCTTGGTGCCATGCTTTCTGGAAGCGTCGGGTTGTTTACTCAAACTGCGTTTAGCGGCGATTTTTTGATCGCAACTCACTTGGCGCGCGAAGGGCTTGAAACAGCGCGGCACATGCGGGATGAAAATTTTTTGAACGGTCTGACATGGAACGAGGGGTTTAATAATATGAATTTCGCGCTTGTAAAGACATTTCTTCCAAGCGGAGTTTTTCAAGGGCAGTTTCAACTTGAGGATGTTCCATATACAATGACGACTTGCATTAATGTTAATAAAAACTGCAAGGTTGCGTATGATCCTGTAAGCGGATTATATGGCGATGCCGGCATTATAGGAGTTATTCCTGGATCTCAATTGACGAAGTTATCTCGTATGCCGGCTTCTGCTTGGAAACTTTGCAATTCAACGCTCGGCGCTGAAAATTTATGCGATTTTGCAGGCAGTGAACAGATAGGGGTGAAAGTTACCTCGCGCGTAGAATGGTATCAAGGGCAGGCGCTTCGCGAGGCGGTGATGACGAGTTATTTGTATAATTGGCAATAGTTTAAGTACTATGAAGTCATCTCAAAACCCATATTATGGCTAAAATAAAAGGTTTAAGTAATGCT
>CAYYGX010000012.1:6876-21346 GCA_964471805.1 uncultured Gammaproteobacteria bacterium | reverse complement strand
GTACATAACCCACAAAAGGTCTAGTATTGGAAGCCCGAGAACCAGAAGCGTGATGCTGATCTTTGCAGGACCAAGAAGCGAGAGAACTCCAAGAAGAAACCCGGCGATCGTGCTTCCGGACTCTCCCAAAAAAATTTTTCCGGCTATGTTATATGGAAGAAATCCAAGATATGAACCGGCAAGAATGATCGCGAGCATCGCCGGAAACGGCTCTTTGATTGTAAAAAATAACATCATCGCGCCGATTACCGTAATACCAGCGACAAGTCCGTTCAATCCGTCCAAAAGTTTTGTCGCATACATAAGCACCATGAGCCAGAGAAAAGTAAAAAGATCGGTAAACAAAATAATTTCGCCGCCTAAAAACGAAATCGTCCATACTTTTAAGTGAATGAGCGGATCGCTTGCGATTCCAAGATAGTATAGAGGATTTGTGATGTTATCCTGCCCCACTCCCCCAGCGATGACAATAAGCGAGGCTAGAATTGGAAAGATCACCTGCCATGCCGGAGATAAGTGCATTATGTCATCAAGAACGCCGCCCATAACCAATGCGCATATCGCTAAAAGTATAAAGCCGTATGTAAGAAATACAGCTCCGTCAGAACAGGTTTGGGGGTCAAAATCCTTACAATGATTTAATACAATACCTGAAACAAACTTTAATAATTGAAACGTTATAAAAGTAAACGCAAAAAAAACTCCAACCCCGCCTAAAAGCGGCGTTGAATTTTTTTGATCAAGTTTGAGCGACAAAGCAAGATCATTGTGAATACCGAATCTAACAGCCAAGAGACGAATAAAGGGAGTAGTCAAAAAGGCAATCGTAAAAGGGAGGATAAAAAGTAAGATGTATATACCAATCATTGGAATGAGAACATTAAAACTCTTTTATATCCGACCCGTTCCCGCCTTCACTAACCCCAGAAATAAGGGATGCGGTTCAAGAGGGCGGGACTGAAATTCTGGATGAAATTGAACGCCTATAAAAAATGGATGATTTTTGAGTTCAACGATCTCTGCTAAATTTCGCTCGCGATTCATGCCGGCAATGCTCATCCCGCGATTCTCCAATTCTTCGCGATACTTGTTATTGAACTCATAGCGATGGCGGTGCCTCTCGTGAATCACGGATTTTTTATACAAACTACGAGCGAGCGAGCCTGGTATAAGAACGCACTCGTAACTCCCGAGCCGCATACTAGCGCCGTACTGTTTTTTTGCCATGAGCTGTTTTTGCTCTGGAAGTATATGAATCACAGGGTCAGAAGTTTTGGGGTCAATCTCTTCTGTATGAGCTTGAGGTTTCCCTAAAACATTGCGAGCGAACTCAACGACTGCAAGTTGCATGCCGTAACAAAGCCCGAGATATGGAATTTTTCTCCTCCGCGCGTATTCAATCGCCTTGATCTTCCCTTCAACTCCACGGCTACCAAATCCGCCTGGCACGATAATTGAGTGGAAATTCTTTAATTTTGCAAGCGCGCGAGAAGACGTTTCAAACTCCTGCGAGTCCAGCCACTGAATCTCTGGCTTGCGATTCAGCCGCCATGCCGCGTGTTTAATTGCCTCAATCACTGAAATATACGAGTCCTCCAAGATAAATTCTCCTGTATCAAAATACTTGCCGACAATGCCGACTCGTATGGGAATACGCGCATTTTTGACGCGATTTGCAAGTTGCTCCCACTTTTGAAATGCAATGTAAGGGCTTCGACTGACAGGCGGCATTCCAAGCGATTTTATGATTTTTTCCGCGAGTTGCTCGCGCGCAAAGAGCGAGGGAATTTCGTAGATAGATGAAACGTCCGGATTTGAGATTATGTTTTCATACGGGACATTGCCGAACACTGCGATTTTTTCTTTGCGCTTATCATCAAGCGGCCGTTCTGCCCGCGCTATAACAAACTCCGGCTGGATTCCTGTGGATTGCAAAGTGCGGATAGAATACTGCACAGGCTTGCTTTTCATCTCTCCCACTGATTTTGGAATTGGAAGATAAGAGACGTGCATATTGATAACATCATTTGGAGACTCGCGCTTCAATAAACGATCCGCTTCCAGAAAAAGAACGTTTTGATACTCGCCGACAGTGCCGCCGATCTCTGCGATAACAATATCGGCATCGTCTTTCTTTGCCGCCTCTTTAAGACGGCGTATCACTTCCTCCGGAACATGCGGCACCACCTCCACGCACCGCCCGCCGTACTCAAGATTCCGCTCGCGTTCAATCACTGATTTGTAGACTTGTCCTGTTGTAAGATAATTCACCCGCGAAAGCGAACGGTGCAAAAATCGCTCGTAATTTCCCACGTCCTGATCTGTTTCAACGCCATCGCTTGTAACAAAAACCTCGCCGTGTTCTGTTGGGTTCATGGTGCCGGCGTCAATGTTCACGTACGCGTCGCATTTAACGCATGTAACTTTGTATCCTTTTGACTCTAAAAGAGTGGCAATCGCAGAGGTAGTAATCCCCTTTCCGAGAGTTGATATAACGCCTCCTGTTATGAAAATGTATTTTGTGCGCATGGGGTTAAATTTTACCGAATCTACTTTAAGTGAATTCAAATTTGACAGTATTTGCCTACTTTGCTAATATCTAAACATCACGACGGAAAGGGGCCCGAACGGTTAACTACCTAAGGCCCCCTTTTCTTTTTTATTTTGATTATTTTTTCTTTAACACCTTTTCTGTCAAGGCCGTCAAAATATTTTCTCGTTATTTTTTTGTACAATGAAGAAGCCTTTTTAAAATCCGGAAATAAAATTTTTTCAAACCTTCCCTCTTCAATAAGAAACTCAACGAGTAATTTGTAGTCGCCGTCTCCTGATACCAAAATCACATTGCCAAAGCTCTCTTTTCGGTAAAGCATTTTCATAATGCAAAAAACAATGTCAGTATCCACATTCCCCTTTTTCACGCCAAGCATCGCCGGATTATGTTCCTTAAACTTCAAAATGAATCCTGCTGACTGTATTTCATCATATAGATCTTGATATTTTTCCTGAACGAAACCAAGAAAATAGTACGCTTTCCCAACTTTGTATTTCTGCTTCAAATACACCCGAAACCGCGCCAAATCAATGCGCCACGGCTTATCAGCCGATGTAGTGCTCATATACATATTCTGCCCATCTACAAAAGCAATATTATTTTTCTGTTCATCGCTTCTTATCATATTTTCGGTACTCAACAGGTCAAATCTAAACTATAAAATTCAGAAGGTTTTATTTAACTCTGGTGCCAGAGACGGGAATTTCCGCCAAAGGCGGATCACCCTCTGGGTGAGAACCAACAGAATGGTGCCGCCGGTCGGGATCGAACCGACATGAGCTTATGGCTCACAGGTTTTTGAGACCTGCGCGTCTACCGGTTCCGCCACAGCGGCATGGTGTGCGTATGGTAGCAGGGGCGGGGATCGAACCCGCGGCCTAGGGGTTATGATTCCCTCGCTCTAACCTAGCTGAGCTACCCTGCCATAACCACAAAAACTCTATCATTGAACAGCTGTTTTGACAAGAAATCCTAACTTATCCTATAAACCCGCTTGCCTGCAATTCCCAAAGCCGCCTGTATAAACTTCCTGTTTTATGCACTAACTCGCCATGCGTGCCTTCCTCATCAATTCGCCCTTTGTTCAAGACAATAATCCGGTCCATCTGCATTATGGTTGAAAGCCGATGCGCAATGACAATCACGGTTTTGCCTTTCATTAGTACAGCAAGGGCATCCTGAATCATCCGTTCGGATTCAGAATCCAAACTGCTTGTCGCCTCGTCCAACACTAAAATTTTTGCGTTTTTCAAAATTGCCCGCGCGATCGCAACGCGCTGACGCTCGCCGCCTGATAGTTTCACGCCGCGCTCGCCGACAAGTGTGTTATATTTGTCCGGAAATCTCATTATAAACTCGTCCGCATGGGCAAGGCGAGACGCAGAAATCACTTCTTTATCGTCTGCCTCCGATCGTCCATATCTGATATTATCCATAAGCGACCTGTGAAAAAGCACTGGATCTTGCGGAACAAGAGCGATGCCCGCGCGCAAACTTTCCTGACTCGCCTTTTTAATGTCCTGCCTGTCAATAAAAATCGCGCCTTTTTTGGCGTCAAAAAATCGGAACAACAATTTTACAAATGTTGATTTTCCGCCGCCGGAAGGCCCGATTAGCGCCACTTTTTCTTGCGGTTTTATGTTTAGCTTTACAGGCCCAAAAACCGGCACGCCTTTGTGATATTCAAAATACACATCGCGAAATATAACTTCGCCGCGCGTAACGCGCATCGGCTTTGCTTCGCGCGCGTCCTTCACTTCGTGGGGCGTTAAAAGCACCTCGGTCATCTCTGCCGCGTCCGCAAACGATTCATACACTCGTCTGATGATCCGTCCGACATCCCAAAGTTTCCTCATAAGCCGAATAATATACGTCTGCATAAGCACAAAACTGCCAATAGTAAACACGCCTTGCTTCCAAAAATACAGCGCGGCGAAAAACATTGTAAATTCAAGGACGATCATCAAAAACGCGGATACTGCCTCCATAATAGTCGCAAGAGTCCATGTGTATCTCGTAAGACGGAACTGATCTTTCGTCTCTCTTCTGAATGCGTTAAGTTCGCTCACAAACCCGGAGAACAGTTTAATCGTAACACTGTTTGTGATTGTGTCCGCAAGGCGAGCTGTTACGCGCGTATCTTGAGATGCGGCCGCAAGATTGTGTTTAAGGTTATATCTTGAGAAACTGTAGTTTACCGCGATAAAAATGATTGTCCACGCAAGAAGAATCAACGCTAAAACGGCGTTCCGAGTAAAAAGCACCGCAATGACAATTCCTATCTCAAGAATGAGAGCAATAACGTCAAAAATAATCCGATCTATGAGGTCTTCAAACGCGCGCGTATAACGATTCACCTTTTTCACAAGCGATCCCACAAACGTGTTGCCGAAAAAACGGTACGAATGCTTATGGATGTACTCAAAACAGGTATTCGCAAGATCGGCCATAACGCGCGGCTCAAAATCTGCCATAGTAAAATGAGCGATGCGCCAAAAAACCCACTGAAGAACATTCAATCCACCGGCAAGAAAAATAAAAAAAACAGCTCTGCGAAGAATGGACTCCTTATGGAGTGAAAACAATCCTGAGTCGGAAGCGAGAAGATCAAAAAACACTCCGTAAATAACTGGAACAACAAGTCCAACCACAACGCCGCAAGTAACGCCAATAAAGATCAAAATTGCCCGCCATTTATACACGCGGGCGTGATTCCAAAAAATACGGATAGTGTGCGTTGTAGTTGACCTCATAAACCGAGCTGTTTTTTAATAATAGTATTTATGACGCTGTCTCCAAAAATCCATAACAGCAAAACATACGATCCGGAGCCGATGCTAAAAGCGATGAACGTCTGGAGAGAGAGCGACCACACATGGCTAGTTCCGATGAACGCCGCGGCTATATGTAAAGCGGTATACAGCATTATTCCTGATAAAATCGTAGCAATGGAAAATCGCAAAACAGAAATCAAAAATTCGCGACAAAAAAGCGAGCCATGAATCTCGCGTTCAGCGAGAACCGCGAGAATGATCGCGTGAAGAAACGCACTCGCTGAAAAAGCTAGAGCGAGCCCCGCAAGTCCGTAAAATGGCGTCAATAAAAATGCCGACGTTATGTTTGCTCCGATCGCAATTAAGCTTGCTATAACCGGCGCCGCCGTTTTCTCGCGGGCGTACAATGCGCGCGCGAAAAGCGGAATAACGCTTTGCGGAATGAGCGAGGCGGAAAGTATCGCAAAAATTTGAAGTGTGCGCACAGTGTCATCCCAGTTATACAACCCATACCCTAATGTAAGCCGAACGGCCTGGGCGCGAAGAAGAATGAGAAAAATCATAAGCGGCGCCATAATGCGCAGGATATGTTCAAGCGATCTTCTAAAAACGCGGAGAAAATCATCGTATTTTTTCTGCGCGAATAATCCGCCCAAAATTGGAAACGAAGCAACTGCCAAAGAAACCGCGATAAAAGAAACGGGAAGCGTCTCTAAATCATACGCGTTATAAAAGACTACAACGCTCCCGGCGGGAAGCGCGGAAGCTAAAAAAGTATTTGCAAGCTGATTTACCTGTTGAGCAGAAAGAGCAAGCGCGCGCGGGATCATGGCTTTAAGCACGCGATGGACCCCTGCTCTGCGCGAGCCGAATGTAAAATGAAAACGAAATCCTGTTTCAGCAAAAGGCGGGAGCTGAACGAGGAGATGCAGGAACGATCCTAACACAACTCCCCATGCAAGCCCGATCGGGCCAAGTAACGGATATAGCGCGAGGATTCCGAAAATAATGCCGAGATTGTAGCAAACCGGCGCGAGCGCAAAAAAAGTGAACCTCTGAAACGCCTGCAATACAGAACCAATGATGTTGCTTAGGCAAAAAATAATCGGGGACAAAAGCATCACGCGCGTCATAGAAATTGTAAGCGCCACTCTCTCTGGAGAAAACCCCGGCACAAGGCGAGGAACAATAGAAGGCGCAAATATCCACGCAATTGCTACAGCTACCAAAACAGAAAGCGAGAGAATCGTCAACATGGCGTTTATCAATTCAAAATGAAGTTCGGAAAAACTCTCTTTTGCAATTGAACGTTTCTTAAACGCCTTAAAAGGAATGCTGAATAATGAGGCAATCTGGGCTTGGAAACCAACATTCACTGACGCGAGCCCCTCTTCGGTTGGCTCAACAGAAAAATCCTGCGGCTGATCCTCCCGCCGTTTTCCTTTTTCATAAAGGTCAAGGAAAACCGGAATGAACGCAACAGAAAGCGCGCCAAACACGACCGCGTTGTAAATAAAATCAGGGATCCTAAACGCGGCGATATAACTGTCTGCGACAACGCCTGTGCCAAACCGCGCCGCGATGAGCGAATAGCGAAAAAGCCCCAGCAGTTTGCTCAAAATAGAAAAAACAGCGATAACAATAGCGCCAGTTTTGAGCGAGTGCGATTTTGAAAAAAGAGTAAAAATTTCGGGCATTTATTTAATCATCTTATCTTCATCCAACTCTCCGTCATAGAGCGTCTTTCCTTCAAGATTCACGACGAAACTACTCACAACTCCGCCCTGTTTTTGGGCAAAAAGAGTATAGCCGCGCTCTTTAATATCCTTTTTTGTAAATGGCAGTTTATAAATAAATCGCACGGTTTTTTTCTCGCCCGGAGCAATTTTCATATAATTGCCAAAGGCTGTTTTTCCAAATTCGTTTGTGATGCGTGTTTTTGTTTTCTCATCAATAAGCGGCGCCCCTTCAACGTCTGCAAGAAGCGAGTCGTTATTCAAATCCTCTTGTTTTTGAAAAAGCGCAGTCGGATCAAATACATCTCCTTCAATTCCAAAGAAGACCGAGCCAAAAGGCGCGTAAACACGAATATATGCAAGGTTGTCGCGATTAACAAGTTCATTAAAAATAGGATTGTCTGACGCGCTACTAGTATGTTCACGCGTAATTTTAAGAGATGCAACGAGCGCTCCGAGAGAATCTTCAAAAACATCATACTGAACCTGTTGCCGCACAGCGAATTCAGATTTTCCGCCATTAATAAGAGCTGTGTTTACATGAAGGTAGTCAAGCGCGGACTTCGCGCCAATCGCGCCGCTCCAGTTCTCTTTATTCAGCCATTTCTGTAATCCCTCATCGTCCATAAAAAGCAGGAGATTTTTACGATTCAAGGCGTCTGTAAGCGTAAGGGCGAGCGAAAATCTTTTAGAGTGATCTGAAAGGACGTTTGTAAGCTGATCAATTATTAAAGGAAACAGGTCAGCGATAACTTTTTTAGGCGCCCCGCTCGCGCGCGCTGACTCGCTTTCAACAAGCGTTTGCGTGAAAGGAATAAAATTTTCAGCTGTAATAACGGTTTCGTACTCTGGGATTGGAATAGGCCCGATGATTGAAAGAAAGTCAGTTACTACTGTATCTGTTATGGCAATCACGCCGTCAAACGAGGAACCGATACTGCCTTCAGCAAACCATGCGCACTTTTGCGCAGAAGTTGGAAAATCAGGAAACCAATTGCAATCCTGCGCCTGCCACTCCGGATTTAAGATAGAAAATGGCCTTGGAGAACGAAGATGTTCCCTAAGTCCATAGCGAAGATCATAGGTTCCGCCTGATGGAACAAAAAATTTGTTCACCTTTCCATCCATTACGTCTGCAACAGCGAAAGATCCGATAAATCCTCCGGTCGGGCGAATTTCCCCGCTATTTTGAAACAAAATAAGGTAGCGTCTAGACCCGCGCTCGCCAAGAATAGTTCGTAAAGAAAATAGAGTCTCCAAAAAAGGATCAAGTTCAGATATAAGAAAAGATAACCCTTGCTGAAGTTCTTTGATACGCGATTGTTTGGAATCGGTAAAATATGAAAGATCAACCTCGCGGCTTTCTTTATACGCGCGCTCTATCGGTTCACGCGCCTTATCAATATCTGCCTGCAAACGCGCAAGATACGGAATCAGCGCATAAGAATTTCCTCTGCCAAACGATTCGCCAAGAATCGCCGCGGCTTTAGTGCTGTGCAAACCGGCTTTTGCAAGATGATAATAACTTTCAGCTTTTTTATTCAAAATCAGCGCCGGGCGCAAAAACGGCCAGTACCGCTCTGTCGCCTCTTCAATCGCCGCAAAATGTTCGTGCGCCTTCTCCACTTTATCAAGCGCAGTTTGGATATCCCACTTTTCCAAAGCCGAAGAGGCCGCGGTGAGTTCGTCATACGCGCTCACGCTCTCTCCAAGAACAAACCCGCGAGTTTGCAAAACGGAGTTATATGCGACAGATGCAAAAAATGAGAGCGCGATGAGAATCGTAATGACAAAAAATGTAGTAATAATAACTGCATAACGTTTTTTCTTTATATGGACGGCGAAATTCATATTGTTTAATCATTACATTATACCAAAACTTCATCCTTTCACGCAAAACGAGATTCCGAACTCTTCTAACCCGCGCGCAATCTCAAGCGGAGTAAGTGAAAAAGCGATACCGAGAGCGGCGCCGGCAAGAGCGATTTTGGCATGATTCATAGAACAGTTGGGAATAAAAAGCGGAGTCGCTGTTCCTTCGCATAATAACTTCATATATAATCCGGAGATGCCGTCTTTGC
This sequence comes from uncultured Gammaproteobacteria bacterium, assembly GCA_964471805.1. Taxonomy (GTDB): domain Bacteria; phylum Patescibacteriota; class Patescibacteriia; order UBA9629; family UBA9629; genus UBA9645. The sequence goes on along the minus strand of CAYYGX010000012.1, from coordinate 12,201 downwards.
AGAACATTCGCGGCTCTTCACCTTTCACGCGCACGCTTTTATTCGTTATGCCGTAAGATATGACGTGAACCTTGTTTCGCAAACTGTAGTCGTCTTTATAATCAGGATCGTCTCCGTTCACGATAGAGAGCGCGGTTCCGAAAACTCGTTCTGCGCGTTTATTAGGCCCGCGAACAGTAACACACGCATAAACATTCGCGCTTCGGAACGGCATCTCGCGTTCATCCGATATTCCGTCAATAATCATAATTTCCGGATAATCGCGAGATGAGAAAAACAGTAATCGGATGCCATTAAATAATGCGCGCGCGAGATCGCCAAAAGAACGCGGCTCTTCATTCAGCAAAAATGCGCATTCAATCGCGCTATGAACTAAACGAACCTTGAACTTCTGTTTAAGAACAAAAAAACACGAGCGCGCGAGATCGCTCCCTCCTTCTTGAACAAGAATAATTCTCGGCCGATATTTTTTGAAAATGAGCTTTGCAAAATATGCGATCATAAAACTGACCGTATGTTTAAGTAATGCAAAATAAACTCTGCGATGTCGTGAAAAAGAAACGCCGCGGTGCTGTCGGCAAATTGAAGTCCGCGCGGTTTGTCCAATTTTACAAGCATAGCAAAAGCCGGCGCGCGCCCAGGCTCAACCGGACCAAATCCTACAAATGAATGAATCGTCTCTTCCGCGTATCCAGGCCCGTCATTTTTTGGAATTTGGGCAGTGCCGGTTTTTCCGGCGATTGCGTATCCTGAAACTCCGGCATGTTTCGCATATCCATTTTTCACAGCGGAAACAAGCATTAAAGAAATCGATTCCGCGGTCCTTTTTGAAATCACGCGATCTCCTTCTATAACTGGTAAGATGCGCTCATTGTCTCGGTCAATCACTCTATCAACAATTCTCGGCTTTACAAGCACTCCGCCTCGCGCAATCGCCGCATAAGCGCTAACAAGCTGAATCGGCGTTACAGTGATGCCTTGTCCAAAAGAGGCTGTTGCCGCATATATTTCTTCGCCGCCAGCAAGCGGAGAAACATCGCCGTTAACCTCGCCAGCAAGTTCAATTCCTGTCAGTTTTCCGAATCCGAACGCTTCCACATACTTTCTGAATTTATCCGGTCCAATGGATCGCATCGCAAAAATCGCTCCGGTGTTGATTGACTTATCAAGAACCTGTACCATGGAATTCAATCCGTACACACGCTCTCTAGCGTTCCTGATTGTGTAGCGATCAATGACAACAAATCCTGTATCAATAAAAGTCGTAAACGGCGTAATTCCGCCATCCTCAAGAGCCGCGGCCATTGTGATCGGCTTAAAGATTGAGCCAGGTTCGTATTCTGCGCTCGTAACAGGATTCACAAATAATGACACAGGATACTCGCCATAACGGTTCGGATTAAAACGCGGCTCTCCGCACAGGGCGTATATATTTCCGGTTTGCGGTTCTATTATAACAACTGCGCCGCCTGCGGCTTCATATTTTTTCACATATTCGGCAAGAAGCGCGCACGCTTTATATTGAATGTTTTTCTCTAAAGTAAGAACGATGGCTTTACCGTTTACTGGTAGAACAATAGTGCGGTCTCCAACTGGTATGAAACGCCCTAACACATCGGTATCGGATATGGTACTGCCTGACATTCCTGTTAAATCAGCGTCAAAATACTCTTCCAAACCGTACTGGCCGCGGCGTTCCACGCCATCTTCTCCAAAACCGAAAAACCCTGTAACGTGCGAGGCGAGTTCATCGTCTATATACGAACGGCGAGAGGATTCTGAAAAACTGTAAGCGTCTTTGGAAATATTTAGGTCTAATAAATATTCAGCGATCTTCAATTTTTCTTTTTCAACAATATCAGACTGAATGAGTTCATATGGATCTTCAAGGTCTGTTAATTTTGAGGAAATATTCTCTTTTGCAACGCCGAGCGCGGAGCTTACCGCTTGAGTAAAAAATTTAATGTCACTAACGCGCTTGGGAACAATAGAAAAATTATAAATCGGTTCGTTCACAACAAGCGGCGCAATCCCGCCTTCAGAAATATCGCGCCAAAAAATCTCGCCGCGCGATGGCATAACTTTCTGCGACACTAAATACTGATCTTCTCCTTCTTTACTGTAAACACGATTACGCAATATCTGAATGCGAAAAAGCTGTGCGATTAGCATTAGCCCTAAAAATAAAAAAAATGCGACAAGCGATATAATGCGCCTGTCGCTTGTTTTCCTGTATTTAGGCTTCATTACTTAAACCTGGGATGAGGGAGCGCGCCAAAAATATAACGCGCCCTCCTCATTACCGCTTAGACACCGCTAAAGAAGATGGGGGTATTGGAAGGTAAACAATTTCTTTGCCGAGCACAAGCCCTTGATTACCGGCTTCTTTCTCAATGTACTGCAAGTTCTTGCGGTTCCAGAGCCGCGTCTCTATCGCGCGATTGTCTTTTTTCAATTCGGAGATTTCTCTCTTTAATACCGCAAGCGCCTCTCCATTTTTTGTAAGAGCTGTTGTGGTTATGAAATAATTTATGGATAGAACTGCGAGAATTATGAATAGTGATAAACGCGCAAGTATTTTTATATTCATAGAGATTATATTCGTTCAGCAACACGCAATTTTACGCTTCTAGCCCGCGGATTTCGGGCGATTTCGGCCTCTGTTGCGGTTATCGCGCGTTTAGTTATAATTACAAGTTCGGGAGTGTGATCGCATCGACAAACCGGAAACTCTTTCGGGCAGATGCAGTCGCGGGCGGATTCTTTAAAATATTGTTTCACGATTCTATCCTCAAGCGAATGGTACGAAAGTATTGCGACGCGCCCTCCTTTTGAAAGCGAGAAAGCGATGCGCGAAAGCGTTTCAGAAAGCGCGGAGAGCTCGTCGTTTACCTCTATGCGAATTGCCTGAAAAACTTTTGACAGAAGTTTAATCGCTTTTGGCGGCAATCCGCTCTGGTCCCGCATTCGTTTTGTCGCGGGACCGATAATCGCGGATACGAGCTCGCGCGTTGTTTTGATGGAGCGCTCATTGCGCGCTCGGATGATTCTTTGGGCAATAACACCCGGGGAGTGAATTTCCCCATACATTTTAAAAATTTCCGCTAATTTTTGTTTTGAATACTCATTAACGATTATGAATGCGGTTTTGATCTCGACATGCGTCGGGACCCCTCCTTTATTGAAACTCATATTAAGAGGACTATCGCGCTGAAAACTGAATCCTCTATCGCTTTCGTCTAATTGATACGATGACATGCCAAGATCAAGAAAAACTCCATGAACCGGCAAAAAATGATACTCTTCAACAATGGATGATATATTTCTAAAATTATCATTCACCAATACGATCCTATTTCTTAATTCCTGATTTTTGATTCTTAACTCCACGCGTCGTATCGCTTCACGATCTGCATCAATCCCTAACACTTTTCCGCGCGGCGCTGTGTATTTTAAAATCTCAATCGTATGTCCCCCATCTCCGAGTGTGCAGTCTATGACGTTTTGGTTTGGTTTGAGATTCAATAAGTCAATTACTTCTTTAGGCAACACTGGCGTATGATATCTCATTAAGACAAATGAATTTTTTAAAGCTCAAATCTCCAAACTCTCCGCTATCTCTTGACTTTCCGATTCCGCTTTATCCCGATACTGCGCCCACAACACCTCATCCCAAATTTCTATCCGATTATATAATCCCGCGACGACTGCCTTTTGTTTTATCTTCGCATACGAGCGCAGGTGATCGGGAATGTTAATGCGTCCTTGACTGTCAATATCCGCTTCATGAGCGCCCGCCAACATAAGGCGGGAAAACGCGCGCGATTTTGATTGGCTAATCGGAAGCCCCGCTAATTTATCCGCTAATTTTTGCCACTCCTCTTTGGGATACACAAACAAACAGTTATCTAATCCCCTCGTTACGATTGCTCCCTTTTTAAGTTGAGTTCTAAATTTAGACGGTACTGCCATCCGCCCTTTCGCATCTATAGTATGTTGGTATTCACCGATAAACATATCCCCACTTTTCCCCACTTTTATTTTCTTAACCACCACTATACACCACTTGCTCCATTCTCGTCAATACGTTTTCGTGGGGATAAGGTGGGGATAAAATAAAAAATACTGAACCCTCTCAAGTGTTCAGTACAGCCTCGCGAAAATGCTAAAAAATCAACTGATATTAGGCTCCTTGCTATAGATCGGAATAACCGGCTTGCCAAAAACGCTCTCGTTTTTTATCTCCTCAATCGCTCGGCTTATGTCATCGCCTTGTTTAATTCCACTAATAGGCACATTCCAACCAAACGCTAATGCGTTTGCGCAAACCACCCCGGTGCGAATTGCGCTAAACCTACCTTCTGTTCCGCGCACCACAATAATGCCATTGGGTTTTTGGATTGCGCGTTGTTTAAGCAGATCGTCAACTGCTGGAAGCAAAGCCTCTGATTCAGCGCGGGAGATCGGAACAGCTTTCAAAATATGCCGCTCTCCCGCTTTTGTATACATGCCTACGGTAAAATTATTATCTTGTGTTGTGTCAATAAAAAGGAACATACTACAGTCCTTGACGCTCATGGCGAGTCTCGTCAAATACCTTTTGTAAGAACGCTCTATCAACTGATCTCTGCTCTATCCCCCGCCGCTCAAACATTCGCTTTTGCGCGCGGATTGCCGCTTCCAACTCAAAAACCTTTTTCCCTTCGCGCGCATCCATCACAAACGATCCGATATTTTCCGTAACGCATCCAAACAACTGCGCGTAAACCCCGATAATTTTGCCGGTGTAAATGCTCGTGTTAATCGCGGTTTTTACATAATCGCCCATAATGCAACCCAAAAACTGCATGCCAGTGTCTATTTTCTCTCCATGATACTCCACCCGCACCGGCCCATAAGTATTTTTAAGATTAGAAGTGGACGTGCCGGCGCCTAAATTCACCCACGAACCAATATAAGAATCCCCAACAAATCCATGATGCGATTTGTTTGTGTAGGGCTGAAAAATACTTCCCGAAACCTCGCCGCCTATTTTGCAATTATGCCCAATAGAGGTGTTTTTACGAATCTGCGCGTGGGGTTTGATTTCGGTATACGCGCCGATGTAGCATGGACCTTCAATGTAAGAAAACGGGTAAATATGCGCGCCTTCATCAATAACCACATCACCTTGTTTCGTATCAAAAATAACATACTGTTCTATTTCCGTCTTTTGCCCCACATATACACCTTTCGTCTTTTCGTAATTTTTAAATTTTGACTTTTCATTTTGCATTTTGATTTTTGCATTTTGATTTATGGCACCGCCGTGCCACTGTATAATCT
>CAYYGX010000012.1:2845-6866 GCA_964471805.1 uncultured Gammaproteobacteria bacterium | reverse complement strand
GGATACCTAAACTCCGGATGATCTAAATCTTTAAGCCGCATCCCGCAGATTTCTATGTCGTCTAATTTTTTTGTGAGTGTGATGGGGTACATATTTTAGCGAATCAAGATAGGAGGAACAACGCTAATGCCTTTTGCAAATAGATATGGCTCGCGTGGAAGAGCTACAACCGCGCCTTCTCCAACCGGCAAGCCCTGCTTCTTCAAATGCCGTATACCTTTTATATCATCGCTTTTGATCATGGAAGACAGTTTAATTTCAACCGGAAGCAGATCTCCGTCTTTTTCAATGATCAAATCCACTTCCACCTTCTCTTTGTTCCGGAAATAAAAGATGCGCGGCTCAAATCCTCTATGCCAATAACTTTTAATAATCTCACTTATTACAAATGTTTCAAAAAATGCGCCGGCAAACGCTCCGCGGCTTGCGGTTATCGGATCTCTCCAGCCGGTAAGATATGCGACAAGCCCGGTATCTAAAAAATACAGCTTCGGCGTTTTAATAAGCCGTTTGCTTTGATTGGTATAATATGGCTGCAATAAAAAAATATGGTGGCTCGCTTCAAGCAAACTCACCCATTCTTTAGCGGTATTCACGCTTACGCCGCTATCCCGCGCGAGATCAGAAAAATTCACCATGGAAGCGGTGCGCGCGGCGCATATTCGGATAAATTTTTCAAAACTTGAAAGCGAAGCGACTTTAATCAAATTTCTTAAATCTCTATCAATATATGTCTGCACATAAGAACCGTAAAATACGTCATGCGGAGGAGCGTTGCGGTGCAAAAGGCGGGGGAAAGATCCTCGCACAATTCTTTTAAAAATTTCATGCATCGTTACATGTGTTTTCGCATCATCCATTTTTAGAATGGTATCAGGGCCCCATGGCTTGCTCTCAAAATCAATTTCCTTTTCTTCAGCATACGAGATGCCGAGCAGTTTAAGAATTCCCGCCCGTCCGGCCAGCGATTCCGATACATTTTTCATTAAATGAAATTGCTGTGAACCGGTAAGCCAATACATTCCCATCTTTTTTCGGCGATCTGCCTCTGCTTTAATATAATGAAGAAGGCCCGGCGCGTATTGAATTTCATCAATCATAAGCGGATATGGGTACTGTTCCAGAAACAACCGCGGATCGCTATTGGCAAGAGAGCGCGTTTCAAATTCATCAAGGCTTACATAGCGATGTTGCATGCCTTTTGCGTTCCCGCTTATATACTGCAACATCGTTGTCTTCCCCACTTGCCGCGCTCCTGTAAGAAGCACAACGGGAAAAGTTTTTGACAGCGTAATAATAGTTTTTTCCAAATACCGTGTCTTGTACATATACGACTATGTTAAAGTATAACTGCAAATTAGTCAAATACTGCCAATCGCCTGCCAGATCATTTACACTGCCTCCAGTCCTAAATTTCTATGTCGTTTAATTTTTTGGTTAAGATGATGGGGTACATACTCTTGTCCGTGCCGGAATAAACTCAAAACTCCATCACATCCCGGCCGTAGGCGTTTACGAAAACGCCATGCGGATCAACTCGTTTGCAGATGCGGCGAAAGTCGGGAAGTTTTGGGTACAGATGCGCGATGTCGCTATGTTTTAATGGAAAATACTTGCCCCAGTGCAAACGCGCGCTGTATAAACGCACAAGCACGCGCGCCACGACCCGCGCGTACTCCCAAAAACCATCGCGCTTATCGGGATTAAGGTAGGTAAAAAAACTAATGGAATAATACGATTCACCTCCGGCGGTCATAGATATCAACGTATCGTCCGATAAAATATGGCGAAAGAAGAAGGGATAGTGATGCATGTATGTCCCCCTGCCTCGCGCTACCTCATCATACAGTCCAGCTTCTTTGAGGGCGTTTACAGCTTTCCCGCTTGTTTTTTCATCGATCCCTGCAAAAATCGCGGTTACGCGCCGAACCATTTCTGCCGCCTCTTCCACGCGGCTCTTTGGCACAAACGCCTCCATCTCCACGTGACGAAAATAATAGTGGTGAGCGGTGTGGAGCGTTAGTCCATGCGCGGCGTCGTTTACCACGGTCGGCTGATGCAAAGCGCGCGGGGCAAACGATTGGTAAAACCATCGGACAACCGACGAAGGTTTGCCTGTCGGCGAAAAAAGCCCTATCAAACATTTCAACAACAGATGGAGCGCAAGCTCAACGTTCAAAAAATCATACGCGAACAACAGAAAACTTCTCGCCCGCATGCCCGCGCGCGGATTCTCGCACACTGCTCTGCTCTGGGTAAAATACCGCCACGAATACGGAATCAGTAAAAATTGTTGTAGAGGAAACTCTCGCTCGCGATCAAGCGCCTCGGTGATCGTTTTGCACATCGCGCCTTGTTCTTTAATCCAATACTTCGGCGCCGCGCGAAAAGTTACAGAAAGAATCACGCCCATGCATCCGAGCGCGCATCGCGCGGCTTTCAACTCTTCTCCTTCAGTAAAACGATATATTTTCGCCTCGCCTGTCGCTTCATCATACGCCGCGACGCGGATCTCTTCCATATAATGCGAGATGCTGGATTTGCCGCTGCCGTGCGTTGCGGTTGAAACCACGCCCGCGATTGTCTGGCGCGTGATGCCTCCCATCGTTGGAAGTGTGCAGTTTGAATGCGCGTGTATATAATTCAGTAAATCTTTCAAAACAATGCCGCCTTGCGCTGTAACCCGCATGCTCCCGTCTTTGTCTTTTTCCAGTCGAACTGTGTTGAGGCGCTTTAGGTTAATAAGCACATCTTCGGAAACAACCGCATCGCTCCAGCAGTGCAAAGAAGACGCAACGCGCACCGTGCCGTTTTTATGCTTGTTTAAAATCGCAAGCGCTTCGTCTTCGTTTTTTGGCGTGTAATATTTTTTTGGAGTAAACGCGACGTTTCCTCCGAAGTTAGTGATACGCATAAGTTAAGCACGGCGCTGTCTCTTTTCAACAAAAAGAGCGGCTCCTGCGATTACACTATAGGCTATCAGCGCGGAAAGAGCAAAGGCGGGAACGCCTTTTGGAGTTGGAAAAAGAAGATTTGCAAGCTGAAAAATCACAAGACATGCGGCAAATACAGATACTTTCTTTTTCAACTCTGGCGCTTTCCTTAAAAAGATAATAGCGCCTGCAAAAAGCAAGGCGACTTCAACGCCGAAAGATATCCAACCGTAATTCCAAAGGCCGAGTCCAACTTTAAGCGAATTATCGCCCCACAACAAAAGATCAGGGGTATGCACGATGAAATCTAAAAACCAATGAGATAAAACCGCGAGCGCGAAAACAGCGGGCAGGCGGTTTGAATGGATTTTTCGCTTTTTTACAACAATAATTTTTGTTATGACAAATACGAGAACAGAAAGCGCGAGCGTTCCAATCAAACTATGCGAATACGGCATAAACGGCAGGGCAAAATTTGTGGAAGCCGTGTAGCGCGGAACAATTTCTAGTTTCTCTATGCCAAGAAGAACCAGCGAGAAAAAAAGAATGTCTGACAGCTGAACCATAAGAAAGAGCATCCCCAAAGAGGATTTCGGTTCAATTTTTTTAAGCGCGAACGATGCCGCGTAATGGCCAATGAGCATATCTATCGAATGGCTAAATGAACTACCCTGCGGCAAGACCGCAGGGAAAAATCAAGTTTTAGTGTATCACAAAAATCAGAACCGCTCAACACTCGCTCCATCGCCCGCGCGAGGTTCGCAATGTCAAAGTATTGCGCAATGCTGTAAAAAAAGTTAAAATCACGGCAACGCAAAATCTATGCCAACTGTTTCACAAAAAACAGTTCTTCTCATTGATGATGATTCATCAATACGAAAAGTATACACTGCAAAATTTTCACTCCAGCCATCTTTCATAATTCAAACCGCGACAAACGGCAAGGAGGGATTAGAAAAATTACAGGAATTCGTTCCTGACCTTATTCTTTTGGACATAATGATGCCGGAAATGGACGGTTTTGAGGTCTTGGAAAAAATTAAAAAAGACGCGGCGCTCAAAAAAATTCCGGTGATAATGCTGACTAA
>CAYYGX010000012.1:2307-2835 GCA_964471805.1 uncultured Gammaproteobacteria bacterium | reverse complement strand
AATCTGGAAAACTCCACTGATAAAGCCCAAGCCGTAAAAAGAGGAGCTGACGGCTATTTTGTAAAAGCTCTTTATACCCCGCAGGAGGTTGTAAAGAAAGTTGAAGATTTGTTAAAAAAGAAAGCAGTTATTTTAGCTTCAGCTAATCAGTAAGGCGGAGTTTTTTATTTTTAAGCATGCTTCAAACGTTTCACATTTTTTTTAGCTATATTGTCTGGTTTTTTCAGGAGATGACGCTTTTGACGTCTCTCATTATTATTATCGCTCTTTTGATAATAATTTTTTTAATCGGTTATTGCGTGGGAGTTTTAGGCACCGGCAGTACTCATTCATTTTGGACCAAGCTCGTTCATTTTTTTAAGCACGATACGCCGACCAGCTTTGAAACATTAGCCAAGCGCGATCCGGACGGACCAACCATCAGGAGCAGTTACTTTAAATATCGCGAGCAACGCAGACGAATTAAACATTTTTGGCAACCAGCCGCAATGCTTTTTAGCTTTAAAATTATCGTTATCATACTTATCT
>CAYYGX010000012.1:0-2269 GCA_964471805.1 uncultured Gammaproteobacteria bacterium | reverse complement strand
GGCCGTTGCGATAACTCAAGGATTAGCCGCAACAGTGGAGAGCCCGAAAGAATCGCCGGAAAGTTATTACTTTTTTGAAAAACAAGGCGAAGTTAAAGAAGAAGTAGTTACCGGCGCAGAGCTTAAATCAATCAGAGAAAACAAGCAGGAGCAGGCGCGATTAGACGAGTTTAAAAAATTAAGCCCGGAATCGCCGGACTTAAAAATCAATGAGGAGAGTGTAAATGTCGTCAGGATAGATGAAGAACAAACCAACAGCCAAAAAATTCAAGAGCTATTTTTCAAAAAGCCGTTTGACGATGATCCAGTTGACTTGTCTTTTGGAGTTTCAGCGGACGGAGAAATAGCGCCGATAACCGCGCAAGGCATAAACGAGAGCGATCAGCTGATATTTAGCTACGACTACGGAACATTTTCCAAATCGTATGAAAGCGAAGAAATCGCGGCCGTATTCAGCGGAGATTTTCAGGTAGAAGAAATTGCGGACTTTGATTCTTTGGAAATGTTTGAGGAAACTAATCTTCCGACTTTGCCGCAACCAGAAGTGAAAGAGGACGCGGCGGTTGAACCAGTCCCCTCTCCAATTCTTGAAACACCAGAAGCGCAAGAATCGCTACCGGAAGAGTTGCCAGCTTTAGAAACTCTGCAAGAAGCGCAGACAGAAAATCAGCCAACAGAAAGCAAAACTCCTTTAGAGCAGTTGCCGGTACAAGAAAAATCAATAGAGGAAACGCCAATACCGGAAACGCCAACAGAAGAAGTAGAAGTAAAAGAAGAACCACAAGCTATTCCCGAAGACACTCCATCGCCGGAGCCAACCGCAACGCCAGATGAGGAGACTCAAATACAGCCGCAAGAAACACCTCAACCACAGGGAGAGGAGCAGGAACAACAGGAAGAGCTAGAACCCCTTACATATCGGCTGTTTCAATTTTTGCGGGTTTTTATCGCAAAGGCGGAAAGGCAAACAGCAGACGTGTTTAAGGTAAAGCTGAAGTCAGACACAAAAAGCGGATTTCAGGTTTTTCAGGTGAATCCCGACGGAAGCATTGATTTGTTTGAAGGAGCAGATTTAGTAGCGCGTTCTATTCCGCAATTTGAGTACTTTGACGATTCGTGGCGGCCGTTTGTCATCGCAAAAGCCCGAATCGCAAAAAAGGAATTCGCGGATCGTATAAAAATCGGCATTGCCTTAAAAACAGAAAACGGAGAAACTATTAAACTTTTTTACGAATTTGGATTTGACGGAGTTGATTATCTCAAAAAACAAACATGGCAGATTGACTCGCAAAAATTGGTTAGGATGCGCTGGATCATAGAAAACCAGAAAAATCCTTTGAATGCCGCGGATAAAGATATATTGAAAAATAATCTTGAAGAAGACGGCTTTGGCGAGATATCTGATCTTAAAATTGACTTAAGCGGATATAAGGGATTGACAGAAACCGCAATTGATGAAAACGGCAACATCAACGTTTACTTTGAACCCAATGGCGTTCATGGGACTCTTTTGATAGACCCGGCGCTGTGGGTTGCGACAACCGGACAGTCAATCACAGTGCAAACCGGAGGCAAAACTCAAAAGGATTTTAAGCTAGTTTTTAAGAGTGAAGATGCCGGAATATCCGGGGGCTATAAAGGAACAGGCGCAAACTGGAGCAACAACTACCTTTCGCCGACAAATCTTCTCACCGAGCTATCCCAAGGAGACGATTATCAAACCGGCGCAACGTCTGAAATTCGCGTGATAGAAAATTCAAGCGCGCGAGTGGTTGTTGAAAACGTGTTTAATTTAGGAAGTGTGGCAAAAGTAACTGAAAGCTGGTATATCTATCCTTCCGGCAAACTGTATAAAACAACGCGTTACGAAAAACTGCAAGAAGGCGAAGAGACAAGAGCGGTTGACGATGGAGATACAGATTTCGTTGCTCCGTCTATGTACGGCTATTATGGAGGCGCGCCTTTAACAACCCGCGCGGCTGGCAGTTATACGGATTATCAGTTTATTGACATTTTAGATAACAACCCGCAAGAGATAAGCGAATTTCAAAACGCATCGCCGGCTTTAATTACCGCGTTGTCTGGAACAGTTGCGGAAGAAACGAAAGGCGATGCAAACGGAGACGGATTTAACGAGTCCGAAGGATTGTATGAAATAGAAGGAACCGGGGCGAATGCGATCACCGCTGAATTTCAATTCGGACAAAAAGCGTATCGCCCAATCGTAAAACTCCACAGCGCGTACCCGACAGAAGGAAATTCGCTCGCA
>CAYYGX010000011.1:16054-22791 GCA_964471805.1 uncultured Gammaproteobacteria bacterium | reverse complement strand
ACGAGATGCGCGCGATCGCTTATAGCGGGGCAACTCGCAAACCAGCATCAAAGCCGTCATCTGGAAAAGTAAAGACAGCGTCAGAATAAGCAATATGAACGATCGAGGGCTCGGAGATTCCCCCCGGGCCCTCGCAAGTTGTATCTATGAAAAAGCATCTGAAAAAACTTAAACACTTCATGAAACGAAAGCGTCATCATGTCGGATACACAACCTCCGCTATTTTGTTTCTTGGGCTTGGCGCGCTCCTTGCCCAAAACGACGCGATGCCCGTTTTTCAAACTCCTACTGACGGAACTCAAGAATTTGAGGAACAAAAATTTCCGGAAGACATTGTTGATCCGCGCGAAGTTGAAAACGCGCTTCGCGAGATCGGACGATTAAAGGGAGAAGCGCGCGGGCTTTCAAAACGCGTGGCGCGGCTGAAAAACAGCGAAGAAGTTAAACAGAAATTAAATGAAATTTTGCAAATGCTTGATGCGTTTTCAGGGCAGATAAAAAATCCGCCTTCTCATTACACCGAGCGCGAGGCATTGATGGAATTTTATGATGCCCGCATGTGGGAGGAGGTAGGCGCCGTCAGGGCCCAAATTGAACTTCCGCAGATATTAAAAGATATTCCTCTTGCGGTACGGCGTATTGAAAAACTGCTGAAACTCAAAGCCTATCAAACTTTAGGAATAGATATACAGGGAGTTACAAATTATTTGTCTGAACTAAAAACAGCTCACGCCGAGTCAGATCGTTTGTACAAAGCCGGAGACATACAAGGCGCAATGGAAGAGATACAGTTTATTCAGGAAAGCGGGCACCCAGGGGAGCTTGAAGGAGCAATCAGGCGCTTGAAGGAAATAAATGATCTTATTAAACGCGTGCGCGATAAACAGATTCAGAAAGAGCTTTCTGAAATGCTATTTCCTATAACAGAAGCCATTAACGAAGGCGATTTTCGCACCGCGCATGAAATTTTGAATGAAGTTCATCCGTTAGTTATGGACGTTGCGCGCAAGTCTTATAAAGCCGGCGCAAAGACGAGAACCGATATTTTGAAGCGTTTATCTGATTTTGAAGGAAAAATGAATTCAAAACTGGAAGAGCGCGCGGAGCAGGAAAGAATTCAAGAAGAGAAAATTAACCAAGAATTAGAGAAGAAAAAACTAGAATCAAATACTATACAAGTTCAGCCAATTCCTGAATCATCTTCACAGCCTCCCACTGAAATACCTCTCTCACCTCCGCCAACTACTCAAATAATAACGCCAACCGCAGAGGTTCAACCATCAAATTAAGGAAGCGCGGCAATTTCAGTAGGCGCATTTTCTGGAAAAAGAATAAGCGTCGACTCCGCCATATTTACAAAAGAAATGTCGTCATTGAAAATTGGCGATGATGATTTTGTATCGTACCACACAAGACGATTCGGGTAACGCGGATCATTAAAAAAACGCGCGCCGTAAGCATAATTAAAAAATTGCTCGGCGCGGGTTTTATTTTTGAAATAAAGGTTTAGAGTCCCGGCCATTAAGTATCCTTGCGCGCCGATGCCGCTTGGCCTGTGTCCGATATGAGCGTCAAGAAATCCGTCTTCTTTTGCAAGAGAATTTATAACATCAGTCATAGCGCTGGCTTTTTCAATATATGCTGGTTTATCTGTGAGATGTCCGTAGAGAAGGAGCATAAATGCTTCAACTATATGATAGTGAAGTGAAAATAGCCCTTTTTCGCGATATTTATTATCAGGACGAGCGAGAGTTTCTTTGATTGACTGATCAATTTTTGCTTTTGTTCTTTCTTTGACTTTTTGAAATTCTGAATAATTAATGATTCCATGTTTTTGGAGATAAGCGCCAGCGTAGTACCAGTATGCGCCCGCAAGAGCCGCGCGGTTTTCCGTATCTTTTGTAGGAAGTCCGAGAAATAACCGTTTGCTTAAAATGCCGAGAATTTTTTTTCTCTCATCCGAATTGAAGAGCTGTTTATGTTTTGGAAGAGTTTCTTCGCGTTCTAAAAGACGCACTGTCAAGAAAGCGGCAATCGCCCCTTCAAATGTTTCAAATGCCGGCTGTTTTTCGTAGCGTATTGTCGTGTCCAAAACCGCATTCCGCACAAGAACGCGCGCGCGAGAACCATCTTGCATTCGGTAGGCGTAAAACGCCGCAGAGCTCATCTGATAACGCGGGCGCATATTTGTTTTCATCCATCGTTTGTTAGGTTCATAGTATGGAATGTCAAAGTGCCATGTGCGAAGCGTTGTTTGGTATGTCTCATCAAGAAATGAGCTCTCTTTATTGTAGAAATAGGCGATATAGTCGTTTAATGAAATTGTAGTTGATGCGGTAGAAAGAGCTTGAAACGGAAAGATGATGAGGAAAGCGAAAATAATAATTCCAACAAAACTTAATTTTGAATTTTGACCCCGCAAGCTTGCGGGGTTGAGTTTATATTTTTCCATATCTCTTTTGAAATCTTTTCTTAATAGATTTTTGCATCCATGATAATTGGAGCGATTTATACGGCATATCACTTTTTACTCCGAGCATCAAGAGATAATACGATATATGATGTAGAAGCGAATGCGTGCGGTAAATGAGCCCGCGATGATTGCTACGCAAAAATCGCCCGCGCCCGGCGCGAATCATAGCGCGCCACAAGAACCAATCTGCCGCATGATGTTCTATAGAGAGCCCGCCTGATGCAAGATACGCTTCTCGCCGAAACATAGGCTCGGACATATCCAGAAAATTAATCCGTTCAAGCATGGCCGCGGTTTTTTTATTCCACTCTGGTTTTTTCCATGTAAATGCGCAAAGATTTGACATTTGACATTTGACATTTGACATTTTTACAACCGTGTCTCCATACACTAAATCTAGAGACGGATTTTTTATAAACTCCTCTGCAGATCGCGCCAGATGCTCCGGAAAGTATTCGTTATCCGCGTCCAAAAATGCCAAAAGTTCTCCGCGCGCAAGCGAGATTCCTTTTAGCTTCGGAATCGTGCCGGGGGATTCAAGTCCGGAGCCTTTAGGAAGATTAAAAAACCGCAAACGAGTGTCATTGAATTCTGCAATCAAGCGTTCTATTTCCTCTCCGTACGGCGCGCAGTCCCCGACAATAATCATCTCCCAATCTTCGTATGTTTGTTGAATTACAGAGGCAATCGCCCGTTTCAGCCCGCCTTTTTGATACTCGTTATAAGTTGATGTAATAATTGAAATTAACATATATTGATTGACAAGAAGCGATAACGCAGGGTAATATAGCAAAATAATGCCTAAAAAGCTATCCATTATCCGGGAAACCCAGGATAAATTTTTCGTTATCAAGACAAAACTCGGCTCTGCCGAAAGCTACGGCAAAATTTACGACCGATATTTTCAGGATATTTACACATATATCTATTTCAAAACATCGCATCAGGAAACCGCTGAAGACATTGCGGCAGAAACGTTTTTTAAGGTATGGGAGTATATAAA
Source organism: uncultured Gammaproteobacteria bacterium (assembly GCA_964471805.1). Taxonomy (GTDB): domain Bacteria; phylum Patescibacteriota; class Patescibacteriia; order UBA9629; family UBA9629; genus UBA9645. The sequence continues at coordinate 19,315 of CAYYGX010000011.1, read as the reverse complement.
GAGAGGAAAACTTGTGAAAAACGCGCGGGCGTTTTTATATGAAACCGCGCGAAATTTAACAGCCGACCATCATCGGAAACGGAAAATGATGTCGCTTGATGAAGTCGGCGAAAGGCTTCCTTCTAAAGCGCAAAGTCCGTATGAAACAACAGTAAAACACGATGAGCAAAAACGTCTGTACAAGGCGCTTGAACAGATTAAGGCAGAGTATCAAGAGCCGGTGATTCTTCGCTACATCCACGGGCTTTCCTACAAAGAGATCGGCGCGGTTTTAGGAAAGAACAGCGGAGCTGTGCGGATTTTAGTATTTCGCGGGCTACGAGAATTAAAAAAGATTTTAATATCAGTGTAGCTCCGTTCAATAGTTTAGCTGTCACGGGAACTGTCATTGCGAGGAGCCATGAAAGCTTTCATGGCGACGAAGCAATCCCTTGATTAAGCCACAGGAGAGATTGCTTCGCCCTGTAAGCTTGCAGGGCTCGCAATGACAGAAAAGAATGTGTAGTGTACTTATGGAATGCGTTCTCTAAAATAGAGTAACAAAATCGCCTTTTCTTCGTCTTATTAAGTGCAATGAAAAATATCAAGCAACAACTGGCAGAGCTCAAAAACGATGTTCCGGAAACGGCTCGTTTTCTTTTTTTGCGAGAGCGGTTAGTGGATAAAATAGCGTTCCGGCAGTTTAATGAATCGCAAACTGGCAGATACACAACTTTTTATATTTTTTTCGCCAATTTATTGACCCCGCAAAGCGTCGCATACGCGGTTGTCGGGGTTTTTTGTTTGTTAGTAATAGGCGCGAGCGTTAATATCATTCCATCTTATGGATCAAACCCGGGTGAGCCGCTTTACAATACTAGAGTCGCAATAGAGAGGATTCCGCTTATAGTTATGTCTGACCAGTCCAAAGTAACTAAAGAGGCGTCGCTTGCAAAAAAACGGCAGAATGAAGTTGACACAATTCTCGCAAGTTCCGCGGGAGCTGAAGATAAATCAAAAAAAGTTGAAAGCGTTGTGAAACATTTATCGCGCAATATTACAGAGACAAGCAAACAAATAAACGAGCTTGGGAAAAATAAGAACGAAACACAGAAAGTTCGCGAGGCTGTTTCAGCTGTGAAAGTGAGCGTGGCTGATATTAAGAAGTCAATAAAAGAATTGAATACAGCTGTTGCTCAAGGAGAGTTATCGGATGCGACAAGCGCAGTAACGCAAAAAGTAAGTTTGCAAATTGCTGACGCAGAGCTTACGACATTAGGAATTCTTATTGATGCCGAAGATCAAGAAAAGCCGCAAGAGTCAACCAAACTGGAAAGCACAGATGAGGAAGTGCGTTTGGATTTAGAAATCGCTGTAAGCGAGCTTGAAAAAGCTCTGCAAGAGATAAAAGTAGAATCAAAGAGCGAACCCGCGCCAGTCGCACCGGAGGAAGAAGTAAAAACCGAGGAAGTTATATTAGATGTTACCACAATCATAGACAAAGAGGCAAAGGAGCGAGAACAAAAAAAGCGCATTCAAACAATAGACAATCTTATTGCGCAAGCAAAAGAATTTGTTTCGCAGTCCGAGTTTAAGAGCGCATGGTCGACAATCAAACAGGCGCAGGAATTATTGCAGTAATTTGTCATTGCGAGGAGCCATGAAAGCTTTCATGGCGACGAAGCAATCTCTCATTGTAAGCCAAAATAGATTGCTTCGCCCTGTAATCTTACAGGGCTCGCAATGACAAAAAAATATTTACTACTAATACTTTAAGAGTTGACGCTCTCTTTATGAACAGTATAATAGAGAGCGTTTATTCCTAGAGTGTTATTTTCGTAACACCCCCTGAATCGTACAAAATACATATCGGCAAATGCCTTTCAAAAATATTTTCGCGATTTTAGGTCGAGTCCGTTACAATCGGGCGATCGCGAAAAGGCATTAAGATATGCGTTTGACGAGTAACAGGGTAATAAAATAAAGCCAGCGGTTCGTTTCATATTTTCCAAAAAAGAAAATTAATGCGAATCGCAAAGGTTTTTTTAAAGCATACAATACGTATGAGTAACAAACTTCACAAAGGAGTTGCCTCATTTGTCGCTTCCACAACCATTTTGTGGAGCATTGGCGCTTCTTTAATAACAGGCTTGGTTACTCCTGCAATCGCGTCGGCTGAAGCCGGCGACATCATCAAAGGCCCGACAAGCGGAACCGTGTATGTGATCTTGAGCGATGGCGAATCTATTTGCAAACTCACGACTCCGGATCACTATGTTATGTGGTCAAAGTTCCGATCAAAGGGATTAATGATGTGGCAGGACATCATGACTGTTTCAACAGATACCTATACAGATAAAGGCGTGTGCGGACTTCGCACGGGCTCGCTTGTCAGAACCACCGGAAACCCGGAGGTATTTGTCATTCAGCCCGGGACCACGAAACGCGGTTTTGACGCGTGGGAGACATTCACAGGCCTTGGATACGGTAGCGCCGGAGTATTCTATGTAACAGACGAGGTGCTTGGAGCGTATTCAACAGGCAATAAACTTACCTCCGCGGCAAAAGCGGCTGAAATTCGCGAAGGACAACTAACAAAATACGCTGATTCAAAGACGGTTTATTATACAGCCAAAGAAGGCGACGCTCTTGTGAAAAAAGAGATCGTAAACGAAGAGGCATTCTTCTCCAATTTCGGCGGCGTATGGAAAGCGGTTGTAACAATTCCGGTTGGAGAAACCTACACAACATCAGCCTCGCAGATTACAGGGCCCGATACTTCAATCAATCGGCCAATGGCGGTTACAAGCACTGTAACTCCTCCGGGAGGAGCAGTTGCAGTATCCCTTGCAAGCGACACGCCATCCGGCACACTCGCGCCGACAAAATCCTACGGCAATGTGTTTACAAAGTTGAATCTGTCAGCTGGCACTGATACAACGCTTACATCCATTACAGTTACTCGCGAGGGGCTTGGCGCGAGAGCGGATTTTGCCGCAGTATACTTGTATGTTGACGGCGTGAAATACACAACAGCACGCACCTTTAATTCCGATGACCGAGCATTATTCTCTCTTGGTTCAGGATTGATGCTTAAGGCAAGCACTCCCCGCTCTCTTGCAATTGTTGCTGATATGGCGGCAATCGCGGCAACTGGCCAGCACAAGCTCGGCATTAAAGCGGCCGGAGACATTGCGACAAACGGCACCGTAAGCGGCACGTTCCCCTTAATGGGCAATTTTGTGTCTACCTCCACTACCGATGTTGGACAGGTGAAAATTA
>CAYYGX010000011.1:6516-16044 GCA_964471805.1 uncultured Gammaproteobacteria bacterium | reverse complement strand
CGCAAGGAATTTCTGACACCGAGATTTTCGTCGGCGAACAACAGCAGGAATTGGCAAGGTTTGAGTTTATTTCCGGTTCGGCTGAAAAAGTGCGCTTGAACAGCATCCGTTTCCGGAACGTCGGTTCAGTAAAGGTTTCCGAGTATGCCAACTTCGCTCTGTATAAAGGCGGGTCCAAACTTGAAGGGGTTGAGTTCATGACAAACGGCGATTATATCACGGCAAAGAACATCAACCTTACAATGGAAAAGAGCGAGACCTTGCTCTTTAAGCTCTATGGGGACGTGGTTGGCGGAGCTAATTCCACAATTCAATTCTCTATTGAAGAGGCCGCGGATGTGAGCGCGACCGGACTTTCCTACGGATACGGCGTAACGATCAATAACGCGACCGGCGGAACCACATGGAGCGAGCAGAAGTCGCACACGACAACGGTAACTGTTTTGGCAGGAGAGTTAACCTTTGCTTATACAGGTCCAGCTGCATATTCAATTGACAGAAAGAAAGACAACATCGTTATCGCGAATCTCGCAATCACGGCTCCGGCAGGCGAAACTATTACCATCACAAGAATGTATGCGTATATTGACGGTAAGGAACCTTCAGACTTAAATACAGCCAAGGATTTGCAGAATACTGTTGAAAACATTCAATTAGTGCAAAAAACCGGAGGCAATCAGGTGATTGACGCAACAACTTCTGATGGCAGTGTTGCTGGTGCTGTTGGACATGACGACGACAGCTTCTACTTTGCTAACTTTGATGTGAAAGGCGCAACAACATGGGACGTTATCTTTGATAGTAACGATTCAGAAGCAAGAGCAAGTGATCAATTCAGGTTCATAATAATCGCGGACGATGACTCCGCAACTGTCGGCGACAATGCAAGTGTTGTTCCGGTTGAAGCAAAGAACAGCTCCGGCAAGAGTTTAACCTCTGACACAAGAGACGATATTAAGCCGGCGGCGCAGGTTACAGGCAACTTTGTAACCTTGCAGGATGTTGATATTACAGTTACTGGTGTGTCAATGGATGCCGAGACAGTGGTTGCAAAACAGCAGAACATTCCTCTTATTAAGTTACAGCTTATCGGAGGCACTTCTGGGGACGTGAAGATTACACAGATGGCGTTTGAGGAGGTAAGCGGAACAAACACCGCAGACGGCACAAATGACACAAGCAACTTCTCCATTTACGAAGTTATGTCTGACGGCAAGGAAACTCTTCTCCAGAGCGGAAAATCCGCAAGTTCCGCAACAAACGATTTCACTGTAACGTTTAATAGTTTAATGAACGGCGCGGGATTGATCGTGAAAGCTAATGAAACGAAAAATGTGGTTGTCAAAGCCGATCTTACTTCTGGGATTACTAGCGGGGAAATCCTGGCTATTGCCTTATCAGCTCAATCAAGCGCCACGGACGGTATCACTGCAGAAAAAGTGAGCGACGGCAATACACTTGCTGATTCGGCGATTATCGGGAATACCAGTGCCATTAACGGCCGTTCCGTAACCGCGCAGGCGTCCGGACAAATCACAATCAGCTTGGATGAGAATAACACCACGAATGCGCCCTCAACACAGGTTTTGGCGGGAACGTCCGGCATCAACACAATGTATATCAAGTTTAATGCCGATTATGAGGACGTATATCTGAAGTTGTTGAAACTTGATTTGGTGAATGCGGGAACCGCTGATTCTGTAGGGGCAGTTCATCTCTATGACGGAACAACGAAAATTTTAACCGCGACCTTTGCTGAAGCGACATCGGAAGCGACATTCGGAAACGGACAGGACATCTTCTACACTTTTGACAAGGATGTGAACAAAGTGCTGAAAATCGTTACCGATGTGCGGGCAATCGGCGCGGGATCTAAGACCGCGGACTCCGGTGACAAAATACAATGGAGGATTGACGCTGAAACCGCAGGCGTGAATGATTCAGTTATAGCAACCGGCGTTGCTTCAAGCACTGATCTTACATACACCACCGCACAGGCAACCAGCAAGAAACTTTTTGGGCCCACAGCCACAAATAATGCGGACATTGACAGCCTCACCTTCATGGTTCGCCGAACGCTTATCACGGATATCACAGCGTTAAAGATTGGCTTAACTACACCTGTTGACGGTTCAACACAGAGCTTATCAAACGGAACAGGCATTGAGATATTCCGCTTTAAGGTTTCTGCGGCCGCAGACACTGGTAGTAATGAGAACGATGGCATTGATATTACTGGCATAGATCTTACATTGAGCGCCGCAAGCGTTACGGTGAGCAATGTCATTATTTACAGTCTTGATGATACAAATACAACAGTAAGCGCCTCCACCACCTCTGCTACACGCATTACATTTGAAACCGCTGGCTTGCCAAATATAGGACCAGGCGACAGCGCAACTTTTGTTGTAGAAGCCACGATTGAAGGCGCAGGATCTGGAGAAAGCGTGCAGGTTTCTATCGGGAGCTTGGGCGCTATTGGCACCGAGGCGACGGTTAATCTCTCCGCTGGAGGAGACATTGTCTGGTCCGACAATGACGACAGCACCGCGAATGTAGCAACATCGTTCGTCTCATGGCCCGGCATCAAGATCAACAAGGTTACTGGTCAGACACGCGTGTTCCCGGCAACCTAGTGGTCTAGTAGTATAGAAGAGTGTTAAGATAGCATGCTCTTAACGCTCGGACTACCTGCCTGATGTCAGTCAGGTACGAAAACACCCCGCTATTTCTTTTGAAAGGGCGGGGTTGTTTTTTTTGCGCGGAACTAGTACAATTCTTTTGAGAAAACCACTAAACCCTCTCGTATTATATGCAAATTCTTAAATAACCTTGAATTACGAAATTCGTCTTTTTCTGTCATTGCGAGCCCTGTAAGCTTACAGGGCGAAGCAATCTCAATCTATGGTTAAGACAAGAGATTGCTTCGTCGCCATGAAAGCTTTCATGGCTTCTCGCAATGACAATTCATGGTATTTTGTAATTCAAGGTAGATAATTGAGTTGTCCGAGTTACTCTATAATTATTTACTAGAATTAAATTTTAATAGCGTTAAAATGTATGATACAGAATAATTTATTTCCAAGAGAAATACTGCAAAAGCTGGGAAAATATCAAGTTTCTCTACCTTTATGCATAAAGGCATTGTAGAAAAATCATTTGTTTTGATTGTTAAAATAGGCCTTTACGCAAGCTTGCTTGTGCCTTTTGTCGTAACGAAGTTTACTTTATATCCTTATATTTTCGGCAGGGCGATTTTTTTTCAGATTCTCATAGAAGCGTTGATTCCACTTTGGGTAGCGCTTCTTGCGTTTTATCCGGAGTATCGGCCGCGTTTTGTTAGAGAGAGTTTGATACAGCCAAGCAGACGTTCAGGGCGGCCCTCTGTGTTTATATGGAGGCGATATGGAACAATAAACACAGCAATCGTTCTATGGACACTTGCGCTCCTTATCAGCGCTATTTTCAGCATGAATCCGGTCCGAAGTTTTTGGGGGACTATGGAGCGAATGACCGGCGTCTACACCATTCTTCACTTTGCGTTATTTTATTTTATGCTGATAAGCGCAATGAAGACATGGCGTGATTTATTGTGGTTTTTACGGAGTTTAACAGCAACAGGAGCGATCGTAAGCGGATATATTTTGTATCAGGCAGTGATCATGCACAGGATGCGTCCGGAGGCGTGGTTTGGGAATCCAGGGATTGCCGGCACGTTTCTTTTGTTCTTTGTTTTTTTAATTCCAATCGCATGGCTTTTTGAGAGAAAAGCGTCTCAAACAAAAAGAAGGATGAAGACCGTTCTTTTTGTCGCATGCGAGATTCTTACACTTATTGCGATCATATACAACAGCACGCGCGCAGTGTGGGTTGGAATCTTTGTTTCTTTTCTTGTCGGCATCTGGTTTATTCCATCGCGGCTTGGTCGGTTATCACGATGGGGATATATCGGCGCAGGCAGTATATGCTTGAGCGTTGCAGTTTTTGTGATGATATTAGTTACGGGGCAGATGCCAAAACCGGTATATGCGGTAGTTCCATTTTTAGAACGCGTGCATAATCTGAACGACCCGTCCCGCCTTTTCGCATGGAAAGCCGGTATAAAATCTTTCTCCGATCGTCCAATTTTTGGGTATGGGCTGGGAAATTTTGCAATTCCATTTAATAAACAATATGATCCAATAGTTGCGACATTCAGCCCCTTAAACGTCGGCTATCGTTTTAACTTTGATCAGGCGCATAACCAACCGCTTGAGTACCTTGTAACAACTGGTATTTTAGGATTTGGCGCATACGCCGTTTTAGTTGCGATATCCTTGTTTTTGCTTTGGAAAGGCAGAGACAAAACAGCAAATATTCTTGTATCGCTTCTTATCATCGCCTACATCGCGCATTCGTTTTTTACTTTTGATACCCCTTCCTCCTTCTTCTTATTAATGATCGTTTTATGGGTTGCGCATTATTTATGCTCCATAAGGAACACACCTAGTAAAGAAAAAAACGCGTTGCAAAACGCGTTTCTTGTTATAGTATGCGCGATTGTGGTTCCAACAACACTCTTTCTTTTTGTTCTGAACATCAAGTCAGTTTTAGCATCGCATAACGCGGCAATCGCTCTTGCGGCAATTAACGCAAAAGCAAATACAGCGACAAAATGGTATTTTTTGAAAAAAGCCGTTGATTATCGTTCTTCGTATTCGTTTGATATAGCCGAGGAGATTGGAGATGATTTTATCGACAGTGTTGAAGAGTATGCATCGGAGTTGGAAAGTATTGCCCCTGTTCTTATCGGGATTTTGGAAAAACAAAGCCACAATGAGTGGCATCGTTTAATTCTTATCGCTCGTCTGCATACGTTTTTATGCCAAAAAGATACCGCGCATTGCAGGACAGCTCTTTCCTATCTTGAGCGCGCAAAAATACTTGCTCCGAACCGTTTTCAGATATACTCTGGAATGTATGTCGCATACAATAACATTGCCGAATACGGTCAGGCGCGTGATGCCATTGAGCGGGCAATTGAACTCGGATATATCCCAAGAGCCTTGCCAATTCTTACAAATCTTGGATTTTTGTATGGGAAACTCGGCGAATATAAAAAATCAAGTTTGTATTACGAGCAGGCTCTCGCGCTTAATCCAGGTAGTAGAGATGTTCTTTCCTCTCTTGTCGCGGTTTTTGCTAAAAATGGAGATATTCAAAAAGCGCGTGAATATGCAAAGCGTCTCTTCGTCGTTGATCCTGAACGAAAGAAATTTATTGAACAGTTTTTGAATGATCAGTAAATTCTTGTAACATATCTTTTATTTTTTGAGTTTCTTGATTTTTTGCAAGCGTAACAAGCTTATCTAGCTTATTAAAAAAAATCGTTCTATCAAAATAATTATCGTTTCGTGTAATAAAAATTTCTTTGTATTTTGTGGAGCTCATATTTTCTGTATCAGTCATAATCTCTTCAAATAGTTTTTCTCCAGAAAAGGGTTTAGTAAATATAATAGGCATATCTTTATATGGTTCAAAACCAGCAAGTTTAATCATATTTTCCGCAAGATCCAAAATTTTGACAGGTTCTCCCATATCAAGAACAAAAATTTCTCTGCCATGTCCTAATGCCGCGGCCTGTAATACTAGTAAAATCGCCTCCATTGGTACCATCAAGTATCGTCTCATTTCAGGGTGAGTTATAGTTACAGGGCCGCCGGATAAAATTTGCTGTTTAAATAAAGGTACCACTGATCCACGAGAACCCAAGACATTGCCAAATCTCACCGCAATAGGGACCAAATTTGGTGTTGTAGCGTAGTTCATAATAAGCATTTCTGCTATACGTTTTGTCATACCCATTACTGATGTTGGGTGAACAGCTTTATCAGTTGAGATAAATATGAATTTTGTTACTCCATTTTTAGAAGCAGTTTCTACCACATTCCATGTTCCAAGAATATTAGTTATAACAGCTTCTTCAGGATTTTGCTCCATCAGTTTTACATGTTTGTATGCGGCAGAGTGAAAAACTAGGTTAGGTTTGTATTTCTCAAAAATTTTATTCAGTTTTGTTTTATTTAAGATATTAGTTACAACCGTGCAGAATTCAATCTCTTGATTATTCAAAAATTGCTCTACATTAAATATCCCTGTTTCATCCATATCAAGGGCGATTATTTTTTTTGGGTTTAATCTGCTTATTTGTTTTACTAATTCAAAACCTATTGACCCGCTTGCTCCAGTAATCAGCACTATTTTATCCGCAATCAACTGCGCGATTTCTTTTATAGAAATATCACTCTTTTTTCTTTCCAGCAGATCTTCTACATCAATGTCGCGCACGTCTTTAATACTTACTCTATAATCTATCATTTCAGAAAGAGACGGCAGTATTTTGATCTTAACAATTCCAGAGCTTTGCGCCAGTCGAATTATATTTTTTATAGTCGCAGATGTAGCTGAAGGAGTAGCAATAATAATACTATTTATATTTTCTTTGGTTTTAAATATAGGAAGATTATTGATGTGGCCTAAAATAGGTATGCCGTGGATATTGGTATTTTGTTTAATATCACTGTCGTCTAAAATTCCCACTAAATTAAAAGGGTAGTCAGCATCTTGTTTAATACCTCGTATTAATTGCTCGGCCGCATCTCCAGCCCCTATAATGAGTAGTTTTGGCCTTACATCGCGTTTATCATTTTTTTTATGAAAAAATTCTAGGTAAAGTCGTTTTGAAACACGTATAGCGCTTGTGCCAATAAATACCAGGATATAGTCAATTAGTATAATAGAACGAGGTAAATTCAACGCAAGCTGGTGGTTTCGTTTAATAAAAAGCAAAAAAGCCAAAAATAAAAAGCCGAGAGATACGGCTTTAAAAATGACAATCAGTGTATTTATACTTACGTAAGCCCACGTAAAATGATAAAGGCGCCTAATATAGAATAAAGGTACTAGCACTGCAATTGAACTGACAAGATAATAGTGGATACTGGAACGGTATACATGAGGAATGGTAAAATCAAACCTAACGAAAAAACTCGCGTACAGAGAGAAGGTAATGATAAAAATATCGCTTGCTAAAAAGAAAACAAAACGGGTTCTTCCAGTTTTTTTAATCATGTTATTATAGGTTTTTAAACTTTAACCTATTTTTTTTCCACCATTCTTTACCAAATGCCGCAAAAATACCGATAAAAAATCCTACTACTAATGCTATCATACCGTTTACAGAAAGACGCTGGCGCAATACTGGGGCATATGGAATACTGGTACTTGAAATTGGCTCGCTCATCCAAATCTTGTTTTCAATAGTAAATTTTTCATTCTCAATTTCTTCGGTTAGTGTTTTAATACTTGTTTGTTGCTCATTGCGCGTAGTAAGATATGTTGCAAATCCAATGCCCTGTGCAGTTGCATAGCTTGCCGGATAGCGAAGGTTAGAAAGGCGTTCTATTGCCTCTTCTGTCTTTTGTAAATTCAGTTTTAGGCTATCTAATTCCCGTTCTTTTTGCGCAAGGGTAAGATTTATAAATTTGACCTTAATATCATACTTTTGTTTATGCAAAGCAAGAATTTTTTCTTTAAGAAGCTCTACTGCCAATTTAGCTCTTTCAGGATTGCTATCTTGATAACTTATGAGAATGAAGTTTTCTGGTATCTCTGGAGAAATAATGACGCCCTTCAAAAAGCCACTTACCATTCCGCTTGTGATAGGAGTTTGTTTTTTTTGCGGTATCTTTGCTAAAATTTCTCGGGCGTTTCGGTGGGTAAGTAATTGTGCGACAGTTTGATCTTTAGGCATAATCAACTCTTCTTTCACTTGACCTGTTTTAATTAACGTTTCTGCTTGATATACTTTTGAAGTAAAAAATTTTGTATATAAAACAGCGATGATTAAAAAAACTATTATTATAGTAAGAATGAGCTTCCAATGCCTCAATATAGTTTTTATGTATTCAGTCATGTCTATTTCTTGATAATCGTCTGTCATGAGATATTAAAATAAAAATACGAAACAATTTGATTTATGCTCCGTATTTTTATGTTTTATAAAAATTTTTTATAGTTTTAATAGCAAATAAAATTTGACCTTGATTTAATTCCGGAATCATCGGAAGCGAAATCACCTCTCGCGCGAACTGTTCGGTTTTAGGAAGAGAAAATCCAGATAACTTTAACGCTTTTTGTTTGTTTAACGGAATTGGATTAGAGACAATCGTTTCAACTCCGTATTTAGCAAGATATTCCTTAAGTTCATTGCGGCGCTTTGCTCTGATGACAAAATTCTGAAAGACATCGTCGTAGTTTTTGTCAGGAAACGGAGGTAGAGTTACCTCTTTTATTTTTTCCAGCCCTTTTGCATAAAGGCGGGCGAGCATTTTTCTCCTCGTAATCCATTGATTTACATATTTGAATTTTACATTCAAGACCGCGGCTTGGATATTGTCAAGACGACTCGTTACGCCGTAGCAGACAAATTTATCCTTTGTAACTCTACCGTGATCGCGATATAAACGTATGCGTTCATATATGGTTTTATTATTAGTCGTTATTGCTCCGGCGTCGCCATAGCTTCCGAGTAGTTTTGCAGGATAGAAGCTGAAACATCCGGCAATGCCAAATGATCCAGCTCGTTTTCCTTTGAATGATGCTCCGAGCGCCTGGCATGCGTCCTCAATGATTAATAGGCGATATTTTTTCGCGATTTTTGTAATGGCGTCCATCTCGCACACGCGTCCGTTTAAGTACACTGGCATGATGGCTTTGGTGCGTTTCGTGATAGCGCGTTCAATGAGTGACGGATCTATTAGATAATCGTCTCCGATGTCAACTAAAATTGACGTTGCGCCCGCATGAACTATACTCGCAATAGAGGCAAGAAATGTGTGCGCGACTGTGATGACTTCGTCTCCCTGTCCGATTCCCGCCGCCCGAAGCGAGAGCATGAGCGCGTCTGTTCCGCTTGCAACTCCGACTGCGTATTTTGCGCCGACGAATTTTGTCAGATTTTTTTCAAATTCTAGAACATCCTCACGCAAAATCAATTGCCCTTCTGAAAGAACGCGTGAAATCGCTTTTTGTATAGGTGCCCGAAGCGTTGCGTATTGCTCTTGATAATTGACAAAAGGTACTTTATATGTCATACGCAATAAGTTTTAGAATACTTTTTGACAGTTTTTCAGCCGTTAGGCCTAGTTTTTCTTTAATATACTCAATGCTCCCAAGGTGTTTGATAAATATGTCCGGTATGCCAAAACGTTTGAAAAGTATAGCAGAAGGAGCCATTTCTGCCAATACCTCGGCAACAGCGCTCCCAAGCCCGCCTGTGATCTGATGATCCTCAATAGTTGCGATCATTTTCACCTCGCGCGCGGTTTTTTGAATAATGGCCGTGTCCAGCGGTTTTACGGTGTGCATGGAGATGATGCGCGAAGAGATTCCTTGTTCTTTTAGAAGTACCGCGGTTTTAACGGTTTCTTCAAGCATGCCGCCAGTAGTGATTAGCGCGACGTCGCTTCCTTTTCCAATCTGAATCGC
>CAYYGX010000011.1:0-6489 GCA_964471805.1 uncultured Gammaproteobacteria bacterium | reverse complement strand
ACTGGCGAGAAGCCAGCCGGCTCAAACGAGGATAATCGCTTTGCCAATTTTGAACGCTGATTTTTTTGTGTGAACCGGGCAGGATGGAGCTTTTGTGAGGCGAAGAAAGCATGGGCCATTGTGCTCTATTAGCGCGCGTGTTGCGCTCTCTGCTTCGTATGCGTCTCCAGGGGCGAGCACGGTCATGTTTGGAAGTGTCCTCATAATGGAGATGTCCTCGGTTCCATGATGAGTTGAACCTAGAGAATGATAAAAGAAGCCGCCGCCCACGCTCACGATTTTAACGTTTGCGTTGTGATAGCAGATGTCGTTTCTCACTTGCTCCAAAGGGCGCAAGATAGGGAAATTGGCGATTGAGTAGGTGAAAACTGTTTTTCCGGAAAGCGCAAGTCCTGCCGCCATGCCGGTCATATTTTGTTCGGCAATGCCGGCATTTAAGAACTGACGAGGAAATTTTCGCGCAAATTCCTCAATGACGCTGTAGCCAAGATCGCCTACGATCAGGAAAATCTCCGAATGTTTTGGCGCGAGTTCAGTTAAGGTTTTTATAAAGATTGTACGCATGAAGTTAATTTATAGCTTTTGAAGTTCCTTTAGCGCTCGCTCAAACTCCTCTTTGTTCGGGCTTCGGTAGTGCCACATAAGCGAGTTCTCCATAAAACTCACGCCTTTGCCTTTTATAGTGTGCGCGATAATGCAGGTCGGTTTATTTTTTTGTTTTCGGAGAGATATTAGCGCGCGCTGAATCGCCTGAAAGTTGTGGCCGTCGATTTCAACAACCGCCCAGTTGAAACTTTTGAATTTTTCCGCAAGCGGTTCAAGGTTAATTGTTTTATTCGTGTCGCCTAAACTTTGAATTTTATTGTAGTCAATTATGACTGTGAGATTATCAAGCCGATGATGCGGGGCAAAGAGGATGGCTTCCCAGTTTGATCCTTCATTTAGTTCTCCATCAGACAAGAGACAAAACACGCGCCATTTTTTGCGGTCTCGTTTTGCAAAAAGCGCCATGCCTGTTGCAACCGGAAGGCCGTGTCCAAGAGAGCCTGTTGAAATTTCAACTCCGGGCGTGGCATCAACGACGTGTCCAGCAAGAATGCCTCCCGTAATGTAAAAGGTCTCAAGCAATTTTTTTGGAAAAAATCCTTTGTCCGCAAGGATTGCGTAGAGCGATGCGCATGCGTGTCCCTTGCTCAAAATGAAGCGATCGCGATTTGGCGCGCGCGGGCGCTTTGGATCAACGCGCAAAACGCCGTTATAGAGTACGGTTAAAATATCAATAGCAGAGAAATTTGATCCGATATGGCTGGATTTTGCGCGTGTAATCATCTTGAGCGTTTCAATGCGGATGTTTGTCGCATATTTTCTGTAAGCGGCAGTGGTCATAGAATAGTTTTCATTATAATTTCAAAATCAACTTTCAAACTTCGCTCATCCACATATTTTTCCTGCAAGCGCATTTTTTCCGGCTGGATAAGTTTTTTGTAAGCCGCATGCGGATCATACGCGCCTTTTAATATCTCTCCTTCGTTTGGAAATCGTAGCGATGCAAAGTCCGTAATACCTGGCTTGACTGATAGAATTTTCGTATATTTTTCAGGTGTTGCTTTTATTTCAGAAAGCACCTCTGGACGCGGGCCCACAAAACTCATTTCACCTTTGAGGACGTTTATCAGTTGCGGAAGTTCGTCCAGTTTATATTTCCGTAAAAAATGTCCGATGCGCGTAATGCGCGGATCATCGTTAGATGTTGATGGCCCTCCGATTGTTTCGGCGTTCCAAACCATGGTGCGGAATTTTAGCATCTGAAACGGCTTTCCGTTTTTCCCCGCGCGCGCCCCTTTGTAAAGCGCAGGGCCTTTTGATGAAAGTTTGATGAGTATCTCTATCATAACGAATGCCGGAGACAAAATAAGAAGAATAATTAAAGAGCCGAATATGTCTGAAATGCGCTTTAAGATTGGATAGTGCTTCATTTTTTAGGATGTGAAAAGATAAACACCGTTTTGAACGCATATTTTTTTAGAAATTGGATCCGAAGTAAAGAATTATCAAGTTTGTCTGCGATCTTGAGCGCAAAGTTGACGCCTGGAATTTTAATAAACGGCATCAGAGAAAGCGCCGTGAGATGAAAAAATCTGGCTTCAATTTTATGAAAATGGCGGCGCATAAGCGTGAAATCAGACATTTTAAAAATGTGATCAGCTGCCCATTTTGTGCGCGTGCCGCGCAATACGTTGAGGCGGCGCTTGATGTTAAAGATAGGATTATGGCCGAGCGTTTCAATACCGATTATCATGCCTTCCGGTTTTAATACCCGCGCCAGCTCCGGCAGAGCTTTGGTCAAATCTAAAGAAGAAAAAGTGCCGCCGTCTAAGATAATGTCAAAAGTGTTGTCAGGAAATTTCATATTTTCACAGTCCATTATCTGAAAAATCGTTTTCTCCTCAACCCCCGCCTTTCGCGCTCGCTCGCGTGCGATTGTTAACGATTCCTCGGAAATATCAATTCCAATTACCGATATTGCTCCATATTGAATCGAACAGATGCTGTGAATGCCTGTGCCGCAACCGTAGTCCAAAACTGTTTTTCCAGAGCTGTGTATCTTAAGCAGTGATTCAAGATATATGTAACTCGTGTACAGGTCGTGCTTAATCATGTGCGCGTCTTTTTGCCACTTTTCTTTTGATGATTGTTTCTCCCAGTGAAGGGCAAGGGCGTTATAGTGCTCGCGCTCCTCTTCTTTACGATTTTTTTGCGATTGATTCATAAGTAATTTTTAATAATCCGGCGTATGAGCCTAAGCCATAACATAAATGAAATGTCAAAAACATACATGGCATGAGCGCAAAATACAAAAGATTTTGTTTTTTATACGCGATATGCGCGGAGGCGATGATGTTGAATGCCAGATAGATTATTGCAATGAATAAAAAAAGCAACCGAAAGAGAGGAAGATAGATTGCGAGAACGCCGCTTGCAATAAGCGAAAGTACAAAGATAAGCGGAATATAATGACGGAGAGCAAAAAATTGTTTTGTGAATTTGATCGGGTATGTCGCCCATATTCCGTCGCTTATAGTGTGCTTGATAAAATGCGTTACAGTGCTCGGGGCATAATAATTGGCGACTATTTCAGGAATAAGCATAATTTTTCCGCCGGCTTTTTTTAGGCGTAGATTAAATTCCATATCATGGCTTCTTGCAAGGGATTCATTAAATAAGCCGATTTTAGTAAATACCGCTCTTTTGTAACATCCAAATGGCACAGTGTCAGATTCTTGTGGGTTTACAGCTCCGCTTCTAAAGCGCGAATTGCCAATGCCAAATGGGTGAGAAAGGACTTTCGCGATAGATTGCGCTATAGGAGTTTGCGTTCTCGCTACTGTTTTAATAACCCCGCCAACATTATCGGCATTATATTCTGTCAGATAGCGCACGCATTTACCGATATAATCAGGCGAGTAGCTTGCGTGCGCATCAAGACGCATAATAATGTCTCCGGAGGACTGTTTCATGCCTAAATTTAATGCTGTTGGCGTGATACGGGCTCTGTTGATTAATAATTTTATATGCGGCTCCTGCAAGGCGATTGTTTCCACAATTTGTTTTGTGTTATCTGTGCTCTCGCCGTCTATCACAAAAATTTCTAAATTGTCTTTAGGGTAATTATTGGCAAGTACAGAATCTAAACACTCTTTTATAAATTTTTCCTCATTGCGACATGGGATGAGGATAGATATAAAAGGATAGTTATTGAGCATATAGTACTGTTTCGTCATCTCTTTGCTTGGAAGGGGGGCCGCATAGTTGCGCAAGCAACCCATTTGGCATAAACATAAAGTAAAATAACGTATTTGTTAGCGATTGCCCCGCAAATAAAAACACTACGGTTATCATTACAGAGATCATCAAAACAGCTTTTTCAGAGTTGTCTTTTTGTATAATAATTCTTTTGCTGACCAAAACAAAATTTGTTATTAAAAGCATAAATCCAATTAACCCAGTATCTAATAAAACAACAGCCCATGCTGGCGCAAATGAAGACGATAATTTGTGTTTGTAAGAATTAATACCGTAGCCAAAAAGAAGAGAAGTTGGGTCTTTAGTGATAAAAGATATGGATAGCTTTATTTTACCTAGACGATCACTGTTTCTTGTAATACCAGTATTGGTGTTGAATAAAGTATCAATTTTGTCTTGATCGGTTGCATTTGGCAATGTCCCCCAGTTAAATATACTGCCAACATCTAAGATAACCACATTTGGTATTGAAGTCCAGTATTTGAAGTTTAAGATTATAGCGATCAGAGGTATAAACAGCCACCATTTTACCTTAGATAAAGGAAGAATAAATGGGGTGGCTATAACAAAAGACACTATAATGAGCATGGCAAGTTTGCTACTGTAAGAGATGGTGAATATAAATGCTATTATAAATAATGAGATCACCACTATTTTATGAAAACGCTTCGGATTTTTGTTTTTAAGTAGGATAATAGCAGATGGGAAGGCAAAGGTTAAAAGAAATGCTATTTGTGTGGTATCAGATGTTAGTATGTGTTGTAAGTCCCTTGCTCTACCTAGCGCCTTTTCAACATAGAATCCTCCAATAATGTAAACAATTAAAAATAGCGATATACTTATAATAGTATAAAGAGAGAGAGAAGTTTTGTCAGTTTTTGGTAAATTGTTATGAGTCAGGACAAAGGCAAAGATTCCTATAATTATAAAGTAGAAAAACCATCCATACACAGCTCCATAAGATGCCCCTATAGTTTCATAGAAGAGAATACCTCGCAGAGCTTGGAATGCAAAGTAAACCATCATGAGTAAAAATACACATCGATGTACTTTATCCCATGGTTTAAGTTTTTTTTGGATAAGACGTACTTTATTACTTAGTAATAATATCGTTATTGCAATTAAAATGACGGCAATAGAATAAATCCCACCGAATTGTCGTTCATATAGTTCTATACTTGATGTTACGATTATTAGTATAGCAGAGACTGGAAAAAAAAGACGTGGCTTATGTAAAAGCAATAACAGGATAATTAGATGAATGAAAGTATAGAAGATAAATAAAGCCAAATACCAGTTTTGCATAATAGATTAATGTATTTAAGAGATACATTTTTTTAAAACCTTTTTTAATTTTTGCAAATCATCAATATATAAAATCCCCGGATAATCTTTATAAAAATCTCCGCATAAATCATGATTAGTATCTAAAGAGATTATCAATTTTTCCTTATATCGCAGTGCTGTAGTAAAAAGTACAGTACTCGTTGATACTGGCAAGCCTATTACAGTATCTGATATTACAATATAGTTTTCTGCTGACTCCAGTGGGTCTAACAGTGTTCCATTAGTGATTTTTTTAAATTTATTTTTGATTGCAGAAAAGTCATTCGCATACTTTGGATCTGCGAAATAAGGATGTGGTTTTATGTATATATGCCAACCATTTGTAATAGTTTCATGAATTATTTTTGTTATTTTAAACCATTGATTTAGCTTTTCTTCTGGCGCAATCACCGAGAGGGTTTGCCGATTTATACCCCAATTCGCTGGAATAAGCAATGTAATATTTTTTTTATCATGGTGTTTTTCCCCTTGATTAATGTCTATTTTATCAAATATCTCTTTAATTTTTGGTTGAGCAAGTGGATGAGGCACAATATATATCTTGTTAGCCGGCATACCATTTGCTTTAAAGATTTGACAATCTCGCGGCGTCCAAGCGATTTGATATTGAAGATCATTTTTTTGAATATGGTGTAAACTGGATGTTCCCCGCAAAAAAGGATTTTGTCTCACGCTTAAAGGGAGTATCCAAAAATAAAAAAGATATCCAATGTGTTTTCTTATTTTTGTTAACAGCATCCGTAGTTTTAATGGTATCCAACGAGGAAATCGTGTTTCCGCATTCATCAAATCATTTAACAAAGAAGTTTGTGATTTGTAGGTGATAATAGCTGATTGCAAAGATATTCTTAAAATTTTTTCTCTTTTTGCGAAACGCATTAGATAGAATTCAAATAAGGTATACAGTCCTGTTATAACAACATCCGGTTTATATTCATATAATGTCTGTTTAGCTAAATTAGAGAGATATTTATTTTTTGTAAACGGCTTTACTTTGAGATAATCACCTCGATTTACCGGAATTATTTTTTCTAACTTAGGAAATAGCGTCTTATCTTCTAACAGCGCCCGTATTTTTTTATCTAATTCTTCTGATAATAATATCGTTGAATATGTCTGACAAACATCAAATAGATAACCTATGAATGTACTTCTAAATGCTCGTGGTATGTGAGTATAAAAGAGTATTGTTTTAGCATTAGGGCAGTGGATGGCAATAAGTTCTTTAATACTCTGTAGAGTGTTAGGTTGTGGCGTCATGTTTGCTTTGGTCGTATAATATATTTTTTAATTTTTGCAAATCATCAATATATAAAATCCCCGGATAATCTTTATAAA